>NZ_JBGOFY010000016.1:0-104263 GCF_041520885.1 Xanthomonas sp. NCPPB 2922 | reverse complement strand
TTGGTTGTGAAGCTTCGATGCGCGCGCAACCGCGACACAACTACTGGCTGGGTCCTCCAGCAACGCCCGCAAACCCGCGGCCTCGCCTTCATTGGCAGCCCTAGCGATCAGCGCCTGCACGCCTGATCGGTAGGCCGTCTGCTGCGTCTGTGCGGCCGGCACCGCCACGTCGGGGATCACGCCACTGCGCTCCAAATTGCCGCGGGTGATCGGGCTCACTAACCGGGCGTAGGGCACCACCGCAACAACCTGGTTACTGATCTTGAAGCCGCGGCTTGGATGCGCACCGCAAGCGGTGACCTCGCCCACCACCGTGGCGCGCGACAGCGCCTGCAGCGCATACGCAACGTCTTCGGCTGCCAAAAAGGTCTGCTGGCTGCTCAGGAGGTACACCGGTTTGCTGCCACCAAAAGCCTGCCCTGGCAGACCCGGCGTGGTCCAGGCTTGCTCGATCACTCCGCCCTTGCGGGTCACGATGTCGTGCAAGCGCACGCGCGTGTCGAACCGATAGCTGGCCAGCTACGCCACCATCGCCGGGTCGCCGGGTCGCCGCCACCGTTATCGCGCAGGTCAATGATCAGCGCATCGGTATTAGCGACGAAGTCCATCGCCGAACTCGTGGTTTCGGCGCCAGATACGGGTAGGCGAAGAAGCGGAACTTCGCGTAACCGATGTTGCCGGGCAGGCGCTGGACCTTGTCGAATGCAAAGTTGTCTTGGCCACCGCCGGGTGCGCGGCCCCCACGACAAAAGCCCCGCACTGGGCGGGGCTTGGTCGCAACGGGAGACAATCGCCCTAGCGGGTGATCAGTCGCCCTGCTGCTTCTGCAGGTGCTCCCAACGCTCCTGGGCGTCAATGGTGCGCTCGGCGGTCAGACGCGCCTCCAGGCGGTCCAGGCCGATCTCTTCGCCGGTGTCCACGCAATAGCCGTAGTCGCCGTCTTCCAGACGCTTGAGCGTGCTGTCGATCTTGGAGATCAACTTGCGTGCACGGTCGCGCGCGCGCAGCTCGAGCGAGTTCTCGGTCTCGCGGGTGGCACGTTCGGCTTCGTCGCCGATGTCACGCACTTCTTCGCGCAGGTTCTCGATGGTCTGCTTGGACTCTTCCACCATCTCGTTGCGCCAACGCTGCAGGCGCTGACGGAAGTACTCCTGCTGCAGCTTGCTCATGTACTCCTCGTCCGCGGAGGGCTTGTAGCCCTGCGGCAGGATCGGGCGGCCGGTGGTCTCGTCGGTCTTGTAGTCGACGACCTTGTACTTGGCCTTCGGGGTCGAGCCCGACGGTTTGGAGGTCACGGCCACAGCCACCTTGCCGACCGGACGGGTCGCGGCGGGCTTGGCGGGGGCTTCGGTTTTGGTTGGCGTTTTTGCTGAGGATTTCGAAACGGGCACGGGATTCTTGGATGACGGGGTCGCAGACTTCGCCGGCTTCGCAGGGACGGCCTTGGGGGCCGGTGCGGGCGCGGGCTTGGCAGCCTTGACCGGGACTGACTTGGCCGGAGCCGGCGTGGTGGCCGGCTTCGGTACGGACTTGGTGGCCACCGGTTTGGTGACCGGCTTGGCGGCAGCCTGAGCTGCCTTGCTCGCCGCCGGCTTGGCAGCACTCTTGGCGACGGGTTTCACGGGCTTGGGCGCTGCGGGTTTCGAGGCCGGCGCCGGCTTGGCAGCGGTCTTGGTCGCAGGTGCCTTCTTGGCAACCGGTTGCTTGGCGGCCGGGGTCGCCTTCTTGGCGGCCGGCTTGGCAGCGGCAGGCGCCGCGGCCTTCTTGGCAACAGGCTTGGCGGACTTCTTGGCGGCCTGGACGGCCTTTTGTGCAGTTTTTTTAGCAGCCACGAAACGCTCTTCCTTGGTTCCCCCGGGGCCCGGGAAAGCGGGCCTTTATAGCCTACCCCACAGACCCCCGGCAACCACGTATTAATCCAAGTGGCATATCATTGGCAAGTGATCGGACGCCTGCTCATCGCGCTGCTGCGCTTCTACAAGCGGTTCATCAGCCCCCTGCTGGGGCCGCGCTGCCGTTTTGCGCCCAGCTGCTCGGAGTATGCGATGACTGCCATCGCCCGCTTCGGTCCGCTCCGCGGCAGCTGGTTGGCTGCACGCCGCCTGGGCCGCTGCCATCCGTTCCATCCGGGCGGGTTCGACCCCGTCCCCGATGCGCCCGCATCCTCCCCCTCTTCCTGCCGCTGCAAAGGACCCCATCCATGAGCCGAACCGTCATCGTCAACGCCCGCCTGGTCAATGAAGGCAAGGAGTTCGACGCCGATCTCCTGATCGAAGGCGGCCGCATCGCCCGCATCGACAGCCATATCGCGCCGGCTGCCGGCGACACCGTGGTGGATGCGGCCGGCCGCTGGCTGCTGCCCGGGATGATCGATGACCAGGTGCACTTCCGCGAGCCGGGCCTGACTCACAAAGGCGACATCGCCACCGAATCCGGTGCCGCGGTGGCCGGTGGCCTGACCAGCTTCATGGACATGCCCAACACCAATCCGCCGACCCTGAACGCCGACGCGCTGCAGGCCAAGTACGATGCCGCCGCCGGGCGCGCCTGGGCCAACTACGGCTTCTATATGGGCGCCAGCAACGACAACCTGGCCCACATCCAGTCGCTGGATCCGAAGACCGCACCCGGCATCAAGGTGTTCATGGGCGCCTCCACCGGCAATATGCTGGTGGACAACCCCGAGACGCTGGATGCGATCTTCCGCGACGCTCCCACACCGATCATCACCCACTGCGAAGACACCCCCACCATCGATGCCACGATGGCTGCCTACAAGGAAAAGTACGGCGAGGCGTTGACTGCCGAGATGCATCCGGACATCCGCTCGCGCGAAGCCTGCCTGAAGTCCTCGCAGCTGGCGGTGTCGCTGGCGCGCAAGCACAACACCCGCCTGCACGTGCTGCACATCTCCACCGCCGATGAATTGATGTTGTTCGAAGCCGGCCCGTTGGTGGATGCCGATGGCAAGGTGCGCAAACGCATCACCGCCGAGACCTGCATCCATTTCCTGCGCTTTGACCGCAGCGATTACGCGCGCCTGGGCAACCTGATCAAATGCAATCCCGCGATCAAGGATCCCGAGGACCGCCTGGCATTGATCGAGGCCTTGGCCGAAGACGTCATCGACGTGCTCGCCACCGATCATGCCCCGCATACCTGGGACGAAAAGCAGAAGCCGTATGCGCAGGCACCCTCGGGCTTGCCGCTGGTGCAATACGCGCTGGTCGCCGCGCTGGAGCTCGTGCATGAAGGCAAGCTGCCGATCACCCGTATCGTGCAGAAGTTCGCGCATGCGCCGGCGCAGTTGTTCGACGTGGAGCAGCGCGGCTTCCTGCGCGAAGGCTACTTCGCCGACCTGGTGCTGATCGACAACACGCCGTTCACCGTCAAGCGCGAACAGGTGCTGTCCAAGTGCGGCTGGTCGCTGTTCGAAGGCACCACCTTCCGCTCACGCATCGCTGCGACCTGGGTCAACGGCCAGCAGGTGTGGGACGGCGAACAGCTGGTGGGCAGTGCCGCCGGCCAGCGCCTGACCTTCGACCGCTGATGCGTGCATTGCTGATGGGCGCGGCGCTTGCGCTGGCGCCGTGCGCATTGCTCACGGTGCCGGTGTGCGCGCAGGAGCCCGCCGCTGCAGACGGGCGCGTGGTGTTTCCGGCCAGCGCCTCGCAAGGGGCGATGGTGATCGGCAAGGTGCCGGCGGGCAGCCGGGTCGAGTACGCCGGCCGCGCGCTGCGCGTGAGCGGCTATGGCAGCGTGGTGTTCGGCATCGGCCGTGACGCCACCGGCCCGTTGCAGGTGCAGATCACCCGCGCCGATGGTGGAAAGGAGACCGCAACCATCGCGGTCACTCCGCGTGACTGGCCGGTGGAGCGCGTCAACGGCGTGCCGCCAAAGACCGTGAACCCACCATTGGCCATTGCCGAGCGCATCAAGCGCGAGCAGGCGCAGGTGACTACCGCACGCGATCGCGACGACCCACGCGCCGATTTTGCGCAGCCCTTCGTGTGGCCGGTGCAGGGCCGCATCAGCGGCCGCTTCGGCAATGCGCGCGTGTACAACGGCCAGCCTGGCGCCGGTCATTCGGGCATGGATATCGCCGTGCCCACCGGCACGCCGGTCAAGGCGCCCGCCGCTGGCGTGGTGACCTTTGCGGCACCGGATCTGTACCTGACCGGCGGCACGTTGCTGCTTGACCACGGCTTCGGCATCAGTTCGAACTTCCTGCACCTGTCGCGGATCGACGTGAAGGTAGGCGATCGCGTGGAACAGGGCCAGGTCATCGCCGCGGTGGGTGCCACCGGGCGCGCGACCGGGCCGCATCTGCATTGGGGGATGAATTGGTTCGATGTGCGTATCGACCCCTTGTTGGTGCTTGAGCGCGGGAAGTAAGTGCCAGTGGGCGGCTTTTCCCTTCTCCCCTCGGGAGAAGGTGGCGCGTAGCGCCGGATGAGGGTGCGGCTGCTACTGGTTAACTGAGTAACCGTACCCTCACCCCAACCCCTCTCCCGGGGGGAGAGGGGCTTTCACTTGCCGGCAGCGAAGCGTGTCGTCGACGATTGCGTACAATTGTTGATTGATCGAATGCCTGGGCTGTGGGCTGTGGGCTGTGGCAATGCCAGCGTTTGCGCATCAAGCGCTCAACCCGTGCACGCTCACAGCCACCCGTGGACACCTCCCTTCTCCCACCGGGCGAAGGTGGCGCGTAGCGCCGGATGAGGGCGCGCCGGCTGCTGGTTAACTAAGCAACCGTACCCTCACCCCAACCCTCTCCCGCAGGGAAAGGGGCTTTCAGCAATTGCGGCCGCACAGCGGCCTGTCGGTGATTCCACCCACTTGTCGATTGATCGAATGGATTTGCTGCGCGTGCGAGGCTATGCGGCACTAAAAGCGTGAGCCAACGACACGCTAGTGCCACTGCGCGAGCACAGGGCAGACATGCTGAACTCGCAGACCAGACCAGACCAGACCGGGAACCGGGAGCTGGGCCTGTCTCTCTGGAACCTGAGGTCAAGCATCAGGAAAGTTAATAAAGATCGGAACGCCACCACGTTGCACCACACCTACCCGCTGCGCTTGTGTCCGTCGCCGGGCTTTGGGGTATAACCGGGAGAGCGTCGATCATTGCCGGTGACAGCGGCCGATCAGCCAGCGACGGTCAGTCCGTGTCGCGGCCCAGTCCTGGCAACCGACGCGCTTCATCTCCCCTCCCCCGACTGCAGGAGATGTGCGACATGCGCAACGAGCAACTCAAGCCGACCCTGGGCACCTGGCAACTGTGGGGCATTGCAGTCGGGTTGGTGATTTCAGGCGAATATTTCGGCTGGAGTTATGGCTGGGGCACGGCCGGCACCTTGGGCTTTCTGGTCACCACGGTGCTGGTGGCGGTGATGTACACCTGCTTCATTTTCAGTTTCACCGAACTGACCACGGCCATCCCCAATGCAGGCGGCCCGTTCGCCTACAGCCTGCGCGCGTTCGGCACCTATGGCGGCATGCTCGCCGGGCTGGCGACCTTGATCGAATTCGTGTTCGCGCCGCCGGCCATTGCCATGGCAATCGGCGCGTATCTCAATGTGCAGTTCCCCACACTGGACCCACGCGTCGCCGCGATCGGGGCGTACGTGATCTTCATGAGCTTGAACATCGTGGGTGTGGCGATCGCGGCCACCTTCGAGTTGATCGTGACCTTGCTGGCGGTGATCGAGCTGCTGGTGTTCATGGGCGTGGTGGCGCCGGGTTTCAGCGTGACGCGCTTTGCCGCCAACGGCTGGGCCGGCAGCAATCAGTTCGGGCCGGCGGCGATCTCGGGCATCTTCGCCGCGATCCCGTTTGCGATCTGGTTCTTCCTGGCGATTGAGGGCGCGGCAATGGCCGCCGAAGAAGCCAAGGACCCGAAACGAACCATTCCACGCGCCTACATCGCCGGCATTCTTACCCTGGTGGTGCTGGCGCTGGGTGTGATGGTGTTTGCCGGCGGCGTCGGTGACTGGCGCCAGCTGTCCAACATCAATGACCCACTGCCGCAGGCAATGAAGGCGGTGGTGGGCAACAGCTCGACGTGGTTGCACATGCTGGTGTGGATCGGCCTGTTCGGTCTCGTGGCCAGTTTCCACGGCATCATCCTGGGCTATTCGCGGCAGTTCTTCGCGCTGGCACGCGCCGGCTTCCTGCCGCACGGGCTGGCGAAGTTGTCGCGCTTCCGCACGCCGCACCGGGCCATCCTCGCCGGTGGCGTGATCGGCATTGCGGCCATCTGCAGCGACAGCGTTGTGAAGATTCAGGGCATGTCGCTGACCGCGGCCATGATCACCATGTCCGTGTTCGGCGCCATCGTGATGTATGTGATGAGCATGCTCAGCCTGTTCAAATTGCGCCGCGCCGAACCCACGCTGGAGCGCAGCTTCCGTGCGCCCGGCTACCCGGTGGTGCCGGCGATCGCCTTGCTGCTGGCGCTTGTGTGCCTGGTGGCGATGGTCTGGTTCAACCCGCTGGTGGCGTTGGTCTTCGTCGGCCTGCTGCTGTTCGGTGCGGTGTGTTGCCTGCTGAGCTTGCGTGGCCGCGCCAACGCCGGGGGTATCGCGGGATGAGTGGATTTGCCTTCAGTGCCGGCGGCGAGCGCTTCCGCTTCGCCGATCTGAAGGACCTGCTGGCCAAGGCCACGCCCGCGCGCTCGGGCGACCAGCTCGCAGGGCTGGCGGCCCACTCCGAATTGCAGCGTGTCGCCGCACAGATGGCGCTGGCGGAGCTGCCGCTGCGGCATTTCCTCGACGAGGCGGTGGTGCCGTATGAAAGTGATGAAGTCACGCGCCTGATCGTCGATCAGCACGATGCTGCCGCGTTCGCGCCGGTGGCGCACCTTACCGTTGGCGGGTTTCGTGATTGGCTGCTGGGCGCGCAAGCCGACGACGCCGCGCTGGCGGCATTGGCACCGGGGCTGATGCCGGAAATGGTGGCGGCCGTCTCCAAGCTGATGCGGGTGCAGGACCTGATCCTGGTCGCGCAGAAAACCCGCGTGGTCACCCGCTTCCGCAACACGCTGGGGTTGCGTGGCCGCCTGTCCACGCGCCTGCAGCCCAACCATCCCACCGACGATGCCACCGGCATTGCCGCCAGCGTGCTGGATGGCCTGCTGTACGGAAACGGCGATGCGGTGATCGGCATCAATCCGGCCAGCGACAGCCTGGCCGCGACCACCGCGTTGCTGCGCATGCTCGATGCGGTGATCACTGGCTACGGCATCCCCACCCAGGCGTGCGTGCTCGCGCACATCACCACCACCATCGATGCGATCAACCGCGGCGTGCCGGTGGATCTGGTGTTCCAGTCCATTGCCGGCACCGAAGCGGCCAACACCAGCTTCGGCATCAACCTGGCGTTGCTGCAGGAAGGGCTGGACGCGGGCCTGTCGCAACAGCGCGGCAGCGTGGGCAACAACGTGATGTATTTCGAAACCGGCCAAGGCAGCGCGCTGTCGGCCAATGCGCATCATGGCGTGGATCAACAGACCTGCGAGGTGCGTGCCTACGCGGTGGCGCGCCAGTTCAACCCGCTGCTGGTCAATACCGTGGTGGGCTTCATCGGCCCGGAATATCTCTACGACGGCAAACAGATCATCCGTGCGGGACTGGAGGACCATTTCTGCGGCAAGCTGCTTGGCGTGCCGATGGGCTGCGACATCTGTTACACCAACCATGCCGAAGCCGATCAGGACGACATGGACATGCTGCTGACCCTGCTGGGCACCGCCGGCATCAACTTCATCATGGGCATTCCGGGCTCGGACGATGTGATGCTCAACTACCAGACCACCTCCTTCCACGACGCGCTGTACGCGCGGCAGGCGCTGGGCCTGCGCCCCGCGCCGGAGTTCGAACACTGGCTGGAGACGCAAGGCATCCTGCGCCTGCGCGATGGCCGGTTCGAATTGGGCAGTGAGATGCCGGCGCCGTTTCGCAAGGCGCTGTCACAGCTGGATGCGGAGCAACGCGGATGAGCACGCCAACCACACCACCTCGCGATGCGTGGGCACGCTTGTGAGCGCTGACACCGGCCCGCATCGCGTTGGGGCGAGCCGGCACCAGCCTGCCGACCGCTTCGCATCTGGAGTTCCAGCTTGCGCATGCGCAGGCGCGCGATGCCGTGCACCTGGCGTTCGATCCTGCGCCGTTGCAGGCGGTGCTGCAGCAGCGCGGCCGCCGCAGCGTGTTGCTGCATAGCGCGGCATCAGACCGTCATCTGTATCTGCAACGGCCCGACCTGGGCCGCCGCCTGAGCGATGAGGCGGCCGAACAGCTGCGTGGCACGACCGCCGTGCATGGCGGTGGCGCGGATCTGGCGGTGGTGGTGGCAGATGGTCTGTCTGCACTGGCGGTGCTTCGGCATGCAGGCGCGATGCTGGAGCAGATCGATGCGCTGGCCGCGCACGAAGGATGGTCGTTGGCGCCGGTGACCCTGATTGCGCAAGGCCGCGTGGCGATTGGCGATGAGGTGGGCGAACTGCTGCAGGCGCAAGCGGTGATCGTGCTGATTGGCGAGCGCCCGGGACTCAGCTCGCCAGACAGCCTGGGGCTGTATCTCACCTATGCGCCGCGTGTTGGGCATACCGATGCGGCACGCAATTGCATTTCCAATATCCGTGGCGAAGGCCTGAGCTATGCCGAGGCTGGCCACAAACTCGGCTACCTGCTGCGCGAGGCGTTCAGACGCAAACTCTCTGGCGTGCAGCTCAAGGACGAGGCGGATCGCCCACTGCTGGGCACCGATACCGCATCGCAAGCGGCGCCGCGCAACTTCCTGCTGCCCGAATAAACGAAGAGCGCATGGCGCTGCCTGAATCGGCGGCGCCACGCGCTCGTTTCCAAATCACCAAGCTGATACGCGCGCTTACTTGAGCGCGCCATCCTGCGGATCGCTGGCCGCATAGGTGCTGGTGGGCAATTCGTTATCGTGCGGCTTGCGCAAGGCGGCGCGCACTGATTCGGGGAGCTGTTCCACGTCCAGCATCACCTTGCCAGAATGTACATCGCGCACCACCGAGGTGGCCACGATGAAGTCGCCACCGTTTTCGATATTGATCACCAACTCGGCCCCGTTGCTGCGCACTTCGCGCACCGCGCCAACGCCCACTTCGCCATCGCGCAAGAACACCATCTGGCCCACTTCAACCTGCTGCATCGTGCTTCTCCTGTAGCGCACCGCGTGGCTGCTGCGGCACTGGTGGCGCATGATCGCGCTGCGGCACGTTCTGGCGAAGTGAAGCGCACGTGCTCACGCTGTGGGCGCGTGTTGCAACGCGCCCGCAGGCAAGCGTGCGGGCAGCCCGGCAATGCGCTCGAATTCCACGACATCGTGCGAACAGAACACCTCCACCTCCGCACCATGCTGCTGCCGCAGTGCGCGCAACCGTTGCTGGTTATGCAGCCTTGCAGTGCGGTCCTTTTCCAGCATCCATTGATAGAAACGCAGCCCGGGCGTGCAATAAGGCTGCGGGTCCATTTCGCGGTGATAGAAATACGCATCGCCGGCGAGCAGCAGCCAACGCTCAGGGGTGCGCACCGCGACGGCGGCATGCCCGAACGTGTGGCCGGGCAGCGGCACCAGCAGGATCTCTGGCGGTAGCCCGTGCAAATCATGCACGCACTCCAGGCCCATCCAGCCCGCGCCGGCGGTACTGTCATAGGTGCGCCATTGCTCACGCGTGGACCATTGCTGCGGGCGAAAGCGTTGCCGGTCCATCCAGGTGTGCTGCGCCAGCGCGGCATCACGCTCACGCGTCATCAGATGCACGCGCGCATGCGGAAAATCATCCAGCCCGCCAGCATGGTCGAAATCCAGATGGGTGAGCACGATATGCCGCACATCGCGCGGGTCGAAACCCAAGCGCTGGATCTGCCGGATCGCCGTCATGTCTTCGCGCAGGTCCGGTTTCACCAACGCCAGAAAGAACGCGCTTAGCCGCGCACGTGGCTCGGCGACATCCCGCAGCCCGAAGCCGGTGTCAATCAGGACCAGACCGGCATTGGTTTCCACCAACAGGCAATGGCAGCTCAGGTGGCCGCGCTCAAGCACGCCGTGCGTGCGTCCATCCATCAGGTGGCCGCCCAGCGGGCAGGTGGAGATGCAGTTGAGGTGGTGCACGCGCATCGGCACGCTCCGCGCTTGGCGGGCCAGCATTGCAAGGCCGTCGTCGCTCATCGGTGAGCGATGCAGCGACGACGGCCGCCACGCACACACTGCTTTGACGGCTGTGTGTGCGTGCCAAGAGCAGCGATCAAAACGACTGCGCAGCTGCCAGGCGGGCGCGGCCGATGCTCGGAGTTGGTATATACCCACGTACACTCCGATTCCTCCACGCGGCCGCATCCACCTGACGACTGCTCGCTACGTTCCGTTAGGCGCTCCAGGGCACCTCAGCGCAGCGGGACGTCCGCCACCTTGTCCTGGTAGTCCTTCTTCGGGTCCACGCCGAGCAGCACCTTGATGCCGGCCAGCAGGCTGGAGCCGTTGAGCCAGATTTGCGCGTGATCGGCGTCCAGGCGCAGCAGCGCCAGCTTGGGATCGTCCTTGCCGCCTTCGTACCAGGCCGCGACGTACGGGTTCCACAGGCGATCGACTACGGCTGGGTCGGTGTCTTCGCGCAGCGAACCACTGATGCTGGCGAACAGGTCATGCCCCTTGCTGCTGAACGCGCCGATCACGCGCCGGCCCTGGCCCAGCATCGCAATCAAGGCATTGTCCTTGGAAGTAAAGAACCAGATCGGGCCACCACTGTCGCCTTCGATCTGCGCGGTCATCGGGCGCGCATGGCCGTCTTCGACGCCATCCAGGCCGAGCATCACGGTGCGATCGGACTTGAGGGCTTTCCAGAATTTGTCTTGCAGGTCTTTGGGATCTGCCATCTTCGATTCCTGACTAGGCGCATGTCTCTGCGGGTGCGTCAGTCTGGAAGCCGGCATGCCCACGGCATGTGACGACGTGCGCCGTTGCATGCCGCGTGGGCCTGCATGGTTGCGTGGCACTGCCGTTGTGCAAACGCATATTCGCGTTGCCCAGCAGTGCGTTGTTGCGACGCGCGCACAGTGCAAAGCATGACCCCGGCGAAGCTCTTGCACATTGCCGCTGCTGCACGCCGCAGCCAAGCGGCCGCGGCAGTAGCATCGCCGCACCGCGCATGCGGTGCCAGCACGTTTGCTTCGCAAGCCACGGTGTGCCCCGCCTGCGTCTGCTTTGCCAGCACGCGGCGCACCGTTGGTGTTTGGCGTTTGGCGTTTGCCATCCGGCAAGCGCATCCTCTCCGGAGAGCGTCATCCCATGTCTGCATCGCATATCCGCACCACCTGCCTCGCCACCGCGCTGCTGAGCCTGATCAGCCTTGATGCTGCTGCCCTCACCGGCACCGCCAGCCGCCCGCAGCTCACCAGCAGCGAAGCAGGCACGTATACGATCAGCAAGGCGCTCGCCAAAGCCGGCCCGATCACAGCGTTGGTGACCGACAACTGGAACCCCATTGCCGGCGTGGCGCTGCTGATCGCCGACTTTGCAGTGGCCGCCGATGGCTCCACCCATTATCGCACGGTGCAATCGGCAATCGACGCGGCAGTGGCCGCCGGTGGCAGCACGCGCCGCTACATCAGCGTCAAGGCCGGCACCTACACCGAGCTGGTGTGCGTGCCGAGCGGCGCACCGCCACTGACCCTGTTCGGGCTTGGCAGCGCCACGACCGACACCGTCATCCGCTACAACAACGCCAACCCCACGCCCAAGCCAACCGGCACCGCAAGTCACCCCTGCGCCAGCAATGCGTCAGCCGCCACAGTGGGCACTTCCAATAGCGCGACGGTTACCGTGCGTGCCAGCGGCTTCCAGGCACGGCATCTGCGCTTCGACAATAACTATGTGGAAGGCACCTACGCCGACAACAATCAATCGGCAGTGGCACTGGCCGTGCGCGGCGACCAGGCCAGCTTCGAAGACGTGCTGGTCACCGGCAACCAGGACACCTTGCTGATCAGCGCGACCAACGCCGCCAACGTGATCCGCGCCTATTTCAAGAGCAGCACGATCGAAGGCGATGTCGATTTCATCTTCGGATCCGGCATCGGCGTATTCGACAACGCAATCATTCGCTCGGCCGGCGCGCGCCTGGGCAGCAGCCTTGGTGGCTACATCTTCGCGCCAAGCACGCGCCCGGCAGCGGCTACGGGTTTCTTGCGATCAACAGCCGCTTCGTGACGGGCTCCGGATCGCCGGACAATCAAACCTACCTCGGGCGCGCATGGGACGAAGGCGTCAGTGGCCTGTCCGCGTACGTCAACGGCACCTCACCCAATGGCCAGGTCACCATCCGCGATTCCACACTGGGCAGCCACATCCGCAAGACCGCGCCATGGAATGCCTCCACCGCCACCCGCCCGTTCTGCAGCAGCAATTGCACCAATTCGGCCAACCGCTTTTTGAATACGGCAACAGTGGTGCTGGCAGTGCCGACTGATCCAGACCGCAGCGTGCGATAGCAGCGTCGGGCCGGCACGCGTGTTTGCGCATGCCGGCGGCGGCGCCAGCGCAGTGGACCTGCTTCGCTAAATAGGTTATCTGTCTCGCTGTGATTACGCGGCGAGGTGCAACGGATATCGCAGCGGGTATTGAACTCACATAACGGCCCCCGGCTTGCTGTTAGGTGGAGCACCACGGCAATGAGTACGGCTTGTTGCCTTAGCGCCAGCCGTTTGATACCGCGCGAGAGGGCAATTAGATGGAGGCAGTGCGACCGCAACGCGACATGCGCTTTTGCGATTAGCGCTTCGCAGACATCGAGACGCCGTGCACCTCCATGCGTGTGGTGAGATAGATCTCGCAGCGCTCTCCGCGGTAAGCCATCCGTAGCGCAGGACTGGCAGCGCCGCGGCCGGCAACTGCGCGCACGTCTAAACATCAGCTCGGCACGCAGGCTGCCGCCTCCACGCCAACACCTCATCAGACCTCGTACTCGCTTCGGCGCAGCGGGGCAGACTTCGCCTGCCGGTTTGCGAGCGCCAGGCAAACGCGCGATGGTGGCGTGCCATCCGACCAATCACGCACACGATCAATCATGCGACTCGCATCCGCGCTGCACTGTGCATCTCTCGCATGAGGTGAGCAGTGCACTGCGCAAATTCAGCGTGGCGTGCCATCGCAGCGATCTGCGCTTATTCCTTGCAGCACGCATCGCATCCCTTTTTGTCATCTCCCGCTCCCACTTCCCTCCCCGCCCGGAACCGCCGATGCAACCGCACCCTCGCCTTCCCGCGCTCGCGCCACTCTCGCTCGCACTCCTCGGCCTTGCCACGTTTCAGGCGAGTGCAGCACGCCCGCATGGGCTTGACGGCGCCGATACCGCGCACAGCATCTCCACCAGTTGGGGTGTCGTGCAGCAGCCCACGCTCCCCAGCCAGGTCTGCACAACGCTCAAGGCTGCGCTGGTGCCGGTTGCCGGCTCGCTGGATGCGCTCGACCAGGATCCCACCCAGTCCAAACGCGACACCGCACGCCTGCAGGCGGCCATCGACGATTGCCCTGCCGGCAGCGCGGTGCGCTTGGTGGTTGGCGATGGCGGAGAATCCGGCCTGTTGAGCGGCCCTCTCACCATCAAGAGCGGCGTGACCTTGTGGATCGATCGCGGCGTGACCTTGTTCGGCTCGCGCAATCCGCAGGATTACGACAATGGCCTGGGCACCTGCGGCACCGCCACCACCGACAAGGCCAAGTCCTGCAACCCGTTGATCCACGCCGCCAACACTGCCAAGAGCGCCATCGTCGGTGCCGGCAAGATCGACGGCCGCGGCGGCAGCACGCTCACAGCAGGACCGAATGCGGGCAAGGCCAGCTGGTGGGATCTGGCCTATCTCAACATCACCAAGGGCCTGAGCCAGCACGTGCCACGGCTGCTGCAGATCGATGACAGCACCGACTTCACGCTGTACGACATCACCCTGGAAAACTCGCCCAATTTCCACGTCACCACCGACAACGTTGTGGGCCTGACCGCCTGGGGCATCAAGATTCTCGCGCCCAGCCTGGTGTATTCGCGCCCCGGCTACCACTGCCCTGCCGGCAGCACCCCGGACGTCAATCCGCACGCCAGCTGCTTCACCCCGGAAACCGCCAAGAACACCGACGGTTTCGACCCTGGCCAATCCAAGAACGTGCTGCTGGCGTACTCGTATATCGGCACCGGCGATGACGGCGTGGCGATCAAGGCGCATGCCAAAAACAAGCGCAGCATCGCCTCGGAAAACATGCTGTTCGCCTACAACCAGTTCTACTACACGCACGGTTTTTCGCTCGGCAGCGAAACCGATTCGGGGATGCGCCATATCGCCGTGCGCGGCTTGAGCATCGACGGCTTCAACGCCAACGACGTGCAGCGCGATCCCTATTCGGCCAATGGCCTGCGTATCAAGTCCGATGCTTCGCGCGGCGGCCAGGTCTACGACATCAGCTTCGAGAACATCTGCATGCGCGGGGTTGCGCGGCCGCTGGTATTCGACGCCAACTACGCCAACCCGGCCACACGCGATCAGTTGCCGCGGTTCAGCGGCATTGCACTGACCAATGTGCACTCCCTGGGTTCCAAGGCCTTCGGTGGCGGCGAATTGAGCTTCTACGGCTATCGCGATGCGACCACCACCGTGCCCATCACCATGTCGCTCGACAACGTGGTGCTCGACGGCGGGCCGGTCGCCTTTGCGCAGCCGCATTTTGGTGGCCCAGCCAGCAACCCGGGCGCGGTGCACTTCACCTTCAAAGGCGGGCCGGTGAGCTTCTTTGATCAGCTCACCGAGTCGGCGGCCTACGATGTGCAGTTGCAGGGCCGGCCCGGGCCGGGCGCGCCGTTGCAATGCGACGATGCCTTCATTGCGTACCACAGCGTGCTGCCCGACTCACCGATCTAGGCAACGCGGTGTCCGCGTGTATGTGGCGCTGCTGCGGCCGGCCTGGCCGCAGCAGCATCGGTTATTTATTCAGCGCCGCTGGCCGCGCGCCAGCTGTGCCAGAGCTGCTGCATCGGTGGCGCATAGGCCGTGCGGCCGGCCAACTCGCGCTGCAGGCGCAGCCGCGCCAGACGCGACCAGACCCGATGCGGTCTGGCCAGCGCCGCCTTGCGTGGCCACGCGCGCAACAGCTGCGCGCGCCAGGCCGGCGCACCCACGCCCCCCGGTGCGGCACTGTCGCCGGCCACACGCTGGCGCGCATCCAGCCATTGCACCACCACGGCCGTGGCATCGCTGCTGCGTGTACGTGCGAAGACCACCGCTTCCACCGCCACCACCGCTTCGGCAAATGCCTGCAGCCGCCCCGTGGCCTGCGCCAGGTCGTCCGGCTGCGCACGTGCGGCCTGCATGGCCGGCAAGGTCTGCGCCAACTGCGCCCAGGGTGCGCGCACCGGTTCAAGCACGCGCCCCAATGGATGACGCGAGCGCTGGTTCGACCAGTCGTTCAATTCCTGCTGCCACCAGGCCAGCTTGGCGTCGGCCGGCAACGGGTCGCCGGCGATGTTCATGATGTCCTCCCATTCCTGCAGCAATGCGAACCAGGCCGCGGCCAGGCGACGCTGCGGTTCGGGAATGAAGGGCTCGGCCACCGACCATTCCGGCCAGCGGCTGCGCCACTTGTCGAGAAAACTGTCCAGGGCGCTGGATTGGCTCATGGCGGGTCCAGAAAAGCGAAAGAAAATATCAGGGCTGCGGCCAGGCGGCCGGCTCCCACAACTGCGGCGGCTGTTCCACCAGCACGTCGGCCTGCCAGCTCAGCGGGTCGTCATCGCCCAGCCGGTAGCCCCATAACGCGGCCACCGACGGCATGCCGGCCGCACGTGCGGCCAGGATGTCGCGCTCGTCGTCACCCACATAGACGCACTGCGTGGCGGCGACGCCGATGCGATCGGCCGCCACCAGCAACGGCAGCGGATGCGGCTTGCGCTCGGCCAGCGTATCGCCGCCGATCAGCACCGCGCAGCGCTGCTGCCAGCCCAGTTGCGGCAGGATCAGCTGCGCAAGGTATTCGGGCTTGTTGGTGACAATGCCCCAAACACAGCCGGCCTGCTCCAGGCGCTGCAGCATGACCTCGACACCGTCGAACAACTGCGCCTGCGTGCCGAGCAGCGCTTCATAGCGCTGAAGGAACTCCGGCACCAGCGCCTCGCGCGCGGCCGCATCCAGATGCGCGAAGGCCACAGCGAGCATGGCGCGCGATCCTTTCGACACCACCGGTCGCAGCTGCGCCAGCGTGATGCACGGCAGCCCGCGCTCGCTCAGCATCGCGTTGACGGTGGCCAACATGTCCGGCGCACTGTCGAGCAAGGTGCCATCCAGGTCGAACAACACCGCACGCGGAAACCTCACAGACGCACCGCCATCCCAGCGCGGTCGGCCATCAGGCAGGAACCGGTCGACATCAAGACCGCAACCAACCGCCGTTGCGATTCCCGAGTCCCGATTCCCCACTCCCCGCTCGTCACGGCTTCACCGCACACGCCAGATAGTTCACTTCGGTGCGCGAGGACAACCGCGCGCGGTTGCGCCACGGCTCGTACAGCATGCCGCTGACGTCTTGCAGCTGCAGCTCGGCTGTGCGCAGCCAGGCGGCCAGTTCGGATGGCTTGATGAAATCCTTGTAGTGGTGCGTGCCCTTGGGCAGCAGCCGCGCGATGTATTCGGCGCCCACTACCGCCAGCGCAAACGCTGCCGGGGTGCGATTGAGTGTGGACAGGAACAGCGTGCCGCCCGGCTTGAGCAGGCTAGCGCAGGCACGGATGATCGCCAGCGGGTCTGGCACGTGCTCCAGCATTTCCATGCAGGTCACCGCATCGAAGCTGCCCGGCTGCTCGGCGGCCAGGTCTTCCACCGACTGCACGCGGTAGTCCACCTGCACGCCCGATTCCAGGCTGTGCAGGCGCGCCACTTTCACCAGCTCCGGCGCCAGGTCGATCGCGATGACCTGCGCGCCCAGGCGCGCCATCGCTTCACTGAGCAGGCCGCCACCGCAGCCGACGTCGAGCACGCGTGCGCCTGGCAGCGCAACCCGCGCGGCCACGTAGTCCAGCCGCACCGGATTGAGCGCATGCAGCGGCTTCTGCGGGCCGTCGACATCCCACCAGCGGTTGGCCAGCGCAGCGAACTTGTCCAGCTCGGTCTGGTGGAAATTGGACGATGTGGATTGCGGATTCGGATTCATGTGGCTCTCCGTGATGCGATGGCCGCGCTCAGGCGCGGACGGTGCGGATGCGGTCGCGCCACTGGCGCGCATTGGCAACCAGGGCAGCGGTATCCATGTCGATGAGCTCGCGTTGCACCAGCTTGGGCTTGCCGGCGATCCACACATCGGTCACCTGGTGGCGGCCGGCGGCATAGATCAGCTGCGACAACACGTGATGCAGCGGCTGGGTTTCCAGCGCAGACAGATCCACGCAGACCAGGTCGGCCTGCTTGCCCACCTCGATCGAGCCGATGCGGTCGCCAAAACCGAGTGCGCGTGCGCCCCCCAAGGTGGCAGCCCGCAAGGTGGTGGCCGCATCCAGCGCAGTGGCATCGTTGGCCACTGCCTTGGCCAGGATCGCCGCGGTGCGGTTCTCGCTGAACATGTCCAGGTCGTTGTTGCTGGCGCAGCCGTCGGTGCCGATCGCCAGGTTCACGCCGGCACGTTGCAGCGCGCACGCCGGGCAAAAGCCCGAGGCCAGCTTGAGATTGGATTCGGGGCAATGCACCACGCTGACACCGCGCTCGGCGCACAGGTGGATTTCGGCCTCGGTGAGCTGGGTCATGTGCACCGCAATCAGGCGGTCGTTGACCAGCCCTAGACGATCCAGCCGTGCCAGCGGGCGCTGGCCGTACTGCGCCACCGAATCGGCCACTTCCTGCGCGGTTTCGTGCGTGTGCAAGTGCACCGGCATGTCCAGCTGGTCGGCCAGCATGCGTACGCGCGCGAAGTTGGCATCGTTCACCGTGTACGGCGCATGCGGCGCAAACGCAGTGCTGATCAGCGGATCGTCGCGCCACTGGTCGTGCAGCTCGCCGGCACGTGCGAAGTATTCGTCGTCCGACGAGGCCCAGGCGGTGGGGAAATCGATGATCACCGCGCCCACCAGCGCACGAAACCCGTGCTGCTTGTAGACAGCGGCCTGCACGTCGGCAAAGAAGTAGTTCTCGTTGACGCAGGTGGTGCCGCCGCGCAGCATCTCGGCGATTGCCAGGGTGGTGCCATCGGCGACGAATTCCGGGCCGATCACTGCCGCTTCCACCGGCCAGATGTGCTGCTGCAGCCACACCATCAGCGGCAGATCGTCGGCCACGCCGCGCAGCAG
Organism: Xanthomonas sp. NCPPB 2922; assembly: GCF_041520885.1. Classification (NCBI taxonomy): domain Bacteria; kingdom Pseudomonadati; phylum Pseudomonadota; class Gammaproteobacteria; order Lysobacterales; family Lysobacteraceae; genus Xanthomonas; species Xanthomonas sp. NCPPB 2922. The sequence continues at coordinate 85,920 of NZ_JBGOFY010000016.1, read as the reverse complement.
CGTCATCGGGTTGTGCGTGTGCGCGTTGACCAGGCCGGGCATCAGCGCCGCGTCGGGGCGCGACACGGTGCGTGCCGGGGCAAAACGCGCGCGTGCGTCGGCCGTTGGCAGCACGGCAACGATGACACCGTTGCTGACCGCCACCGCGTGGTCTTCAAGCACCACCGCGTGCGGTTCGATCGGCACCACATAGCCGGCCTCGATCAGCAGGTCGCAGGGTTCGGGCGGGGCGTTGGTCATGAGCGGATCCATTGAAGTTAGTTGCCAAACGGCCAGGAGTCGGTGGAGCGTGACACAGGCACATAGCGCATGCCGTTGTAACGCAACACTTGGCGTTGGCGGCGCGTGCGTTCGGTGTCTTGTGCGCCCTCAACCGTGGTGGAGGTCACCACGTTTGCGGTCAGCGCGATGTCGGCGTAGCCGGCGTGGACCGGCGTGTCCATCGACAGCGTCAAGGTGCCGCGCTCGGTCACCACGCCCGCCTTCCCCCAGTTGCATAGCTCGCCTTGCACCTGTCGCCAGACAGTCAGGTTCTGCTGCAGCACCGGGCGTAGCCGGCGCCCTTCGCGGACCAGCAAGGTCAATGCGTCGTCGCTGTCAAAATCCGGGCAACTCGCGCCCCGCGCAACGCTGTGCACCACGACACCAACCGCGCGCACGCCTTTGGCCAGGTCATAGCGCGCGGTGTCCAGGCGCAGACTGTCGGCCGCAAGTTCCAGGCTGGCATCCTCGCCCATTGCCTGGGCGTACAACGCCACCACCTCGCCACTACCGGCATCGAGCATTGCAACGCGCAACTCCAGGTCGCGCTCGCCAGCGGGGGTGGTGGCATCGCCAGCAAACGCAATTGCCGCCAAGCGGATGGCTGGATCGTACGGCCACGGCTTGCAGGTCTGCGCCACGGCACGCTCCGCCGGCACCGCCGCTGCAGCGCCACCGACCACGCCGGAGGCCGCAACCGCGGCCACCGCGGCCACGCTTTGCGCGTCGCAGGCGGTGGCTCCCGTTTGTGCAAACACCGGGCACGCCGCAAGCGTGCCACTCAGCACCATCAGGACACTGGCACTGCGTACTGCTCGGCCGGACCGGCGTCCCAGGTGCATCGGGATTACTTGACGCGCGCCGAGTACTCGCCCGAGCGGGTGTCGACCTTGATCACTTCGTCCTGGTTGACGAACAGCGGCACACGCACCACCGCGCCGGTTTCCAGGGTGGCCGGCTTGCCGCCGCCGCCAGAGGTATCGCCACGCACGCCCGGGTCGGTCTCGGTGATCTTCAGCTCAACGAAGTTCGGCGGCTGCACCCAGATCGGGGCGCCGTTCCACAAGGTCACGATGCAGTCTTCTTCGCCCTTGAGCCACTTCTCCGCGCCGCCCATGCCGGCCTTGTCGGCCTGCACCTGCTCGAAGGATTCCGGGTCCATGAAGTGCCAGTACTCGCCATCGGTGTACAGGTAACGCATGTCGGTATCGACCACGTCGGCCACTTCCACGTCATCGGTGGCCTTCATGGTCATTTCCACCACGCGGCCGGACTTGATGAAGCGGTACTTCATGCGGGTAAAGGCCTGGCCCTTGCCCGGCTTGACGTATTCGGTCTCGGTGATGACCGCCGGTTCGTTGTTGACCAGGATCTTCATGCCGTTCTTGACGTCGTTCATGCCAACAGTGGCCATGGTGCAGCTCCTCGATAAGGCGACGGCCCGCCACTTCCTGGCCGGCCGGATTAGAATGGGGCGCCCGCCGCAACCGGCGGGCATTGCTTTTGTGACCGCACATGATAACCGCAGCCCCACTCGCCTTACAGCCATCCACACCGCCCGCCCTGCAGCCCCCGCGCTGGCAACAGCTGTGGCGACAGGCCGTGCGCGACCCGCGTGAGCTGCTGGCGCTGCTGGGGCTGGACGCGCAGGCGGCGGGCATCAGCGAGGACGCCGCGGCCCAGTTCGCCGTGCGTGTGCCGCGCAGCTTCGTGGCGCGCATGCGCCCGGGAGACCTGAACGACCCGCTGTTGCGCCAGGTGCTGCCGCTGGATGCGGAGATGCGCGTGGTGCCCGGCTTTGCGCTCGACGCGGTGGGCGATGGCGCCGCCCGCACCACCACCGGGGTGATCCAGAAATACCGCGGCCGGGCGCTGCTGATCGCCACCGGCAGCTGCGCGGTGCATTGCCGGTACTGCTTCCGCCGCCATTTCCCGTACGCCGAGGAAACCGCCGCCCGCGATGGCTGGCGCGAGGCCGTGGCGGCGATCGCCGCCGATCCGGACATCGACGAGGTACTGCTCTCCGGCGGTGACCCGTTGTCGCTGGCCACGCCCAAGCTGGCCGAGCTCACCGACGCCCTGGCCGCCATCCCGCATCTCAAGCGCCTGCGCATCCACAGCCGCCTGCCGGTGGTGTTGCCCGAACGCGTGGATGCATCGCTGCTGGCGTGGCTGCACAGCCTGCCGTGGCCGGTGGCCTTCGTGATCCACGCCAACCACGCCAATGAATTCGATGCCGAGGTGGACGCCGCACTGCACGCGCTGCGTGGTGCCGGCGCGCAGCTGCTCAACCAGGCCGTGCTGCTGCGCGGCGTCAACGACAGCGTGGACGCACTGGCGGCGCTGAGCGAGCGCAGCTTCGCCGCCGGCGTGCTGCCGTACTACCTGCATCAGCTAGACCGCGTGGCCGGCGTGGCGCATTTCGAAGTCGACGACGCACGCGCCCGTGCGCTGCATGCCGAGCTGGCAACGCGCCTGTCCGGCTATCTGGTGCCGCGCCTGGTGCGCGAGATTCCCGGCGATACGGGAAAGCGGCCGCTGTAAATACCTCGGTGGCGCATGGGAGTGGCATGTAGAGCGCAGCTTTCCGCTCGCCTGCGGGGAAACAAACCACCCCCACATCCCGTAGGAGCGCACTTGAGCGCGACCGGCGTTACCGGGAACGCCCCATCGCGCACAGGTGCGCTCCTACGTAGCTAGCCGCGCTGCTCTGCAATCGATTAAGTAACGCCGACAAGATGCGGCGCAATCCCATCGGTTGAGCGCACTCGCTCGCCTGCACGGAAATAAACCAAACCACCATCTCGTGGGAGCGCATCCGGGTGCGACCGGGCACCCTCCATCCCCTAGGAGCGCGCTTGGGCGCGACCGGCGTTACCGGGACAGCCCCATCGCGCACAGGTGCGCTCCTACGTGGCTAGCCGCACTGCTCAGCAGTCGGTTAGGCGACACCAAGAACAGACGCTGTCATCAAGCCGGTTGAGGCACTCGTCAGCCCGCCGCGATCAGCTTGACCATGTCGGCCGGGCTCAGCGGGCGGCTGAACCAGTAGCCCTGGCCCAGGTCGCAGCCGCGGTCGCGCAACAGGTTGAACTGCGCTTCCTGCTCGATGCCCTCGGCCACCACGGTGATCCCCAGCGAATGCGCCATGCCGATGATGGCCGTGGTCAGGGCCAGGTCGTCGGGGTCGCGCTGCAGGTCGGCGATGAAGCTCTTGTCGATCTTGACGCCATCCACCGGCACCTGACGCAGATGGCTCAGGCCGGAAAAGCCGGTGCCGAAATCGTCCAGCCACACCTTCACCCCGGTGCGGTGCAATTGGTCGAGCAGGCTCGCAGCCATCATCTCGTCGCCGATCACCGCGGTCTCGGTGAGTTCCAGATGCAGGCGCGCAGCCGGCAGGCCGGATTCGGCCAGGCACTCGGCCACGGTGTCGATCAGGTCGCCACTGCGCAGCTGCCGCGGCGAGACGTTGACCGAAATAAACAAGCCCTCGCCCACCACCGGCCATTTGGCCGCTTCCAGGCAGGCCGCACGCAGCACCTTGGGGCCGATCACTTCGATCAACCCACTCTGCTCGGCGATATCGATGAAGGTGGACGGCGGAATCGTGCCCAATGCAGGGTGCTGCCAGCGCAGCAACACTTCCACACCCACCAGCACGCGGTCGCTGGTGCGGTAGATCGGCTGATAGACCAACCGCAACTCATCACGCTCCCAGGCGCCGCGCAACTCGTGCTCCATGTGCACGCGGCGCTCCACCGCATGGTCGGCTGCGCGGCTGTAGAACCGGTGGCAATTCTTGCCGGCCACCTTGGCCTGGTACATCGCGATGTCGCCGTTCTTCAGCAGCGCCGTGGCGTCGTTGGCATCGTCCGGGAACAAGGTGATGCCGATCGACGTGCCCAAAAACACCTCGCGCCCCTGCACGTTCAACGGGCGGCTCAACTCATGCACCAGGCGGTCGGCCAGCTGCGCGGCGAGCAAGGTCACATCGCCGCTCTGCAGCAGGATCACGAACTCATCGCCGCCAAACCGCGCCAGGATCGCATCATCGCCGCCCAGTGCCGCCACTGCACGGCTGATGCGGCTGGAGAACTGCAGCAGCGCTTCGTCCCCGGCCTCGTGGCCCAGGGTGTCGTTGACGCGCTTGAAGTCGTCGATGTCGGCGAACAACAGCGCCAGCTTGCTGTCGGTACTGCGTGCGGTGTGCAGCAGATGGTCCAGGCCTTCGCGGAAGCCCAGGCGGTTGGTCAACCCGGTCAGCGCGTCGGTGTAGGCCATGTGGCGCACCTCGCGATCGTGCCGGGCAATGCTTTCGCTCATGCGCCCGAACGCGGAAATCAGCTCGCCGATTTCGTCATTGCGCGGATGCGGCGGCAGCTGCACCAGATAGTCGCCGCGTTCGATCTGCCGCGCCGCCGCGGCCAGCAGGCGCACCGGCGCAACCAGCGTGCGTTGCACATAGATGGCCAGCAGAATGCCTAGCGCCACCAGCGCTGCCAGCAGTACCAGCAGCCAGCCCAGATCGCGCTTGCCGATCGCATTGAGATTCTGCACCAGGGTGAGGTTGGCGCTGGATTCGATCTTGCGCACGCGCTCACGCGACATCCCCACCCGCACGCCGCCGATGCGCTGGTCGCCGACCTTGATCGGCACGGTCACATCCAGCACTTCCGGCGAAGACTGCAACAGCAGGGCTGGCGCGGCGATCGCCTTGGCAGCGAGCGGGTCCTGCATGGGCTGTCCATAGCCCTGCAGCGTGGCGCTGCCGTCGTGCACCAGCCGGCCGCGGCGGTCGAACACCCGCACGTAGCTCACCACTTGCTGGCGCGAGGCGTTACGCACCAGCGCGCCCACCGCCGCCAGATCCGAGTAGTACAGCGGGTTGGCCAGGCCCGAGGCCAGCTCGGTGGCCAGGGTCTCGCCGCGCGTGCGCAGGCTGCGGTCGAACAACTCATGCAGGATCTGCGCGCTCAGGCTGCGCACCTCGCGCTGCATCGAACTTTGCCGCTGCAACAGCGAGGCCAGGATGGCGCCGACCAGCAATAGCGTCAGCGCCATCACCAGCAGGAACCGGGCCTGCAATCCAAAGCGCACCTGCGTCATTCCACCTGCGTCCTGACCTGTTGCAGGCCGTTGCGCAACGCCTCCAGGCGCGCGCGGCTGGTCGCGTCCACGGGATGGAACGCCGTGGTGCCGAAAAAGCGCTTCAGCGCCGGGCCGGCCTGCGGGTCGGCCGCGGCCTGCAACAGCACCGCGCGCAGGCGCCGCTCCACCGCCGGATCGATGCCGGTACGCACCATCTCCACCGCGCGCGGCACCGGCGCACTGCGGTGCACGATGCGGAACTCGCGCTTGAACGTGGGCGGCAGGTGGCGCTCGTCGTCCCAATCGAGGTTGCTGAAGGCGCCGGCGTCGATCAGCCGCTTGTGCACGAAGGCGGCGATGTTCAACTTCGAGCCGACCAACAGGTAACCCACCGAACCGAGCACCTGGGTATCGTCGGGCGACAGCAGCACATCGCAGGCCAGGCCATTGCGCACCAGCTCCAGCATCGGCACCAGGTAGCCACTGGTGGACGAGGCGTTCTGCAGCGCCAGGGTATGGCCACGCAACTGCGCCAGCGAACGGATCGGGCTGTCGCGCCGCACGAAGAACACGGTGTGGAAGTCGCGCACCCCGCTACGTTCGGTCATCAACAATGGATGTGCGCTGCCGCGCTGCTCCAGCAGCATCGCCGCACCGGCGGTTTCGCTGACCCAGTCCACCCGGCCACGGCGCAGGTAACTGGCCATCTGGCGCGCATCCGGCGCCATCAGGATCTCGCCACTGCGGATGCCCACCTCGCGCATGCGCGGCACCACGTAGTCCAGCAGGGGCTTGAGTTGATCGTAATGGGTGGCCGGATCATCGCTGATACGCCCCAGAACCAGGACCGAAGAAGGCGCTGCCGCAGCCGTCGCGGCGAAACTTGCGCAGGCCAGCAGCCACGCAATCAGACAGCATCGTAGACCGCGCAAACCAGCTACTCCCCTAGAGTCGCCGACACCTTAGCCGAATCTTCCAGGTTGTGACAGCCGTCAGGTTCCGGCCTGGCGCGCCAGCCCCGCCATGCGCTGGGCATCGGCCAGGATGCCGCGCAGCAGACGCACTTCCTGCTCGGTCATTTCCGCGCGCAGCAGCAGCCGACGCAACTTGCGCATTGCCGAATCCGGCGCACGGCCCTTATGGAAGTCGATCTCGTCCAGGGTCTGGCCCAGCTGGCCGAACAACCCTTCCATCTGCGCATGGCTGGCCGGCAGCTCACGTGGGCCAGCGCTGTCCGCGGCCGGCGCGGCCGGTGCGGCGGGCGTGGCCTCTGCCGCAAGCTGTGCCAGGCGCATCTCGTAAGCCAGCACCTGCACCGCCGAAGCCAGGTTGAGCGAACTGAACTGCGGGTCGGAGGGGATATGCACGGCCGCATGGCAGAGCTGCAATTCGTCATTGGTCAGCCCGGTGCGCTCGCGCCCGAACACGATCGCCACCTCGGCCGGTTCGGCCGCCTTGGCCCAGGCGCGGCCCGCGCCCACGTCCGGTGCCAACTCTTCCAGCGCTACCCGGCGCGCGCGCGCCGTGCAGCCGATCACCAGCGTGCAGTCCGCCACCGCCTCGGCCAGCGTCTCGAAGATCGGTGCATCGCTGAGCACGTCTTCGGCGCCAGCAGAGCGGCGGTAGGCATCTTCATCGAGTGCCTTCTCGGGTGCGACCAACACCAGGCGCGTCAGCCCCATGGTCTTCATCGCGCGCGCGGCGGCGCCGATGTTGCCTGGATGCTGGGTACCGACGAGAACAAAACGGATGCGCTGACTGACGGACATGAACGGAGATTGGGGGAGCAGTTCGGCCGTAGATGGTAAACTGCGCGGCCGGCTTTCGCGCCGGACCGCTCTTTTACCTTCGCCATTTCCGATTCTGCCTTCACGGGAGCTTTAACCATGCAGAAACCCGCCGTCACCGTCATGGTCAAAGCCGCCCGCCTCGCCGGCAATGTGCTGTTGCGCGGTATCAACAAGCTCGATGCCCTCAACGTGGTGCAGAAGGGCCGCATGGACTACGCCAGCGAAGTCGATGCCGACGCCGAGAAGGTCATCATCAAGGAACTCAAGCGCGGCTACCCCGAGTACGCCGTGTTCGGCGAAGAAGGCGGCGTGCAGGGCGGCAAGAGTGGCCGCTACACCTGGGTCATCGACCCGCTCGACGGCACCAGCAACTACCTGCGCGGCTTCCCGCATTACTGCGTGTCGATTGCGCTGGTGGAAAATGGCGAGCCGACCGACGCGGTGATCTTCGATCCGTTGCGCAACGAGCTGTTCACTGCCAGCCGTGGCGCAGGCGCAGTGCTCAACGATCGCCGTATTCGCATTGCCGAACGCAAGGATCTGGAAGGCGCGATGGTCCACACCGGCTTCCCGCCGCGTGAGCGCGCACGCGCCAGCGCCCAGCTCAAATGCGTGGATGCGCTGCTGGTGCAGGCAGAAGACGTGCGCCGCACCGGCTCGGCCGCGCTGGACCTGGCCTATGTCGCGTGCGGCCGTGCCGATGCGTATTTCGAAGCCGGCGTCAAAGCCTGGGACATTGCGGCCGGCGTGCTGCTGGTGCGCGAGGCCGGTGGCCGCGTTTGCGACTACAAGGGCGCAACCCCGCCGCGCATGGACAACATGGGCCCGGAAACGCAGCAGATCGTGGCGGGCAACATCAAGATCAGCGACGCACTGCAGAAGGTGATCGTCAACACCGGCTACGCACGCGAATTCGATTCGAAGTTCTGATCGGCGCTCCGGCAATCGTAGGAGCGCGCTCGCGCGCGACGGAGCTTTCCCGAGGAACGCCTCCTCGCGACCAAGGTCGCTCCTACACGACAGACCGCACCAAACGAAGAAGGCCGGGATCGCTCCCGGCCTTCTTGCGTTACAGCGTGAACGCTGGCTACTCACCTACATTCGCCAACACATTTTAATCAGCGCTCCGGCAATCGTAGGAGCGCGCTCGCGCGCGATGAAGCTTTCCCGAGGAACGCCTCCTCGCGACCAAGGTCGCTCCTACGCGACAGACCGCAGCAAACAAGAAGGCCGGGATCGCTCCCGGCCTTCTTGCGTTACAGCGTGAACGCTGGCTACTCACCTACATTCGCCAACACATTTTAATCAGCGCTCCGGCAATCGTAGGAGCGCGCTCGCGCGCGATGAAGCTTTCCCGAGGAACGCCTCCTCGCGACCAAGGTCGCTCCTACGCGACAGACCGCAGCAAACAAGAAGGCCGGGATCGCTCCCGGCCTTCTTGCGTTACAGCGTCAGCGCAAGACTCAGGCGATCGCGGCGTGGTAACGGCGCTCGACTTCGTCCCAGTTCACCACGTTGTAGAACGCGCCGATGTAGTCCGGGCGACGGTTCTGGTACTTCAGGTAATAGGCATGTTCCCACACGTCCAGGCCCAGGATCGGCGTATTGCCTTCGAACAGCGGGCTGTCCTGGTTGGCGGTGCTTTCGACCACAACCTTCTTGTCCGGGGTGACGCTCAACCATGCCCAGCCCGAACCGAAACGGCTCAGCGCGGCCTTGGTGAAGGCTTCCTTGAACTTCTCGAAACCGCCGATGTCCTTGTCGATCGCCTTGGCGACCTCGCCCTTGGGCTCGCCGCCGCCGTTGGGCGACATCACGGTCCAGAACAGCGAATGGTTGGCATGGCCGCCACCGTTGTTGCGCACCGGGCCCTGCAGGTTTTCCGGCAGGCTCTTCAACTTGGAGACCAGCTCTTCAACCGGCAGGTCGGCGTACTCGGTCCCTTCCAGCGCCGCATTGACGTTGTTGATGTAGGTCTGGTGATGCTTGGTGTGATGGATTTCCATCGTCTGCGCATCGATGTTCGGTTCCAGCGCGTCGTAAGCGTAAGGCAACTGCGGAAGGGTATAAGCCATGAGGGCCTCCTGGACTTGCCGCCCGGCAAAAGACCGGGCGTTGCGGGGTAGATGGTAAGGACCTGGGCTGCGCTTACCAAGGGTGAGGCGAGGGAAACTTCATCCCATCACCTGCGCAGTGCCGCAGTTCCTCGGCTGCACACCTTGCACCATGCCCCGGTTACTTGGGCGTGAACCGGGCGTGCCCTTCCCCGCCGCCACGTTCAAAGTCGACACAGTCGCGCGACGGCATACTTGGTCTCTCATCCGCCATGGCTGCGGCTGCCTCTTTCGCTTCGGACCACCCATGCGCAAACCCGCCTTGCTGATCGTCGCCATCGTCCTGCTTGTGGCCGGGCTCTGGGGCATGCGTGTCGTGCAGACGCCCAAGCCGCAGTTCGCCCCGCAACTGTCGGCACCGGTGACTGCCGCACCAGCCGCAACGTCGGCGCGCCAGGTGCCGCGGCTGCCGGCATTCCTGCCGACCGAAGCCATGGCAACCATCGTGTTGATACAACGCGGCGGGCCGTTTCCATATCCGCAGGACGGCGCGGTGTTCGGCAATCGTGAGCAGCGGCTGCCGGAGCGGCCGCGCGGCTATTACCACGAATACACCGTGGACACGCCCGGCAGCGCCGATCGCGGCGCACGCCGGATCGTCACCGGCGACACGCCGCCGCAGAGCTGGTACTACAGCGACGATCACTACGCCAGTTTCAAATCCTTCCAGGGCCCTACCCCGGAGCAGGCACCATGAGTGCAGGCGACTTTGCGCTGGATCTATCCGACCCACAGCAGTCCGGCGTGTACCAGGCGCAGACCCAGGACCTGGACACCATGGCCGCCCTGGCACGCGATGCCGGGCTGCGCATCCTGCGGGTGGATCTGGCGGCCTGCGCCGACAAACGCACCCTGCTGATGCGCCTGGCAATCCAGCTCGATTTCCCGCCTGTTTTTGGTCGTAATTGGGACGCGTTGAGCGATGCCCTGCGCGATCTCAGCTGGCTACCGGCACCACACGGCTACGCGTTGTTGCTCGATGGTGCCGATGCATTGGCCACCCGCGCACCGGCCGACCTCGACAGCCTGCTCGACATCCTCGACGAAGCCGCCACCGCCTGGGCGGCGCGCGGACGCAGCTTTGCCGCCTTCGTCGCGCCGGCAAGCGCCTGCGACTGACATGCAGGACAGATGCTACGCCGACGCAGCACTCGCGCGTCGGCGTCACCTGCCCCGCGCACTTCTTCAGCGATCCAGCTCGCTCCAGCGTGCGTAGGCCGCATCCAGCTGCGCTTGCGCATCGGTGAGGGCGGCAGTGTGCGCGGTCATCGCCGCGCTATCGCGCTGATAGAACGCCGGGTCGTTCATGGCGTCGGTCAATGCGGCGACCTGCTGCTCCAGGGTCTCGATCAGCGCCGGCAGCTGCTCCAGCTCGCGCGCTTCCTTGTAGCTGAGTTTGCGCTTGGGCGCAGCCTCCTCGGCTACAGCCGGCACCGGTGCAGCAGCGGCCACCGGCGTGGTCGCCGCTGCAGTTGCCGAGGCCTTGGCCACCGCCATCGCATTAGCGGGCGCGGTGCGCCGCTGGCGCAGCGAATCGCTGTATCCGCCGACGTAATCGCCGATCAGGCCATCGCCTTCCATCACCAGCGTGGAGGTGACCACGTTGTCGAGGAAGTCGCGGTCATGGCTGACCAACAGCAAGGTGCCGGTGTATTCGCCGAGCAGCTCTTCCAGCAGCTCCAGCGTTTCCACGTCCAGGTCGTTGGTCGGTTCGTCCATCACCAGCAGGTTGGACGGCTGCGCGAACAGGCGCGCCAGCAGCAAGCGATTGCGCTCACCACCGGACAGGCGCGTGATCGGCGCACGTGCACGCTCGGGCGTGAACAGGAAATCCTGCAGATACGCGTGCACGTGCTTGCGCTTGCCGTTGATCTCGATGAAGTCGCGCCCTTCGGCCACGTTTTCGATCGCGCTCCAGTCCTCGCGCAAGGTGGCGCGGTACTGGTCGAAATAAGCAATCTGCAGATTGGTACCGATACGGATCTCGCCCTGCTGCGGCTGCAGGTCACCCAGCAGCAGCTTGAGCAAGGTGGTCTTGCCGCTACCGTTAGGGCCGATCAGGCCGATGCGGTCGCCACGCTGGATGATGCTGGAGAAGTCCTTGACCATCGTGCGCGCGCCGAACGCAAAGGTGACTTCATTGGCTTCGATCACCTTCTTGCCGGACGACTCGCCCTGCGAGACTTCCATGCGCACATTGCCGGTGAGATCGCGGCGCTGCACGCGCTCGTTGCGCATCGATTCCAGCCGTCGCACGCGGCCTTCGTCGCGCGTGCGGCGCGCCTTGATGCCCTGACGGATCCAGATCTCTTCCTGCGCAAGCATCTTGTCGAAGCGCGCATTTTCCTGCGCCTGCGCATTGAGCCGCTCTTCGCGCCGGCGCTCGTAATTGGCCCAGTCGCCCGGCCAGCTGGTGACCTGGCCGCGATCGATCTCGACGATGCGCGTGGCCAACGCGCGCAGAAAGCGCCGGTCATGGGTAACGAACAGCACGCTGCCGTTCCAGCCCTTGAGGAAGGTTTCCAGCCAATCGATGGCTTCGATATCCAGGTGGTTGGTTGGCTCGTCGAGCAGCAGCACGTCCGGCGAAGCCACCAGCGAGCGTGCCAGCAGCACGCGCCGCTTCATGCCGCCGGACAGCCGCGCGAACTCCGCATCGCCGTCCAGATCGAGCTTGGTCAGCGTCTCGCTGACGCGCTGATCCAGCGCCCAGCCCTCGGCCGCATCGATCTTGGCCTGCACCTTGCCGAAGGCATCGGCATCGAAGACCTCGGCGTGGCTGAGTTGATGGAACTCGGCCAGCCAGTGACCCAGTTCACCCAGCCCGTCGGCCACCACGTCGAACACGCTGCCGCCGGTTCCCTGCGGAACCTCCTGCTCCAACCGCGCGATCCGCACGCCCTGCTGCACGCGCACTTCGCCGTCATCGGGCTTGAGCTCGCCGGCAATCAATTTCATCAGGGTCGATTTGCCGGCACCGTTGCGGCCGATCAGGGCGATACGCTCGCCCGGCTCGATCGTCAGGTCGGTTTTTTCCAGCAACAACGGGCCGCCGACGCTGTAGTCGACGCTTTGCAGAGTGATTAAAGGCATGGGCTAATTGTACGGGAATCGGGAATGGTGAATCGGGAATGGAAAAGCCTCGCCGTTGCGATTCCCCATTGCCCATTCCCGACTCCCGATTCCCGTTAAAATGCGCCATGAACGAATTCTCCGCGCTGCCGCTCTCGCCAGCCTTGGCCCCCGGCATCGATGCCCTGGGCTACACCACCCTCACGCCGATCCAGGCGCAGAGCCTGCCGCCGATCCTCCAGGGGCTGGATGTGATTGCCCAGGCGCCCACCGGCAGCGGCAAGACCGCCGCGTTCGGGCTGGGCCTGCTGCAAAAGCTCGACCCGGCGCTGACCCGTGCGCAAGCGCTGGTGCTGTGCCCCACGCGCGAGCTTGCCGACCAGGTCGGCAAGCAACTGCGCAAGCTGGCCACCGGCATTCCCAACATGAAGTTGCTGGTGCTCACCGGCGGCATGCCACTTGGTCCGCAGCTGGCATCGCTTGAAGCGCACGACCCGCAGGTCGTGGTCGGCACGCCCGGCCGCATCCAGGAACTGGCGCGCAAACGCGCCCTGCATCTGGGCGGCGTGCGCACGCTGGTGCTGGACGAGGCCGACCGCATGCTCGACATGGGCTTCGAAGAACCCATCCGCGAAATCGCCAGCCGCTGCGACAAACATCGCCAGAGCCTGCTGTTCTCGGCGACCTTCCCCGACATCATCCGCACACTCGCGCGCGAGCTGTTGAAGGACCCGGTGGAAATCACCGTGGAAGGCGCCGACAACGCACCGGAGATCGACCAGCAGTTCTTCGAAGTGGACCCCACTTATCGGCAGAAGGCGGTGGCCGGGTTGCTGCTGCGCTTCAATCCCGAATCCAGCGTGGTGTTCTGCAATACCCGCAAGGAAGTGGACGAAGTGGCCGGCTCGCTGCAGGAGTTCGGTTTCTCCGCGCTGGCATTGCATGGCGACATGGAGCAACGCGACCGCGACGAGGTGCTGGTGCGCTTCGTCAATCGCAGCTGCAACGTACTGGTTGCCAGTGACGTGGCCGCGCGCGGCCTGGATGTGGAAGACCTCGCGGCGGTGGTGAATTACGAGCTTCCCACCGACACCGAAACCTATCGCCACCGCATCGGCCGGACTGCGCGCGCCGGCAAACACGGCCTGGCACTCAGCCTGGTGGCCCCGCGCGAAAGCGCCCGTGCGCAGGCGCTGGAGGCCGAGCACGGCCAGCCGCTCAAGTGGTCGCGCGCACCGCTGGCCACCGCGCGCCCGGCGCAATTGCCGCTGGCCGCGATGACCACGCTGCGCATCGACGGCGGCAAGACCGACAAACTGCGCGCCGGCGACATTCTGGGCGCCTTGACCGGCGAAGCAGGCTTGTCGGGTGCGGCGATCGGCAAGATCGCCATCTACCCTACCCGCTCGTACGTGGCGATTGCGCGGGCGCAGGTCGCTCGTGCACTGACCCACTTGCAGGCCGGCAAGATCAAGGGCCGTCGCTTCCGGGTGACCAAGCTCTAGGCAGCGCGTCTAGCCGAATCAGGGAGCCCACGCAGGTGGGCTCGACGGCGCAGCGGCTTGGCCGCTGCACAGGTACAGCGATCCCTTGCTCAGTAGCTCAGCGTTGCCAGCAGCGGCACATCGTTGAGCCATTTGCTGCGGCCCTGCAGGGCCTGCAGCTCCACCAGCACTGCCGCGCCGACGATTTCCAGCTCCAGCTGCGCGGCCAGGCCCAAGGCCGCACGCAGGGTGCCGCCGGTGGCGAGCACGTCGTCGACAATCAAGACCCGTGCACCACGCGGCAGCGCATCCTCGTGCATCTCGATGCGGTCGGTGCCGTATTCCAGCGCGTACTCCTGGATCAATGTACGCCCCGGCAATTTGCCCGGTTTACGCACCGGCACGAAGCCAGTGCGCAGTTCGCGCGCCAACGCCGCGCCCAGAATGAAGCCCCGCGCCTCGATGCCCAGCACCGCATCCAGCGGTGTGGTGCGCCAGGGCTGCGCCATTTCATCCAGCGCAGAAGCGAAATCCGGGCCATCGGACAACAGCGGCGTGATGTCCTTGAACACGATACCCGGCTTGGGAAAATCGGCGATGTCGCGGATCCGGCCCGACCAGTGGGTCGGTCCGGAAGAGGTGGAACCGGCGCAGCGGCTGCAGTCGTTCATGGCGGTCGTGGCCAGTGGGAGCGCTCTATTCTAGGCGAGCACGCTGACTGTGCGGCGCCGACGACCGCTGCCGACATGAGCGCGTCAGGAACTGCAGGACAACATCGAGCATCCCGCTCGGTCCCGCGCCCAGTCCGGGCGCTTGGCCGCGAATGCCTCACGCCCGGGCTGGTTGTCGTAGGGGCGCTGCATGACCTCCAGCAGCGTGTGCACGCCCGACAGATCGCCCTGCTCGGCCTGGTCGATCGCCTGCTGCGCCAGATAATTACGCAGCACGTAGCGCGGGTTGGCCGCCCGCATCCGCGAAGCGCGAACCGCATCTGACGCGCCGTCTTGCAGGCAACGTGCGGCATACCGCTGCCGCCAGGCGTCCAGCGCTGGCGCCTGCGCAGCACGCTTGGTCTCGTCGTAGAAGGCCTCACGCAGCACAGAAGCATCCGGCTGCTGCGGCGACAGATCCACCAGGCCACGGAAGGTCAGCGTCATGTCCATCTCCGCTTCGCGCATCAGCGCACGCAGGTCGTCGATCAGGTGCAGATCCTCGTCCTGGCACTCGGCCAGCCCCAGCTTGGCCGCGGTATCGCGCCGGTCACAGGCCAGATAGGTGTCACGAAACTGGTCCAGCCCGGCCTGCAAGGGCGCCGCATCGCCGAACAGCGGCGACAGTGCCTGGGCCAGCCGCCCCAGATTCCAGTACGCCACCTGTGGCTGGGTGCCGAAGCGATAACGGCGACCCTGCGCATCGGTGGTGTTGGGCGTCCAATCCGGGTCGTAATCGTCCACCCAGCCATAGGGGCCGTAGTCGATGGTGAGCCCCAGGATGGACATGTTGTCGGTATTCATCACCCCATGCACGAAGCCCACGCGCATCCAGTGCGCGACCATCACCGCAGTGCGCTCGCACACCTGGCCGAACCAGGCGGCAATCCGGTCTTCGCCGCTGCCCGGCAGGTCAGGGAAATCGCGTGCCAGGGTGAAGTCCACCCACTGCCGTAGCAGATCGACGTCGCCACGCGCGGCGGGCAGTTCGAAATTGCCGAATCGAATGAACGAGGGCGCCACGCGGCACACGATCGCGCCCGGCTCGCGGCGCGGATGCCCGTCGTAGAACATGTCGCGCACCACTGCATCACCGGTGCCCACCAGGCTCAACGCCCGGGTGGTCGGCAAGCCCAGGTAATGCATCGCCTCGCTGCACAGGAATTCGCGGATCGACGAACGCAGCACGGCGCGGCCATCCGCCCCACGCGAATACGGCGTTGGCCCGGCACCCTTGAGCTGCAGTTCGTAGCGCCCGCCATCGACCCCGATGGCCTCGCCCAATGAGATCGCGCGGCCATCGCCCAGCTGCCCTGCCCAATGCCCGAACTGGTGACCACCGTAGTTGACCGCCCAGGGCTGCATTCCCGGATACAAGGCATTGCCGCCAAACACCTCGGCAAACTGTGGGCTGGCAAGATCCTCGGCACGCAGACCCAGGCGTTGCGCCACATCCGCCGAATACGCCAGCAGCGTGGGCGCAGCGACCGGCGTCGGCTGCACTGCAGACCAGGCGGCCAGCACTTCGCGGCGGCGTGGGCCTTCTTCCGGGTCGCCCGGCAACTGGGCGCGCAAACGGTTATCAAATTGAAGATGCGTCATGCGTGCAAGCCTAGGGCACTGGCGATGAACTTCGCATGCGGGCAGCGCGCATCCACGCGCGCGCCGGCATCGTATCTTCACCTGCTGCACCATTGCCAAGCAGGCTCGGCCTGCCTGCAGTCACCACGCGCCCAGCACCCTCTCTTCTTGCCTTTCGAGCGACACCGCCCATGCCCTCACGCGCTTCCCGCTGGTTCCGCCCCGCCCTCGTGCTATTTGGTTCGCTGACCTTGAGTGCCTGCAGCAGTGTGTTCTTCGGCGGCATCAATGCCGCCACCAGTCGCGAGGGCGTGATCGAGCACCGTAACGAGGTGTTCGACCCGGCCCTCGGGCTGGCGCTGGACGTCTATCAACCGCGCAACGCACTCAATGCGCCGGTGGTGGTGTTCTTCTACGGCGGCACCTGGAAGCGCGGCACGCGCCAGAACTACAGCTGGGTCGGCCGCTCGCTCGCGCGCCAGGGCGTGGTCGCACTGGTCGCCGATTACCGCAAGTATCCGCAGGTCGGGCTGGACGGCTTCATGACCGATGCCGCAAAGGCAACGGCGTGGGGCTATCACCATGCGCAGGCCTACGGCGGCGACCCGACACGCGTGGCGGTGATGGGGCATTCGGCAGGCGCGCATATTGCCGGACTGCTGGTGACGGATCGCAGGTGGCTGCTCGCGCAGGGCCTGCGTCCGCAACAACTGTGCGGTTTCGTCGGACTTGCCGGTCCGTATGATTTCTCGCCCATGACCGATCCCGAACTCATCGAGGTCTTCGGCACCTCACCTGCACAGCAAGCGGCGTCGCAGCCTGTGGTTCACGCAGATGGCGACGAGCCGCCGATGTTGCTGCTGCATGGGCAAGACGACCGCGTCGTGGAGCCGCGCAACAGCACCTCGCTGGCCGCTGCCGAACGGCGCGTCGGCGTCCAGGCAAACACCACGTTTTATCCCGGCATGGGGCACATGGGCCTGGTGCTGTCGCTGCGCAAAAACCCGGCCGATTCGCCAGCCCTGCGCGACACCCTGCAATTCCTGCATGACTGCAAGGCTCCTTGACGGGAGGGCCGCCTAATCGGGCAGCCCGCATCAGTCAGCCGGCACCTGCGGACGACTCAGGTGGCGGGCTTGGCCCGCTGCAGCTCGAACGGCCCGCCCTTCTTCAGTGCGGCCTGATATGCCGGCCGCGCCTCGATGCGCTCGATAAAGCTGCGCAGCTTGGGGTAGGCCTCCAGCCCGCCGCCCCGCGCAGCCGCCGCCTGCACCGGGAAACTCATCTGAATGTCGGCCGCGGTAAAGCGCTCACCCGCGAACCAACCGCTGCCGCTCAGCGATTGCTCCATCCAGTCCATGTGCAACTTGAGTTGTGGCCCGACGAAGCCAGACATCGCCTTGTCGACGATCGCGCGCGCTATGGGCTTGGCGAAAAAGGGCATCGGGGCCGAGCGGATGCGCCCAAAGATCAGCGTCATCAGCAATGGCGGCATTGCCGAGCCTTCGGCGTAATGCATCCAGTACCGAAATTGCAGGCGCTCGGCGGACTCCGCTGGCCGCGCCGACGGCGACAGCGCGCATTCGGTGTCGTAGCGCTCGGTGAGGTATTCCAGGATCGCGCCGGACTCGGCAATGGTCAGCCCACCATCGACCACCACCGGCGACTTGCCCAGCGGATGGATCGCGCGCAACGCCGGAGGCGCCAGCATGGTCTTTGGGTCGCGCTCGTGGCGCACGATCTGGTACGGCAACGCCAGTTCTTCCAGCAACCAGAGCACGCGTTGCGAGCGGGAATTATTGAGGTGGTGGACAGTAAGCATGGGAGAGCCGGCGTGCGGAAAACGCACATCCTACCCAGGCATACGTCATTGCCGTGCTCACTGCATCCGTCACGCCAGCACCGGTGTGCACGCGGGAGGGCAGGACGCGCAGGCCGGTCAACGCGACAAATCGCAGACAATAAAAAACGCCGGACGCTTGCGCGCCCGGCGTTTTTGGCAACCTTACGGTTGCAGACGGATTAGACCGCCTGCACCTGGTCAGCCTGCATGCCCTTCTGGCCCTGCACGGCGACGAAGGAGACCTTCTGGCCTTCCTGCAACGACTTGAAGCCGGTGCCCTGGATGGCACGGAAATGCACGAACAGGTCCGGGCCGCTTTCCGGGGTGATGAAGCCGAAGCCCTTGGCATCATTGAACCACTTCACGACACCGTTCTGACGATCTGACATTTTACTAACTCCTGAACTTTTAGATGGATAAATCGCAGCAACCGAAAAACCGGCGCTGAGACTGAGTTGCAGGCGTTGGTAAAGCGGAACGATGGAGCGGGATCGAATGAGATCTAGCTACACCAGGCCACGATTCACGGTGACCCTTGCAAACACAGTGAGTGCACAGTACTCGTGTTTTATGCAAAAAGCGACACCTTCGGACAAAACTTTTGCTGTCAGGCGCATTCTGACCCCCTGTCAGGCCATTTCCCTCCCGATTTCCTAGATGAATACGCCACTCCCGCCAGGTCTTGCGCAGATCTGGGTCGACGCCGACGCCTGCCCGGCGGTCATTCGCGACATTTTGTTCCGCGCCGCCCAGCGCACCGGCATCCCTGACACCTTGGTCGCCAACCATTTCCTGCGCACGCCAACCCTGGCCCATGTGCGGGCGCTGCAGGTGCCCGGCGGCCCGGATGCGGCCGATGACGCGATCGCCGAGCGGGTCAACGCTGGCGATCTGGTAGTGACGCAGGACATTCCTTTGGCGGCGCGCGTACTGGAACGCGGCGCCGCAGCGGTCAGTCCGCGCGGGGAGCCGTTCAGCAGCGACAGCATCGCCGAGCGCCTGTCGGTGCGCGGTTTTCTGGAGGAATTGCGCGGTGCCGGCGTGGCCACGGGCGGGCCGCCTGCGCTGCACGCACGCGACCGCCAGGCGTTCGCGGCGCAACTGGATCGCTGGCTGGACGGCAATCCGCCCGGCCATGAAGACCCTCGCGCGGAGCCCGCAGGCGTATCATGACCGCCCTTTGCAACTGGTTTCCCGATGGCTCTCACCGCCACCGTCCGCAGGGCGGAACTGCAGATCAGCGACATGGATCGCGGCTACTACGCCAACCATTCGCTGACCCTGGCCCAGCACCCTTCCGAAACCGACGAACGCCTGATGGTGCGCCTGCTGGCCTTCGCCCTGTTCGCCGACGACCGCCTGGAGTTCGGCCGCGGGCTGAGCAATGACGACGAACCGGATCTGTGGCGGCGCGACTACACCGGCGACCCCGACCTGTGGATCGACCTGGGCCAGCCCGACGAGAGCCGCGTCCGCAAGGCCTGCAACCGGTCGCGGGAAGTCGTGGTCATCGGTTACGGCGGCCAGGCCACCGAGACCTGGTGGAAAAAACATGCCAACGCACTTGGCCGGCACCGCAACCTGCGCGTGCTGGAGCTCGAATCGCAGGCCACCGAGGCGCTTGGTGCGCTGATCCAGCGCGGCATGCGCTTTGACGTGATCATCCAGGACGGCGAAGTGCAGATGCTGGCCGACCAGGGCACCGTCACGCTCACGCCGATCGTGCGACAAGCCCCGGCGGAATGAGCACGCGTTGCGATGTGTTGGTCATCGGCGCCGGCGCTGCCGGGCTGATGAGCGCCTTCACGGCCGGCCGCCGCGGGCGGCAGGTGCTGGTGATCGACCACGCCAACAAGGTGGGCAAGAAGATCCTGATGTCCGGCGGTGGGCGCTGCAACTTCACCAATACTGGCACCACCCCGGCCAACTTTGTTTCGGCCAACCGGCACTTCTGCAAGTCCGCCCTCGCCCGCTACACCCCGGGCGCGTTCGTGGAAATGGTGGAGCAGCACGGCATCGCCTATCACGAGAAAGAGCTGGGCCAGTTGTTCTGCGATGTGTCGTCCAAGCAGATCGTGCGCATGCTGCTGGACGAATGCGAGGCGGCCGGCGTGCAGATCCGCACCCAATGCGAGGTGCAGGCGGTGCGCCGCGACAGCGACGGCTTCAGCGTGGACACCAGCCAAGGCCGCGTGCAGGCGCAGGCCCTGATCGTGGCGACCGGCGGGCTGTCGATTCCGAGCATGGGCGCAAGCGGGTTCGGCTACACGCTGGCCAGGCAATTCGGTCATCAGCTGCTGCCTACCCGCGCCGGCCTGGTGCCGCTCACCCTCAGCGGCAAGCATCAGGAACGCCTGCAGGATCTGTCCGGCCTGGCCGTGCCGGTCGAGGCGCACTGCAATGGCGCCAGTTTCCGCAACTTCATGCTGATCACCCACCGTGGCGTCAGCGGGCCGGCGATCCTGCAGATCTCCTCGTTCTGGCAGCCCGGCGATGATCTGCGCCTGGACCTGCTGCCAGGCCATGACGCCGAGGCCTGGCTGCGCGAACAAAAGAAGCTGCGCGGGGCCACTGAGCTGCGCAACGTGCTGGGCGAGGTCCTGCCACGGCGCTTTGCGCAGCGGCTGTGCGAGGTGTGGCTGCCGGACAAGCCGGTGCGCCAGCTCGATCCACCACAGCTGCGCGCAGCTGCCGACCTGCTCGGTGGCTGGCCGCTGGTGGCCAGCGGCACCGAGGGCTATCGCACCGCCGAGGTCACCCTGGGCGGCGTGGACACCGACCAGGTGTCCAGTGCGACGATGGAGTCACGCCTGGTGGCCGGGCTGTACTTCGTTGGCGAAGTGCTGGACGTCACCGGTTGGCTGGGCGGCTATAACTTCCAGTGGGCCTGGGCGTCCGGGCATGCTGCCGGAAGCGTGGCCTAGGTCTCACCGTCGCTGCGCGCCCGTCCACATACATGGACGCGCCGAACCCCTTCGTGTATTAAAGCCCGTCTCTAGGGAGCCGCGCATGCAGAAAGGCAAAGATCTCACCCTCCGCCTGATGATTGTCGATGACAGCGTGGAGAGTGCCGAGGCCATCGTGACCGCGCTGCGCAACGGCGGCATCGCCGTGCGGCCGTCACGCCCGCAGACACCGGAAGAGCTCGGCAGCATGTTGTCCGGGCAGATCGACCTGGCGGTGCAGGGCCAGGCGCAGCAGATTCCGATGTCGGCCCTGCAGCAGCACATTGCCGGCAGCGGCAAGGACATCCCGATCATCCAGCTGGCCGATCGCATCGAAGAGAACGCATTGGTCGAAGCCGCTGCGCATGGCGTGCGCGCGATCGCGCTGCGCCATCGCACCGAACATCTGCTGGCATTGGTGCGCTCGGAGTGGGCCGACCTGCAGGCGCGCCGCGGCTTGCGTCGCATCGAAGCGCAGATGCGCGAAACCGAGCGCCGCTGCGATGCACTGATTGCTTCGTCGCGCGACCCGATCGCCTACGTCCACGAAGGCATGCATATCCGTGCCAACGAGGCGTACCTGGAGATGTTCGGTTTCGAGTCCTTCGAGGACGTGGAAGGTGTGTCGCTGCTGGACATGATCGCCGCGCAATACGTGGACGATTTCAAGCAACTGCTCAAGGCCCTGTCCAAGGGCGAGCCGCCACCGGCGCAGTACAAGGTCGACGCGCGTCGGCTGGAGGGCGACACCTTTCCGGCGACCATGGAATTTGCCACCGCCACCTATGAGGGCGAGCCCTGCATCCAGGTGGTGTTCCGGCGCCGCGAAGAGTTCGACCCGGAACTGGCGCGCGAGGTCGAAGACCTGCGCCAACGCGACCAGGTCACCGGCCTGCTCAACCGCCCCACTTTCATGGTGGCGCTCGAACAGGCGGTGGCACAGGCCGGCCGCAGCGAAGGCCAGTCCGGCTTCCTGTTAATCGAACCGGATCATTACGCGCGGATCCTGCCGGAGATCGGCCTGGATTCGGCGGATGCGCTGATCGCCTCACTGGCGGCGCACCTGGCCAGCGTGCTGGATGACAGCGTGGTGGCCGCGCGCTTCGGCGAGCACAGCTTTGCATTGTTGATGGACGGCAACTATGCGCGCTCGCATGCGCTGGCCGAATTGGTGCGTGACGCGTTTGCGCAGCACGTGTTCAGTGTTGGCGAACGCTCGGCCACGGTCACCGTCAGCATCGGCGGTGTGCAGATTGGCGAGAAGATCGCCAGCATCGGGCAGGTACTCAATCGCGGCACCGAGGCGGTGCGCACCACGGCCGAGCTCGGTGGCAATGCGGTCAGCATCTTCGACCCGGCCGCCGCCGATCGCGCCGAGGAAGAACGCATCGAGCGCTGGGTGGAACAGCTGCGCGAGGCGCTGATCGGCGACGGCTTCCTGCTGCATTACCAGCCCGTGCTCAACCTGCAGGGCGAGCCGCTGGAGCTGTATCAGGCGTTCCTGCGGCTGGAGCGCAATGGCGAGATGATGTCGCCGAATGCGTTCATGGCCATTGCCGAAGAACACGACCTGATCACCGAGATCGACCGCTGGGTGGTGGCACGTGCGATCCGCCAGCTGGGCGAGCGCCAGCGCGCCGGGCACAAGACCCACCTGCTGGTGCGCATCGGGCCCAATTCGTTCTCCGACCCACAGATGATCGACACCATCCGCGAACAGCTGGCGGTGTATGGCGTGCCAGGCGAGCGGCTGTGGCTGCAGACACCGGAATCGAAAGTGTTCACCCATCTTCGCAACGCCCAGCAATTCCTGGCATCGGTCTCGGCAATGGGCTGCAAGGTGGGGCTGGAGCAATTCGGTTCGGGCCTGGATTCGTTCCAGCTGCTCGCACACTTCCAGCCCGCGTTCCTCAAGCTCGACCGCGGCATCACCGGCGACATCGCCTCTGCCCGCGAAAGCCAGGAAAAGATCCGCGAGATCACCTCACGGGCGCAGCCGACCGGCATCCTCACGGTGGCCGAGTTCGTGGCCGATGCGCAATCCATGAGCAGCTTCTTCACTGCGGGGGTCGATTACGTGCAAGGCGACTTCGTCGCGCCCACCGGCCCGCTGATGAACTACGAGTTCGGCTGAGGCCGTAGCCACCCGCGTAAGGCGCCATGCTGCTGGCTGGCGCCGCGTGCGGTTTATCGCGACGGTGCGCTGCCGAGAATCAAGGAAACACGCCGCAACAAAAAACCCGCATGACGCGGGTTTTTTGTTGAGAGGCAAACCGATGGCTTACATCGCCGTACCGCTGGACGCGCGCAAGGCGGCAATGCGCTCGGTCAGCGGCGGGTGGCTCAGGAACAGGCGACGCAAGCCCTCACCCACACCGCCGGAAATGCCGAATGCCTGCACCTGCGAGGGCAAGGTGTTCTGGCCGTGATTGAGCGACAGCCGCTCCAGCGCGGCGATCATCTTGTTGCGCCCGGCCAGCTGCGCGCCACCGGCGTCGGCACGGAACTCGCGGCGGCGCGAGAACCACATCGCGATCATCGTGGCGAACAGGCCGAACACCATCTCCAGCACGAACACGATGATGTAGTAGGCAAATCCACGCCCGCTGTCGCGATTGCCAGACAGCGCGCTGTCGATGATGCCGCCCACCACGCGCGCCAGCACGATCACGAAGGTGTTCAGCACGCCCTGCAGCAAGGCCATGGTGACCATGTCGCCATTGGCAATGTGGGCAATCTCATGGCCCAGCACCGCCTCGGCCTCGTCTTCGCGCATGTGCTGCAGCAAGCCGGTGGAAACCGCCACCAGCGCATTGTTGCGGTTGGCGCCGGTGGCGAAGGCGTTGATTTCCGGGCCGTCGTAGACGGCCACTTCCGGCATGCCGATACCGGCTGCCTGGGCCTGGCGGCGCACCGTGTCCACCAGCCAGCGCTCGGTCTGCGTCCGCGGCTCGGTGATCACCTGCGCGCCGGTGCTGCGCTTGGCCATGAACTTGGACAGCAGCAACGAAATGAACGAGCCGCCGAAGCCGAAGATGGCGGCCATCACCAGCAGCCCACTCATCTGTGCCGGATTGACGCCCAGCACCGACATCACAATGCCGGCCAGGATCAGCACCGCAAAGTTGGTCAAGAGAAACAGGACGACACGGTTGAACATAGAGGCAGTGGCTCCGCACGCAAAGAGGATGAACTGCTGCGGATCTGCGGACGTGGCGGGTTGAAATCAAGCAAGCACCCGACCGACGATTCAGCTGCCCATGTCCTCACTCCCCTACCGCGGCCGGTTCGCGCCCTCGCCCACCGGCCCCCTGCACTTCGGCTCGCTCCTGGCTGCGTTGGGCAGCTGGCTGCTCGCGCGCCATGCCGGTGGCGAATGGCATGTGCGAATCGAAGACATCGACCCGCCGCGTGCCGAGCCAGGCGCCTCGCAGCGCCAGTTACATACGCTGGCTGCGTTCGGGCTGCACGCTGACGGTCCGGTGCTGTATCAGTCCGACCGCGATGCGCATTACGAGGCGGCACTGTCGCGGCTGCTGCGCACCGGTGCGGCGTTCGAATGCAGTTGCAGCCGCGCAGAGCTGGCCGCGATGGGTGGCATCCACCACGTCTGCGTGGCGCCACTGGGCATCCGCCGCGCCGTGCGCCTGCGGGTGCCGCCGAACACCCAGGCAAGCTTCCAGGACGCGCTGCAGGGGCGCATCACCCAGGATGTGCACGCCGATGTGGGCGATGTCGTGCTGCGCCGTGCCGACGGCTACTGGGCCTACCAGCTGGCGGTGGTGGTCGACGATGCGGCGCAGGGCATTACCGATGTGGTGCGCGGGGCGGACCTGCTCGACTCCACCCCGCGCCAATTGGTGCTGCAGCAGGCCCTGGGCATGGCACCGCCGCGCTATCTGCATCTGCCGCTGATCCTGGGCGCCGACGGGCGCAAGCTCTCCAAGTCCCACGCGGCGCAACCCGTGGACGACAGCGACCCGCTGCCAGCGCTGCGCGCGGCCTGGCGGGCGCTGGGCCAGGCACCGGCGGCCCTGCCCGCGCGCGCATCGGTGGCCGGTGTGCTGCAGCATGCTGTGCAGCATTTTTCGCCGCAGCGGCTGCCGCGCGTTGCCAGCCTGGACGCTGCCACGCGCATCGACGCCCCGGCTTGACTAGAATTGCGACCCAGCACCGGCTTTCGCCCTGACGCCTCCGCAGCGTCGCGGGCGCCGCCAGCCCTATCTGTTCATTGGAGTTGCGCATGACATCTCGCGTCGCGTTGGTCACCGGCGGCACCGGCGGTATCGGCACCGCCATCTGCAAGCGCCTGGCCGACCAGGGTCACCGGGTCGCCAGCAATTTCCGCAACGAAGAAAAAGCACGCGAGTGGCAGCAGCGCATGCAGGCCCAAGGCTACGAATTCGCCCTGTTTCGTGGGGATGTGGCCTCGTCCGACCATGCGCGCGCGCTGGTGGACGATGTGGAAGCCGCGCTCGGGCCGATCGAAGTGCTGGTCAACAACGCCGGCATTACCCGCGACACCACGTTCCATCGCATGACCGCCGAGCAGTGGCACGACGTCATCAACACCAATCTCAATTCGGTGTTCAACGTGACCCGGCCGGTGATCGAAGGCATGCGCAAGCGTGGCTGGGGCCGGGTGATCCAGATCAGCTCCATCAACGGGCTCAAAGGCCAGTACGGCCAGGCCAATTACGCCGCGGCCAAGGCCGGCATGCATGGTTTCACCATCTCGCTGGCGCGCGAAAATGCGGCCTTCGGCATCACCGTCAACACGGTGTCGCCGGGCTACGTGGCCACCGACATGGTGATGGCTGTGCCGGAAGAAGTGCGCGCCAAGATCGTCGCCGATATCCCTACCGGCCGGCTTGGGCGGCCGGAGGAAATCGCTTATGCGGTGGCGTTTCTGGTGGCCGAAGAGGCGGCGTGGATTACCGGCTCCAACCTGGACATCAACGGCGGCCACCACATGGGCTGGTAACGTTTGCTGCAGATGAGCGGTGCAGCATGGAAATGCGGGTCAAATCATGCTGCGCAGCATTTTTTTCCCGTCTGCTTAAGAAAATAAGGCGTTCTGGCTGTTGCAAGCGCTGCTGCGGTGCGCCATCCTGCGCGCACTATCGTTGTGAGTGAACGTTCCATGGCCGGACTTCGCATCATCAAGAAGTACCCCAACCGCCGTCTCTACGACACGGAAATTTCCAGCTACATCACCATCGAGGATGTGCGCCAACTGATCATCGACGGCGAGGAGTTTGAGGTCCGCGATGCAAAAAGCGGCGAAGACCTCAGCCGCGCCGTGCTGCTGCAGATCATCGCCGACCAGGAACAGGACGGTGAGCCGATGCTCTCCACCCAGTTGCTGAGCCAGATCATCCGTTTCTACGGCGACTCCCTGCAGGGCTTCATGGGTAATTACCTGGAGCGCAGCATGCAGGTGTTCCTGGACCAGCAGCAGCAGTTCCGCCAGCAGATGGGCAACCTGCTCGGGCAGACGCCCTGGGCGATGATGAATCAGCTCACCGAGCGCAATCTCGAGCTCTGGCAGGAATTCCAGCGCAACTTCGGCGCCGGCTTTGGTCGCCCGGGTGGCCCTGGTACGCCGCCCACCCCGCCCGGCAGCAGCAGCATGGGCAGCGGTCTAGGCAGCGGAACCAGCAGCAGCAACGCGACCGGCACCACCGGCAAGGCCCGCAACCGCGGCTGAGCCCTGACCGGGCGTGGCGCAACCTGCGCCGCGCCCGGTCATCACATCAGTGGCCGGCCTGCTCCGCGCAGGCGGTGCAGATCCGCTCCACGCGATACCCGCGTGCACGCAGACGCTCCACCACCCCGTCGCGACCCAGCAGGTGCAAGGCACCGACCACCACCAGCGTGGTGCCGGCCTGCTTGCCCAGCCGCTGCTCCAGACGCGGCACCCAGCGCGCATTGCGCTCGACGTTGATGTCTTGATACAGCGCGGGATACTGCTTGCGCATGTCTTCGGCCATTTGCGTGGTCAGCAGATGGACGTCACCACGGCGCCAGGCGTCGTGCAGCGCATTGACCTGATCGGCGGCACCGGCCTCGTCGAGGGTTTCGGCCAGCAGTTGCTGTTGTTCGGTCGCAGTCATGCCGTCGAGCAGGGCGATCTGTTCGTCCGCGCGCTCCAGGCCATCGGCCGGTTTGCCACGTGCCTGGGCCAGCTGCATCAGGTAATTGTCCAGCCCCGCATCGGCCTGCATGCCCTGGCGTCGCATCTCGGCCAGACTGAGCGTCAGGGCGACAAACCACGGCTTCATCGGCTGCAGGCTCTCCAGTGGGATGCCGTGCTTGCGCGCCTGCGTGGCGAGCGCCTGCCAGGTCGGGGCGTCAAGCGCATCCTGCAGGCGCTTGCCATCGCTGCGGCGGGCGGCACGCAGCATCTTGGCCGCCAATTCGGGCGACTGCACATCGGCCGGTGGCAGTTCGAAGGTGAGCCGGTCGGCCTGCGCAAAGGCCTGCATCACATCCGGCGACAGCGGGTAGTCATCGGGCTTGAGCAGATGGAACGAGCCAAGCAGATACAGCGTGCCGCCTTTGCCATCGACCTTCCACAGCAGCGGCACCGGCGGGCTGGCGGCAGCAGCGATGCCACGTGCCGAGGCGGCAGCCGCTGTGCCGCCCCACAATGCAGCGATCGCCAACAGGCTGGCGCAGGCGGGCAGCAGCGCGCGACGCGTCCGTGTCATCCAGCGCATCAATGCGCTGCCTTGTAGGCTTTTTCGCCCGCCGATACGGCTAGGTCGATGCGATTTTCCGGCGGTGGCAATGGGCAGGTCGCAAACGGCGTGAACGCGCACGGCGGGTTGATGGCGCGGTTGAAGTCCACCACCACGTGCCCGGAGGCGTCTGGGGCTTCCAGATCAAGAAAGCGCCCGGCCGAATAACTGCCATGGCCGCTGGTGCGATCGGCGAACACTACGAACATCGGGCGACCCGGCTCGCCAATGGCTTCCAGCCGATAGGTCTTGCCATCGCGCTCGAATTCGATTGCACCGGCATTGGGCTGCTCGCTGCTGATGCCGACGATATCCACGATGGGAATGGTTTTGCCGACATTGTTGGGCACGTAGCGCGCCTGGATGCGCCAGGACGGATCGATGGGCCAGTACTCCAGCCCCGCAAACCCGGTGCGCGACGGCGCATCGGCATGCTTGACCCGCAGCGCGTAGCGATCACCGCGGTGGATCAGGCTCAACACGCCCTTGCCGTCGTCGAAGCCGATCAGCGTCGGCTGCGGATCGACATCGGACTGGAAGCGGATCTTGCCGGTGAGCGGTTTGCCACCGACGGTCAGTGCCGCACCACGCTCGGGCACGAACCACACCGCATCGCGCTCGCTGGACACCATGCCCATCTTGGGCGGCCCCACGGCCAGGCGGATGCCGCTGTCGGCACTGCGGCCGATGTAGTGCGCCTTCAACGACAGCCAATGCAGGCCGACCAGGCTGGTCCAGCCATCGGGCGCGCGCAGCTCGGTCAGGCGCGCCTCGCGCCAGGCGGCGTTATCGGCCAGAAACGTCTTGTCCAGCGCCACTGGCGCCGGTGCGGGTTGTGCCTCGCGGCCACAGCCGAGCACACCTACCGCCACCAGCATGCCGAGCAGCCAGCCCCTCCCCCTGTGCAGCACTGTCATCAACGTCCCCTCAGGAACCAGCGATCGATTTCGCCCAGCGTAAACCGGGCCCAGGTTGGCCGGCCATGGTTGCATTGGCCCGAGCGCTCGGTCGCCTCCATGTCGCGTAGCAAGGCGTTCATTTCCGGCACGGTGAGCCGGCGGTTTGCACGCACCGCGCCGTGGCAGGCCATGGTGGACAGCAATTCGTCGCGCGCGGTGGCGATGCGCCGGCTCTGGCCGTGCTCACGCAGATCGCCGAGCACATCGCGCAACAACGCTTCCGGGTCGGCATTGGCGAGCAGCGCCGGAATGCTGCGCACGTGCAGCGATTGCGGGCCGCTGCGGGTGATCTCGAAGCCCAGGCTGGCAAGCGTATCGGCCTCGCGCTCGGCGGTGTCGGCCTCGCGCTCGCCCACTGCCAGCGTCATCGGTACCAGCAGCGGCTGCGCATGCAGGCCAATGCTGTCGTGCGCCTGCTTGAGGCGTTCGTAACCGATACGCTCATGCGCGGCATGCATGTCGACCACGATCAGGCCTTCGGCGTTTTCCGCGAGGATATAGATGCCGTGCAACTGCGCCACTGCGTAGCCCAATGGCGGGACTCCGCTGTCGTGCGCGGTCGCCGGCAAGCCGGTGCCGGACAGCACCGGTTGCCCGTCGTCGCGCAACGCGCTGCCGGCCGCAGGCGCATACAACGCGGCGTAGGCGGCGCGCGCCTCGTCCACGCGCAAACCCAGCGGTGCCTGCGACGGCGCCCAGCTTGCATAGCCGGAGCCACTGCCAGCACCCAGGTGCCCTGCACTGCCGCCAGCAACGTAGCTTCCGCCGCCCTGCGCGGCACCGGCGCCGAGACCGAAGGCTGCCGCCCCGCCGGCGCCAACATCAGCGGGCAGCGCGCCGGCACGGGTTTGCGCTAGTGCGTCCTGCAGGGTGCGATAGACGAAGTCGTGGATCAGCCGCGCCTCGCGGAAGCGCACCTCGTGTTTGGCCGGGTGCACGTTGACGTCCACGCGCGCAGGGTCCAGCTCGAGAAACAGCACATATGCCGGCTGGCGCCCGTGGAAGAGCACATCGCCGTAGGCCATCTTCACCGCATGCGCCACGCTGCGATCACGCACCGAGCGGCCGTTGACGTAGAGATACTGCTGATCGGTACTGGCGCGCGAATAATGCGGCTGCGCCACCCAGCCGTGCAGGCGCAGGCCGGCACCGCTGTGGTCCACGCGCAACGCCTGGCGCGCGAAATCCTCGCCCAAGGTCTCGCCCAGCCGCGCGTCCGAATACAGATCGCCCGGCTTGTAGCGCCGCGACGGTTTGCCGTTATGCGAGACGCGCAATTCCACGTCCGGGCGCGCCAGTGCCAGCGAACGCAGCCACTCTTCGATATGGCCCAACTCGGTGCGCTCGGCGCGCAGGAACTTGCGCCGTGCCGGCACGTTGAAGAACAGCTCGCGCACCTCGACGGTGGTGCCCGGCGCATGCGCACGCGGCATCACCTCGCCCAGGCGCCCGCCTTCGATCTGCAGCGCGGAGCCATGCTCGGCATCCGGGCGACGCGAGGCCAGCGTAAAGCGGCTGACCGAGGCGATGGACGGCAACGCTTCGCCGCGGAAGCCCAGCGTGGCGACGGTTTCCAGATCATCCAGCGAGGCGATCTTGCTGGTGGCATGACGCGACACCGCCAGCGGCAGCTCTTCCGGCGCAATGCCGCCGCCGTTGTCGCGGATGCGGATCAGCCGCACGCCGCCCTCTTCCAGATCGATATCCACGCGCGTTGCGCCGGCATCGAGGGCGTTTTCGACCAGCTCCTTGACGACCGATGCCGGGCGCTCGACCACCTCGCCGGCAGCGATCTGGTTGATCAGGATCTCGGGCAATTGCCGGATCGCCATCAGCGGGCGCTCCCTGGCAGATGCGCTACGCGCACGCAGTGGCTGCCCGCATGGGCGAATGATGAAATCAAGGGGAAAAACGTCGGCACGGCCATCCGGCGGCGCCAGGCGCCGTCATCAAGGAATCAGTGTGGAATGATAGCCGAGCGGCTCAGCGGCTGCCGCCGGCCACGGTACCGACTGCGGCGTCGGCCTCGGCCTGCGCACGTGCCGCGAACAAGGTGCCCGGGGGCGGCTGACGGGTGAAGAACGTATCGATACCGTCCAGCACCGCGGAGGCGATCTTGCGTTGATACGCCGGGTCGATCAGCCGGCGCTCTTCATCCGGGTTGGAGATGAAGGCGGTTTCCACCAGCATCGCCGGCATGTCGGAGGTGCGCAGCACCGCGAAATTGGCGCGTTCCAGCTGCGGCTT
The DNA here is from genome assembly GCF_041520885.1 of Xanthomonas sp. NCPPB 2922. Taxonomy (NCBI): domain Bacteria; kingdom Pseudomonadati; phylum Pseudomonadota; class Gammaproteobacteria; order Lysobacterales; family Lysobacteraceae; genus Xanthomonas; species Xanthomonas sp. NCPPB 2922. The sequence continues at coordinate 55,080 of NZ_JBGOFY010000016.1, read as the reverse complement.
GTGATTGTTGCCGATGCGTTTCAAACCGCCCAGCACATGGCCTGCCGCGTCTTCGGATGCCTTCATGTGGCCGCTCTGGGCCAGGTCCAGCAAGACGTTGGCCAACGTGCTTTCGGTCTGCTGCAGGCGCACGCCACCGACGAGGTCGGCGGCATTTTCCTTGTCGGCCAGCCAGCGTGCACGCTGCGACGACGCACCCTTGGTCGACAGCACATAGACCGATGAACCGGTGGCGCTGCGGTTTTCCGCAGCGTCGGCATGAATGGAGATGAAGATGTCGGCCTTGGCCGAGCGTGCCTTCTGCGCACGCATCGGCAGCGGAATGAACACGTCGGTATCGCGGGTCATGTACGCCTTCATGCCCTGCGTGGCGTTGATCTGGCGTGCGAGCTCGCGGCCGATGGCCAGCGTGACGTCTTTTTCGCGCTTGCCGGTCGGGCCCATGGCGCCGGGATCCTGGCCGCCGTGGCCTGGATCGATAGCCACCACTAGCGGACGCATGCCGGGTGCCATCTTGACGCGCGATGCCTCGCTTGGCAGCAGCGGGCGCGGCGGTACATCGTCATTTTGCGCATCGGCGGCAGCCACACCGGCCGACGTCACGGCTGCGCCCTGCGGCGCGACCTGCGCCACGTTGCCACCGTTCAAGATGACCGCCGGCGACGGCGTGCCCGTGGCGATCGCGGCGCGGGTACCGCCGGTCGTGGCGGGCGCGCCTGATGCGGCAACCGTCCCGGGACGCGGAGTCGGCACGCCAGTGGCGATCGTCGTGGGCACCGGGGCAGGCGTTACTGTCGGCATCGCCGATGCAGGCACGGGTACCGGCGTGGGCGCTGGCGCCGGGGTTGGCGGCGGAAGCGCCGAGGCGCGCTGTGCGGAGGCCGCGAGCGCCGCAGTGGCACGTGCAGCTTCCGTCTGTGCATCCAGCGGACGTGTGGCAGGCACTGCGGCTGGCGGCGTTGTTGCTGCTGGCACAGCGCTTGATGTTGAAGCAACCGGCTTGGCCGGCGCGAAATCGCCGGGCCACTCGATCACCAGCGTCGAGGCGCTGCCCAGGGTCTGCATCTGCGGCTTCAGCGCAGTGACTGGCGTTGCCAGCTCGAACACCACCCGGAAGGTCCCCGGGACCGGTTGCCCGGTGCGCACCGACGTCACCAGCCCGGCGGCGGCCGGCAGCTTCAAGCCACTCTTTGCCGAGGAGGCCGGGAAATCCACCACCAGTCGATTGGGATTGGCCAGCGACAAGGTCTTGAACCCGCCGCTGCCGGCCAACTGGATCTCTGCACGCGTGCCAGTGGCACCGGTGCTGACATCCACTTGCTTGATTTCGCCTGCCCACGCACTAAAAACCGCCAGGCTCAGGCCGGCGGTCAGGGCAAAAGCAAAGCGATGGTGGCTCCCCTGGGTCATGGAGCCGGATTCAATCACCCGAACGCACGAATTGCAAGGCAATTTCCCTTAATAATCCATAACCTGGCGTTCATTCCTCTTGTTCGGCGGCAAAAAGCGCCCGCAACTCGTCCCGCGCTGCCAGCTCGTTCACCCATGCCTGCCCGCTTGGGCTCGCGCCGCGCAGGGTCAGCGCGCGTCCCTCCCCGGCCACTGCCAATTCGACCTCCAGATCCGCCGCCGGCAAAGCGCCAGCCCCGCGCTCCGGCCATTCGACCAGCCACAGGGTGGCACTGCCCTCGTCCAGTCCGAGAAAATCCAGCTCCCCCACGTGGCCGATGCGGTACAGATCCAGATGCCAGGCTTCGCCACCGGCAGTCAGTGGATACCGTTCCACAAGCGTGTAGGTGGGGCTGCGAATCGGGCCGGTGACGCCGAGCGCGCGCAACAAGGCACGCGCCAGGGTGGATTTGCCGGCGCCCAGGTCGCCATGTAACTGCACCATGGCGGTGGCGGGCCGGGTGGCCGCCAGGGCCTGCCCGACCTGCTCGGTGGCATCGACGTCGGCCAGAAAGGCGTGCAGCGTGGTCATGCAATGGCTCCAGCGTTGGCCAGACGGCGTAGCGCCGGCAGCAGGTCGGTGGGAAGTAGGCCGCGCTCGCCGTCGGCGGCGGCGGCATCGCCGGCGCAGGCGTGCAGCAAGGCGCCCAGGCTGGCGGCATCGAAGGGCGCCCAGCCCTGGCCGAGCAAGGAGGCGATCACGCCGGTCAGCAGGTCGCCCATGCCACCCACTGCCATGCCGGCATTGCCGGCGTCGATCAGGCGCGGCAGGCGATCTGGCGCGGCAACCACGGTGCCGGCGCCCTTGAGCACCACCACCGCATCAAAGCGCGTGGCCAGCGCATGCGCAGCGCCCAGGCGGTCGCGCTGCACCTGAGCGGTGGATTGACCAAGCAAACGCCCCGCTTCGCCCGGATGCGGCGTGAGCACGCGCGGGCCCCGCGCAGGCACGGCAGTGGATGCGAGCAGGTTCAAGGCGTCGGCATCGATGACGGTGGGCGTGGCCGATGCCAGCACACCGCTCCACAAGGCGCGCGCCCAGCTGTCCTGGCCTAGCCCCGGGCCCAGCGCGACCGCATCGGCGGCCTCGGCCAGCACGGTGATGTCGGCGTCTTCCTGCACCCCGCGCACCACCGCTTCCGGGCAGCGCGCCAGCAGCGGCGCCACATGCTCGGCGCGGGTTGCCACCTGCACCAGGCCCGACCCGCTGCGCAGTGCCGCTTCGGTGGTCAGCATGATGGCGCCGCCGCTGCCAGCATTGCCGCCAACGCACAGCACACGCCCGGATTCGCCCTTGTGGGTGTTGCGTCGGCGCGGCAGCAGATGCGCGGCCAGTGCATCACGCTCCCAGCGCTGCGCAACCGGTGCCAGGCCGTCGAATGCCGAGCCCGGTACCTCCAGCGTGGCAAGGTCGCGCTCGCCGGCGTATTCCAGCGCATCGCCGGTGTACAGGCCCACGTGCGGCACGATGAACTGCAAGGTCGCGCTGGCACGCACGGCGCTGCCCGGTGCGATGCCGCGATCGGCATCGATGCCACTGGGCACGTCCAGCGCCAGCACCGGCACGCCGGCGGCGTTGATGGCATCGAACAACGCGCTCATCTGCGTATCGGGCGCGCGGTTGAGACCGATACCGAACACCGCATCCACCAGCACATCCGCATGCGCCAGCGCGCACGGGAACAGCGTGATCGCACCGCCCACGGCCAGGTAATCCGTACAGGCGCGCTGCGCCAGTTCGCTGGCCGGCCCTTGTTCGGGCAGATGCACGACCTGCACCTGACGCCCGGCCCGGTGAGCCAACCGCGCCAGCACATAGCCGTCGCCGCCATTGTTGCCGGTGCCGCACATCACCACGATGCGGCGTGCGCGCGGCAAACGTTCCTGCAACCACTGCCAGGCGGCTTGCCCGGCGCGCTGCATCAGCGTGTAGCCGTCGCCGCCGAGCAGCGTGGTGGCCTGCGCGTCCAGCATGCGCGCGGCAGCGGTGTCGTAAAGAGCGAGCGGTGCATACATGCCGGGAATTCTATACTTGTCGCCATGTCCGCCGTCCTTGCCCGCCCCGACCCGACCGATGCCGCCGCGCGCATCCGCACGCTTGCGCGCGAGGCCGGCTTTCAGCGCTGCGGCATCACCGGCATCGAGCTGGGCGAGGACGAAGCGCACTTGCGCAGCTGGCTGGCCGAAGGCCTGTACGGCACCATGCACTGGATGGCGCAGCACGGCGACAAGCGCTCACGCCCGCAGGAACTGGTGCCGGGCACCTTGCGGGTGCTGTCGGTGGGCATGGACTACGGCCGCAAGGACGACACCGAGGCCTGGGACACCTTGCACGACGGCCGCCGCGCGTACGTGGCGCGCTATGCGCTGGGGCGTGACTACCACAAGCTGATGCGCAACCGGCTACAGAAACTGGCCGAGCGCATCCAGGCCGAGGTCGGGCCGTTCGGCTACCGCGTGTTCGTGGATTCGGCGCCGGTGCTCGAACGCGCCCTCGCCCGCAATGCCGGGCTGGGTTGGATCGGCAAGCACACCTGCCTGATCGACCGCCGCGGCGGCTCGTGGTTCTTCCTGGGCGAGATCTACCTGGACCTGCCGCTACCCATCGACACGCCGGCCACTGCGCATTGCGGCACCTGCACGCGCTGCATCGACATCTGCCCGACCCAGGCCATCATCGCGCCGCACCGGCTGGATGCACGCCGCTGCATTGCCTATCTCACCATCGAGCACGACGGCGCAATTCCCGAAGACATGCGCAAGCCGATCGGCAACCGCATTTTCGGCTGCGACGACTGCCAGCTGATCTGCCCCTGGAACAAGTTTGCCCAGCGCACCGACGAGCCGGATTTCCGCGCGCGCAACGATCTGGATGTGGCGACCTTGCCGCAGCTGTTCGCCTGGGACGAGGCCGAGTTCCTGCGCCGTACCGAAGGCAGCCCGATCCGCCGCAGCGGCCACGAACGCTGGCTGCGTAACATCGCCGTTGGCCTGGGCAATGCCCCCGGCAGCGAAGACGTGCTCGCCGCGCTGGAGTCACGGCGCCATGACGACTCCGCCCTGGTGCGCGAGCATGTGGGCTGGGCGCTGGCGCAACACGGCCTGTAGCTGCGTCAGCGGAGCGCTGCTGCACGTGGGCGCCGCACTTGCTTCACTGTCCACACCAGATCGTTCGCCGCATCAACCGCTCACGCATTGCGTGCCCCGCTGCGGGATAATGCGGCGATGGCCGACCGCACCGAACAGATCCTCACTCCCAGCCAGCTCAACACGCTGGCGCGCGACCTGCTCGAAGGCAGTTTCCCCCTGGTGTGGGTGGAGGCCGAACTGGGCAATGTGACCCGCCCCGCCTCCGGCCATCTGTATTTCACGCTCAAGGATGCGCGTGCACAGATCCGCTGCGCGATGTTCAAGCCCAAGAGCACCTGGCTGAAGTTCCAGCCGCGCGAGGGGCTGCGCGTGCTCGCGCGCGGGCGCCTCACCTTGTACGAGGCACGTGGCGATTACCAGCTGGTGCTGGACAACATGGAAGAAGCCGGCGAAGGCGCGTTGCGGCGCGCGTTCGAGGAACTGCGCGCGCGGCTGGCAGCCGAGGGCGTGTTCGACGCAGAGCGCAAGCAGCCGCTGCCCGCGCATGTGCGCCGCCTGGCGGTGATCACCTCGCCCAGCGGTGCGGCCGTGCGCGACGTGCTCAGCGTGCTGGCGCGCCGCTTCCCGCTGCTGGAGGTGGATATTTTGCCGTCGCTGGTACAAGGCGACAGCGCGGCCGCGCAGATCACTTCGCTGCTGCAACGCGCCGATGCCTCCGGCCGCTACGACGTCATTTTGATCACCCGCGGTGGCGGTTCGCTGGAAGACCTGTGGGCGTTCAACGACGAGCGCCTGGCGCGGGCGATCGCCGCAGCACACACGCCCGTGGTGTCGGCGGTCGGTCACGAGACCGATGTCAGCCTGAGCGACTTCGCCGCCGATGTGCGCGCCCCCACGCCCTCGGTCGCCGCCGAGTTGCTGGTGCCCGATCAACGCGAACTGGTGGCACGTGTGCGGCGCGCGCAGGCCCGGCTCAGCCAGCTGCAGCAGCACACGCTTGGCCAGGCGATGCAACACGCGGACCGGCTGGCGCTGCGCCTGCGCGCGCGCAGCCCGCAGGCACGCCTGCAGTTGCTGCAGCGCCGCCAGGAAGACGCCGCGCGGCATCTGCGTGCGCGCATGCAGCATATCCTGGAGCGGCTACAGGCACGTGTGCAGCGCGCGCGGGCCGGTGTGCAGTCACACAGCCCGCAGCGCCACCTGGCACCCCTGCAGCAACGCCTGCGCGCTGCACATCCGCAAGCGGCAATGCAGCGGCGCCTGCAGCAGGATCACCTGCATCTGCGCGGCCTGGTGCGTTCACTGGAAGCCGTCAGCCCGCTGGCCACGGTGGCACGCGGCTATGCCATCGTCACCCGTCAGGCCGATGGCAGCGTGGTGCGCAGTGCCGCCGAACTGACCCAGGGTGATCGCCTGCGCGCACAGCTGGCCGATGGCAGCGTGACGGTCGTGGTCGACACCAGCGAGACCGGCTGACGCGCTCATCCAGGCACGCCGTGCAACCTGCCTGCAGCTGCGCGGGCTTCACGCATGCCCCGGCAGTTGCGCTACGCGCTGCCAGCCCTGCAGCAGGATGTCGGCCAGCGCACCCGGGTCACGGTCGAAGTGGTGGCCGCCCGGACGCGCAATAACCTCCACGCCACGCGCGCGCAGCTCCGGGCACAAGGTGTCCTTCTCCTGTTCGCCGTAGATGCATTGCAGCCGATGCGCATCGAGCGCCTGCAGCGCGGGGGCGATCGGGCGTTCGGCCTCGTTGTGCCAGCCCAACCAACCGCCCACCCGCACCTTGAAGTCGGCCTGATGGGCCAGGCCCAGCAAGCCGACAAACTGCACCGCATCGCGGCGCGCCGCCGGCAGTTCGGGGAATGCGAACGGCAATACATCCGCACCGAACGAATAGCCCACCAAGGCCACGTGATGCGCATGCCAGCGCTGCTGGTAGGTGGCGATGATCCGGTCCAGATCCACACCCACCTGCTGCGGCGTGCGGCTGCGCCAGAAGTAGCGCAGGCTGTTGAAGCCGACCACCGACACGCCCTGCTGCTGCAGGCGTGCAGCAATGCCCTTGTCCATCTCGCGCCAGCCGCCGTCGCCTGAGAGCAGCACGACCAGACGATCGCTGCCGGGCGCGTGCAATTCCACCAGCGGCAGGTCGGCCAGGCCCTGCGCCTGTGCGGTCTGGAAATGGCCACGCGTGGCGGCCGCGATCTGTGCCAGGCTGGCATCTTCCACCTGGGCATCCAGGAAACCCTGGTTCGGGTCGGGCACGTCGTGCAGGCACGCCAACCCGGTGTCGGTGGCGTCACCATCGGCTACCACGACGCCGCCGAGCACATCCGGCGCGGCGTTGGCGACCGCCTGACGCGCAAGCAGCGCGCCATCGCCCTGCCCGACCAGCACCGGCGGCAGGAAGGCATCCACGTGCTCGGCGCGCAGCAATTTCTTGCCGAGCCGTTCGGCGTCGTCGGCCAGCGCGCTGCAGGCAGCATGCCGGCTGCGCGCACGGGTGCGGTACCGCGCGGTGTCAACCACCGCGACCAGCGCACCATCGTCGCTGAGCAGGTCGGCCAGTTGCTGTCCCTGCTCGGCGTGTGCACTGTCCGGCAGCAGCACCACCATCGCCTTGGGCGTACCTTCCGGGCGCACCACTTCCACCGCACCATAGTTGCCGGCGGTATTGCCGTCCTGCAGATGCCGGGCAACGGCGTAGCCGCTGCCTGCAATGAACAGCAGCGCCACGATCCAGCGAAACAGTGTGATACCCCAGGTCATCGCGGCGGTCCTCGAAAACGCTGCGGCTTGGACCGGCGCAGGCCGCGCCCGGTTCCATCCATGCAGTGGCGCCGTTTTCCGTGGTTAAGCCTGGCGCCGCGCCAGCCTAGATGCCGCGCGCCAGGCGGAAGCCGATGCGCGCACTGGTGGTGTCGGACTCTTGCGACAGCCGCCAGGCCGCGCGTGTCTGCAGCGGCGAATTGGCCCAGCTGCCACCACGTACCAGGCGCTGCCGGCAACCGGGGTTGAACCACGCGGCGCCGTCGGCCGGTGCGCGGCGGTAGCTGGCGTGCCAGCAGTCGGCCACCCACTCGCTCAGGTTGCCGCCCATGTCGTGCAGGCCCCAGGCATTGGCGCGGAAACTGCCCACCGGCGCCGGCCCCCAGAAGCCGTCGCCATAGCCGACAAAGCCGTTGTTCCAGTGCCGCCCGCTGCGCGAGACGTCGTTGCCGCCGGTGAAGTTGCCCGCATCGGGCGGCGGCACGCCCGGGTTACCCCACGGATAGCGGCCGGTGGTGCCGGCACGCAGCGCGTACTCGAACTCTGCTTCGCTGGGCAGGTGGTAATGGCGGCCGGTCTGTTCGGACAGCCACGTCGCATAGGCTTCGGCGTCGCGGATGCTCACGTGCATCACCGGGCTGTTGGGGGCGGCCTGGGCACCGTTGTAATCCGATTGCCAGTCCACCCCGCTACGGCGGATGAAGTTGCCGCTGCGCTCGTCGTAGACCACCGAATGGCCGCGCCGGGTTGCGCGCGGCCGCGCCTTGGTCGCTTCCACAAACTGGCGGAACTCGGCCACGGTGACTTCGGTGATGGACATCGCGAACCCACGCGCAAAACGCACGTAATGCGCCGGGCGTTCGTTGTCCGATGCGCCCGGCTCGTAGTCGCCTGCGCCCATGCGGAACGCACCATGTGGCACCACGATCATCTGCGGGCCGCGGCCGCCGACCTTCAGGCCATCGGTGAACACCTGGCCGGGACGAAAACTGCCGTAATGCGTGGCCAGTTCCAGCCGCCGCCGAAGATCGCCGGCCACCGGGTCGCCGGGATCGGCAATGCGCAGCACCTCGGCCAGTTTTTCGCCGGCCGGCTTGAGCCCGCGCGGGGTGGTCAGGTCACGCAGGCCGGCATCGCGCAGCGCGGCGATCTGCGCGCGCCGCATGCGCTCGATACGCGCACGTGCATCGGCAATGGTCGGCGCGCGCTCGCGCACCTGGCCGGCCATCTGCAGCCAGTAGCGCGCCGCCACGAAGTTGGCCGTCTCGGCGGCCTGTTCGGCACGCCGCAGCAAGGCGCTTTCGACTGCGGCCAGGCCCTGGCGTGTGCGTGGGTTGTCCGGGTCCAGCTGGGCGGCATCGCGGAAGTTCACCAGCGCGCCGTTGCCGTCTTCGCCCAGGCGCCCGTTGCGCAGATCGTCCTCGCCGGCGCGATTGAAGCCGAGCACGCGCTGGGCCGTTTCCACTTCGAGCTGCAGCGCGCGCACCTTGGGATCTTCCGGCGCCAGGGCCAGTGCCACGATCGCCAGTTCGCGCGCCTGCTCCAGTGCGTTGTCCTGACGGTCGGTCTGCTCGACCAGCGCATGGCCGCGCTCAAGCAGACGCCGCCGCGCCTGCTCCAGGCCACGCCGGCTGGCCGCATCCTTGCCCTCGCTGCGTTGCTGAATTGCCAGATACAGCGGAATGGCATCGTCGGCGCTGCGGTAGAGGCGGTCTTCCTTCAACGCCTCGGCGGCGCGCTGGCGCACTTGCGCCAGCGGCGTCTCGCCCAGGTCCACCGGTGGTGGCTGCCACTGCGCAACGGTCTCGGCGGATTCTTCGCCACCAATGGACACACGCGGTGCGGTGGCCGGCGCTGCGCTGGAAGTGGCGGCCACGCGCGGCTTGCTGGCCGCCGCGGGCGCAGGCGTCGGCTCGCGTGAGCACGCGCCGGCACAGAGCGCGACCAGCGCCCATGCTGCGATCCGATTGCCGCACTGACCCACACCCACTCCTTGCCCGGCACTGCCCCTTCGGCAGGCGATCGCGACGTTAGGCTATTCTGCGCGCTCTACGCAAACCCTTGCTGTCGACGGAAATCACGTGCCCCATTGGATCACCCACCCCTCCGAATTGACCGAACGCCTGCAATCGCGTCCGTCCCGCATTGGCCTGGATACCGAATTCATTCGTGAGCGCACCTACTGGCCGCAACTGGCGCTGGTGCAGATGGCGATCGGTGAGGAGATCCTGCTGATCGACCCGTTGATTCCGGGCATGACAGATGCACTGAAGGACTGGCTGATCGCGCCGGACATCGTCAAGGTGATGCACAGCGCCAGCGAAGATCTGGTCACCCTCAAGTGTGCCTGCGGCGTGCTGCCGCGGCCGTTGTTCGACACCCAGATCGCGGCCGCACTGGCCGGCGTCGGTGGCGGCATGGGCTATCAGAAACTGGTGCAGGAAGTCACCGGCACCCTGCTCACCAAGGGCGAGACCCGCTCTGACTGGATGCGCCGCCCGCTCTCGCCCGCACAGCTGGAATACGCTGCCGACGACGTGCGCTACCTGTTTGCCATCCACGACGCGCTCACCGCCAAGCTGACCGCGCAAGACCGCCTGGGCTGGCTGGCCGAAGATGGCGAGCGCTTGCTCGGCACGGTGGAGCACGACGATGGCGACCGTTGGCCGCACGTGAGCCTGCGCACCGCACAGTTCCTGGAACCGGCTGCACAGCGCCGCCTGCTGCGCCTGTTGCGCTGGCGCGACCTGCAGGCACGGCAGAGCGACCGCCCACGCAGCTGGATCCTGGACAACGAACTGGCCAGCCAGCTGGCGCGCTTCCCGCCGGCGGATCTGGACGCACTGATGCGCCAGTTCGACAAATTCCCCAAGGCCCCGCGCAAGCTCGCCAACGCGGTCTGGGAGGCACTCAACACGCCCTTGCCCGACGAAGACCACGCCCCGCTGGCGCAGGCCTCCACCGATGGCAACAAGGCCACGCTCAAGCGCCTGCAGGATGCAGTGGCGCAGCGCAGCCGCGAGCTCGAACTGCCGGACGGCATCCTCGCCTCGCGCCGCCATCTGGAAACCCTGATCGAGCAGCGCAGCTGGCCGGCCGCGCTCGGGCAATGGCGACGCGACGCATTGGAAGCAGATCTGCTGCCGCTGCTGGATGCGGTAACGCCCTGAGCGGCGTGTTGCGCACGTTTGCCGCGTGACTGCGGCGGCGTGTGGCAACAAACGCATCCGGCGTGCTCTGTAAGAATGGAGCCCGTGCCTCAGCCCTGGTCCGCCCAGCGCGCCAGGTTCTGTTGAATCTGCGCGATGTCTGCCCAGGGGTCCTTACGGCGGCGACGCAACTTGTCTGGGACATCGCGCAGGGTGAAGGCGTCGGCGCGATGCAGCTTGGGCAGGTCTGACCACGGCAGCGGCAATGCCACCGGTGCGCCCGGGCGGCCGCGCAGCGAGTACGACGCCACTGCGGTGGCACCACGCCCATTGCGCAGGTAATCGACAAAAATGCGTTTGTTACGGAAGCGCTTGGTTGCCGTGGCCACGAAGCGGTCCGGCTCGGATTGCGCCAACGCGTCGGCAAAGCCTTTGGCAAAGCGCTTGGTCAGCTCCCAATCGCAGCCGGGGTTCAAGGGCACCACCACGTGCAGGCCCTTGCCACCGGAGACGCGCAGAAACGATTCCAGCTCCAGCTGCGCCAACAGCTTGCGGATATCGGTGGCGGCCCGTTTGATCTCGGCAAATGGCACATCCGGGCCCGGATCCAGATCGAACACCACGCGATCGGCCATATCCGGCCGCGCCGCATGCGAGCCCCAGGGGTGGAATTCCAGCGCATTGAACTGCACCAGTTCCAGCAGCCCGGGCGCATCTTCCACCACAAGATAGTAGGCATTGCTGCCGGTTTCTTCCTTCAACCGCACCGAGCTCACCCGCTCCAGCCCGGCGGTGTGATGCTTCTGGAAAAAGCACGGTTTTTCTGCACCGTTGGGGCAACGGATGATCGACAACGGCCGCCCCACGATCTCTGGCAGCAGGTGATCCATCACCGCGTGGTAGTACTCCCAGACATCGCCCTTGGTGGCACGGATGTCCGGGTAGATCAGCTTGGTCGGGCTGGACAACGTGGGCTCGCCCTGCGCGGGCGCTTGCTTGTTTGCACGCTTGCGCCCGCGCGCGGGCGTGTTAGCCATGTCGGCCTGCGCGGGACTGACATCCCCGGTATCGCTGTCGGCCAGGTCGGCGATGTCCTTGTCCAGACGCACCGCCTTGAGCGAGGCCTGGCGCAACAGCTGCTGCCCCCCGACACCGCGATAGAACACCTCCACCACGAACCGCGGCGCGAACCAGGTGGCGCCACGCAGATCGGTGTCCTCGGTGGGGATATGCGCGGTAGGCCGCTTGCCGCCCCCGTGCAGATGCTGGGTCACCTCCTGCATCAACGTATCCGAAAAGCCAGAACCAACCCGCCCCACATACAACCAGCCGTGCTGCGGGTCCGGCGTGGCCAGCAGCAGCGAGCCGAAGCCGGTACGGCTGCCCTTGGGCGCGGTATAGCCGACGACCACATATTCCTGGCTGGCCAACTGCTTGGTCTTGCGCCAATCATCGCTGCGACCGGCGCGGTACGGCCGGTCGGCACGCTTGGAAATGATGCCTTCAAAGTGCTGCTCGCCGGCGACCCGGAACACCTCCAGCCCATCGCCCTCCACATGCGAGCTGTAGGCCAGATGGCCGGCCGGCGCATTCGCCAGGACCTGCTGCAAGAGCTGCTTGCGTTCGCGCAGCGGCGCCTCGCTGATCTCCACGCCATCGATGTGCAGCAGGTCGAACACCGCCAGCGCCAGCGGCACCTGGCGTTCACCCGACAAGGTCGCCTGCAGCAGGTTGAAATCCTCCTTGGTGCCACGCCCGGCGATCAGCTCGCCATCCAGCCGTGCCGAGCGCAGGTTGAGCGCCTGGATCGCATCGCGGATGTCGGGAATCTTGTCGGTCCATTCCAGCGCATTGCGCGACCACAGCCGCACCTGGCCGTCGGTCACCGTGGCCAGGATGCGATAACCGTCCCACTTGATTTCATGCACCCATTGCGCCCCGTCCGGCGGCGCCTGCCCGAGCTTGGCCAGCTGCGGTGCGAAGGCGGCATCGTCGATGTCGCCGCGCCGCGCGTGCGTGAGTTTCAACGCGGCGTTGGTCCAGGCGTTACGTGCACGCGCCCGTGGCACAGGCACGGTGGTGAGTGCCTTGCGTTGGGCCTTGCCGGCCCCGGCGCGACGTACATCCTCTGCTGGCGCGGCAGCCACATCGGCCAGCAGATCGTCGGCTTCCAGCGTGCCGGCATAGGCGTCGTCTTCCTTGAACAGCAACCACTGCGGCTGGCGGGCCGGCTTGCTTGAGCGCACCAGATGCCAGCCGCCCTTGAGCTTGCTACCGAATAATTCGAAGCGCAGATGGCCCTTGGCCAGCTGCGCTTCCGGGTCACCGGCGGTGGCCCAGACCCCATGATCGAACTGGGCCACGTGGCCGCCGCCGTATTCGCCCTTCGGAATCTCGCCCTCGAACCTGGCGTAGTCCACCGGGTGGTCTTCCACCTCTACCGCCATGCGCTTCACTGCCGGGTCGTAGCTTGGCCCCTTCGGCACTGCCCAGCTCTTGAGCGCATCGCCCACCTGCAGACGAAAGTCGTAGTGGCGCCGGCTAGCATGGTGCAGCTGCACCACGAAGATCGCCCGTTGCCCCTGTGGCAGCAGCTTGCCTGGCTCCGGCTCGCGGGTCTTGTCGAAGCTGCGCTTGCGGCGGTATTCGCTGAGGCTCATGCAAGCCGGGCCTATTTGCCCAGGTGCTGGCGCACCTTGGCGGCCACTGGCCCCACCGCATCCACGGCCGCGCGCAGTTCGTCGGCGCTCACGCCAAGGGCCTTGGTCCAGTACTGCAGTTCGTAGGCTTCGTGCACATTGATCCGGTCACGATCCGGCGTGCCGACATTGCGGGTGTCATCACTCATGGCATGCTCCTGTATTGTTGCGGTTGGGCCTGCCAGCAGACGCGATGCGTCTTGCAGCAGGCGCAGCACGACAATGCGAAAGCGTCCGGCCAGACCCCGTGAACGGCCCGTTTAGCGCATGTGTAAAGCCGTGTCCGTGCAACGACCATCCACGGACCAGTGCCATAATGGCGCGCGCCCATCGGGCGGTGTCTCCACTCTTATTCCGAGGCCATACCTCTGTGAGCAATACTTCTTCGAAACTGGATTCCATCGCGCAAGCCAAAGCCAAGCTGCTGGACGAGCTGCAGAAGCTGGAAGAACAGGAAAAAACCGAGCGCGCCAGTGAGGCATCCTCTGCACATGCCACCATCGTGTCGCTGCTCGAGCAGTTTGCCGGCCACTTCAACACCAAGCAGCGCAACGACATTGCCGCGTACCTGGGCACCACCGCCGCAGCCCGCAAGGACGTTGTGAAGACCGGCCGCAGCGAAGTGCGCCCGAAGTACGAGCTTCCCGGCACCGGCGAGACCTGGTCTGGCCGCGGACGCACGCCGAAGGCCTTCGCTGCATGGGAAGGCACGGAGTCGTACAAGGAATGGAAGGCCAAGAACCCCGACCTCAAGTTCCCGCTGATTCGCGAGTAATCAGACCACCGGCCGCATCCCCCGATGCGGCCAGCCACGCAGGCAGCCCTTGGCGAACCGCGTGGCATGTGGTTAGAATCGAGTCACGTGGGGCGGTAGCTCAGCTGGGAGAGCGTCGCGTTCGCATCGCGAAGGTCGAGGGTTCGATCCCCTTCCGCTCCACCAGATAGCATCCCGAACGGGATGGAAGAAGGCCGGAAACCCTGCTGTAGGATGGGTTGACCGGCCTCCTGCATTTTTGGCCGGAGCGGATCGTTTCGTTGAAATGCGCGGGACAGTGGGGGCAAATCTGGGGGCATTGCACCCAACTGCAAATTTAGGTGCCCTTCTCCCTGCGACAGCGACAAGCCTCCGTCTAGACGAAGAAGCTGCTGGCGGCCTGTACTTGGAGGTGTGTCCGCCTGATGGCCGCTGGTGTCAGCTGGAATACCGGTTTGATGGCAAACAGAATGCTTGGCGCTATGGGGGACTCGGAGTTGGTGCTAGCGCACCGCGAGCGCTAAGTCGCATCACGCCACGCGGTAACCGGCCGGATCCAGGAACTCCGCCAGGCAGCGGCCAAGCTGCATTGCCTGCGCCCGCGCATCGCCGCGATAGCCTGCCTTGCCAGCTTCTTCAATCGTGGCGACCGCCGATGACAGATCGCGATGGTAGACATACGCCGTGGAGCTCCATTGCGGGTCGCCCGGCGCCTGGAACTCGACTGTTTCCACGCGGAACTCGCCGCAATGACCATGCAGCACGGTGCGTTGTAGGGTGCGCTGTTTCATGCGTTGCAGTATCGCAGTGGGCATCTGACGAGCACGTGTGGGCCGACGCATGACCGCGTGCAGCCGCATCGACAGCGCGCTGTTAGACATTGCGCCAGCGCGGAGGCTCTTGCCTCTTGCGGACACCAGCATGCAGCAACTGCGCTGCCTGTATGCCCGCCTGCATTCCCTGGCGGCGCGCCTCCATGCGATCGGGACTACAGCCCACATCGGGGAGTACCCGGATCGCGCCTGCCTCATCGCCGTGGTGGATGTACGCGGTGGACATCCATTCGGTGGCGCCCAGGCGTTTGGTTTCGACCGTAGTCACTCGGAAAAGACCGACGTAGCCGTGCAATGGCATAGAACAAGGGTGGTATGGCCCAGCTGCTATTTTTCTTACGGCGTGGCGCTCGATCAACCCGTCAGCGCGCCAGCGGATGAACACCTTTGATTTTGTGATGGAACTGCGTTGCTCGGTGGCGGGGCAATCGCCAGCGATTTAGCCGCGCCGCGAGTGCCTCAGCGCAGTCCTCTCTGCAGCGCGTACTCGGGTGAATGACGTGCGAGCGCAATCTTGCCAGCCACGTGGAACGAGATGCATGCATCTAGTGATACCGATGCACCTGACTTGGTTTAGAACCTGCAGTCAGGCGTCGCAAACGGCGACGTCCCAAACATGCTGCTGCAAGCGAGGATCACTGGTCGCCCATTAAATTCAACTGCAGACCCAGCGACGTTATGTGTCCGACGCACCGCACACCCGCAGCGTTGATGGCCAACTGCACTGCTTAAAATCGCGGCAGTCGGTAATCCACCAGAGTGCTGACGACCGCGTCGAATTCACGGCATCCGCGGCATCGAAATCGTGCAGCAGGATCGGACCTGTCGTCGAGCTATTGCACTGCAGCCGAACGCTACATACCGCAGTCGATTAGCAACGCTGGCGGTATGAAGCAGCGCGCCTTGCGGCGCACGGCTCACGACTTGCCGCGCAGCCAGATCGGCACGCAGCTATGTGCCCTGCTCGTCGCTGGGCTTGGGGCGGCGGCTTTCGGTATCGCGGATCTGCTGATCGGTCTGGCCGGGGCGCTGCTTGGCGGTTTCGTCCTGCTTTCTGTCTTGCTGGCCTTCCAGTTCGCCATGCTGACTGTCGGGTTCGTTTTCACGCGGTGTGTGGTCGGGCATCATCTGGGCGACTCCATTGAAAGATTGCAAACGAACGTTAGCGCTGCGCCCGTGATGTGCGCGCCACGACGGACGGCGCCTGTTGGCGCGGTTTGAAGTCAATCGAACGCGATGCCTTTGCATGGCGGAAGGCTACGCTCCGCACCGCGCGGTGCGCAGGCTACATTCGAAAGATAAAATGCCCACGCGGCTCCACGTGCAAGCCAACGAGTGTGGCAAGATCGGCGAGCAGCATCACGCTCGCCAGAGCTTGCCGCCCGATGACAACCAGCCATTCCTATTCGCGCCCCTGCGGGCCCCCTGCCGGTACCACGCTCGATGCAGACCCCCGACGCGCCGTCGCTGAACCTGGCCCATGCCACGCTGCTGTCAAGCAATGCGCTGGCTGCTTTGGGCGCACCGCCGCCGGCCAACGAAGACGACCGTCTGGCCGCGCTGCACAGTTACAACATTCTCGACACCGCGCCGGAGCCGCTCTACGACGACATCACCGCAGCGGCCGCGCAGCTGTGCCGCACGCCAATGGCGTTGATCTCGCTGATCGACCAGGACCGCCAGTGGTTCAAGTCGCGCGTGGGCATGCAACCTACCGAAACACCGCGCGACCTGGCGTTCTGTGCGCACGCCATCCTGCAGCCCGACCAGATGATGGAAGTGGGCGACACGTTTGTGGACCCACGCTTCGCGCGCAACGCACTGGTGACAGGCGGGCCACAGATCCGCTTCTACGCCGGTGCACCGCTACTGACGTCCGACGGCGTGGCGCTGGGCACCTTGTGCGTGCTCGATCGCGCCCCGCGCACCTTGTCGGACGCCGAGCGCACTGCATTGCAGGCGCTAGCCCGCCAAGTCGTCACCACCATCGAACTGCGCCAGGCCGCGCGTCTGCTGGAAGGCGATGCCCTGCGCGACCCGCTCACCGATCTGTGGAACCGGGAGGGTCTGGAACACATGCTGGAAGACGCCACGCCGGTGGCAAAGCTGCACGGCCTGGCATTCGTGCTGATCGAGATCGACGGCTTCAAACGGCTAAAGCTGCAATTCGGCAGCGACGCTGCCGACGCAACACTCGTGCAGGCCGCACGTTGTATCGAGACCGAGCCGCAGGAACCCGGCGGTGTCGCGCGCATCGGCGCAGCGCACTTTTGCATGGTGCTGCCCGGCGCAGACAGCGCGCAGGCACTGGCGAGCGTGCAGCGCCTGCAAGCCATGATTGCCGCCGCGTCCTGGCCGGCCGACACCATCAGCATCACCGCCGGGTTGGTCTGCGTCGCGCCTGGCGAGCTAGTGGACAGCCATGTCTTGATGGCGCGTGCCCGCCATGCCTTGCTCGGTGCCGCGCGTGCGGGGCGCAATTGCGTGCAGTGCTTCGATGGTTGGCAGACCGACCGCTGATCAACGCCTCACCGCCGCAGGCGCTCTGTTTCGCGGATTTCAGGCCGCCAGCACGTCGGTTTCGCCAGCAATCTCATCCACTCGCAACACCTGCTCCATCTCCAGCAGCACGACGAAGCGCTCGCCCACCTTGCCCATGCCGCGCAGCAGATCGCGGCGGATGTGCGTGCCGAACGACGGCGCTGCTTCGATGTCGTGATCGGCCAACTCGATCACCGCATTGACCGCGTCCACCAGCACACCGATCACCTGCGGCCCCTGCGCCTGCTCGGTGGCCAGAATCACGATGCAACTGCGCTTGCCAATGCTGCTGTCGGCACGTCCCAGCCGTGCCTGCAGATCCACCACCGGCACCACTGCGCCACGCAGGTTGATCACCCCGCGTACGCAGGCCGGCATCGATGGCACCGGCGTGGGCGCACGGTACTGGATGATCTCGCGAATGCCGAGAATGCTGGTGGCAAAGGTCTCGCCGTCCAGCTGGAAGGTCAGATACTGGGCTGCCGCATCGGCATCGCCCAGCAGCGCATCGGGTGTCAACGCATCCATCGGTCGTCCTCAGAAACGTGCGAACTGGCCTTCGTCCGGGCCCTCGGACATGGCGTAGGCCGGTGCGGCAGTGCCGCGCCAGGTCCGTGCACCACTGCTGCGGGTTGCGCGCGCCGCCACGGCCTTGCCGCGCTTGGGCGGCGTGGTGGCCGGCGCCTGCCCGCCCAGCCGGAAGAACGCCATGCTCTGCTGCAGCTGCTCGGCCTGCGCGCTCATCTCTTCGGCGGTGGCCGCGAGTTCTTCGGAGGCGCTGGCATTCTGCTGGGTGGTCTGGCTCAACTGCACTACCGCCGAGTTGATCTGGCTGACGCCGGAGGACTGTTCTTCGGAGGCGGCAGAAATTTCCTGTACCAGATCGGAGGTGCGCTTGATGCTGGGCACGATGGTGTCCAGCAAGCGGCCGGCGCGGTCGGCGAGCTCGACGCTGGAACTGGCGACCTCACCAATTTCCTGCGCCGCCACCTGGCTGCGTTCGGCCAGCTTGCGCACTTCGGCAGCAACCACCGCAAAGCCCTTGCCATGCTCGCCGGCGCGTGCAGCTTCGATGGCGGCATTGAGTGCCAGCAGATTGGTCTGATACGCGATGTCGTCGATGATGCCGATCTTCTGTGCGATCTGCTTCATCGCCTGCGTGGTGGCCACGACCGCCTCGCCACCTTCGATGGTTTCCTTCGCGGCCTGGGTGGCCATGCCGTCGGTGATGCGTGCGTTTTCGGTGTTCTGGCTGATCGATGCGGTCATCTGCTCCAGCGAGGCGCTGGTTTCTTCCACGCCAGCCGCTTGCTCGCTGGCAGCCTGCGAAATGCTCTGCGCAGTGACACTGACTTCTTCCGACGCGCTGGCCAGGGTTTCGGCACTGGTGTTGACCTCGCCCACCACCTGCGACAGCTTCTGCACCATGGTGCGCATCGACTCGAGCAGCTGCGCGGCTTCGTCGCGACCATGCACCTCGATGCGCATGGTCAAATCGCCTTCGGACAGCCCGTTTGCCACTTCCACCGCACGGCGGATCGGGCCGGTGACGCTGCGGCTGATCACGACACCGAGCACCCCGCCCAGCAGCACGCCGCCGCAGATAATGGCCATCAGCAACTTGGAACTGCTGCTGTGGATTGCACCGGTTTCGGCGTTCGCCGACGCCGCGCTGCGTTCGCGCAAGCTGCTCAGGTCGGTCATCAAGGTATCGACCTCATCCGAGCTGGCGCGCACCGCGCGTGACAGCTCGGCCAATTCGGGGTTGGCCTCGCGCAGTGCTTCGCGGTTGGCGGCCTCGATGAAGCGGCCGCGCTCATCCAGGTATTTATGCCAGGCGCGATCGAACTGCGCCAGCTTGGTCTTGCCCTCGTCGGTTTCGAAGCTGGCCCGCGCACGCGTCATGTAATCGACCACCTTGGCGGTGTACTTGTCGATGTTCTGCACGTGCGACTGGCGCTCTTCCGCGCTACTGGCCAGCAGCAGGTTCGCGCGCGCACGGCCGGCGTAAATCAGATTGATGTTGGCTTCCTTCACGTTGGACAAGCCCAACAATTCGCGCTCGTACAACATGGTGGACAGGTCGTTGAGCCGGCCGGAGTTGGAGTACCCCACCCAGCCAATGCAAGCGCCGATCGCCGAAACGATCAGAAACGCCACGATCAGCCGGATTCCGATTTTGAGGTTGCCTAACATTGGGATGTCTCTTGAGTGAACGTGCATGAGTGCGGTGCGTCGGCAGGCACTTGCTGACACCATCGGTGCAGCGATTGATGTGCCTTGCTAAACCAATCGTTAATGGCTATCGGCGCAGGCAAAACGTGCTTGAGACGGTTCCAGCCTGAATGTGCCGTTCACACGAATGGATGTGTCGATTTGTGACAGTTCACTCGCTTGCCACGCGCCCTATTCGGAAAAACCCTACCCGCGTTATGCACGCTGTCCAGGACAGTCCCGCAGAGACATCACAATCACCGCGTTAGGCTTGCGCGCATGTCATTGCACTCGCCTTTGCCGCGCGCTTTTTATGCAGCCGATGCGCGCACCGTTGCGCCACTGCTACTCAACAAGGTTCTGGTGAGTGCCGACGGCCGCCGTGGCCGCATCACCGAAGTCGAAGCCTATTGCGGCAGCGAAGATGCCGCTGCGCATTCGTTTCGCGGCATGACCCCACGCACGCAGGTGATGTTCGGTGCGCCCGGGCATTTGTATGTGTATTTCATCTACGGCATGCACTGGGCAATCAACGCAGTGTGCGGCGGCGCGCCCGGGCACGCGGTGTTGATCCGTGCGCTGGAACCGCTGGCCGGCTGTGATGCGATGCATGCCGCACGCGGGGCAGCGCCGTTCAAATCGCTGACTACTGGTCCAGGCCGCCTGGCACAGGCCTTTGGCGTGAGCGCAGTCGATAACGGACTGGACCTGACCACTGGCGTGGCGCGCTTGTGGATCGAGGACGACGGCACTCCGCCACCAGCGGCACCGCTTGCCGGCCCGCGCATCGGCATTCGCAAGGCCGTGGAATTGCCGTGGCGCTGGGTTGTGCCTGGCAGCGCCTATCTGTCGCGTCCGCTGCCACGTGTGAGCGGCGCACGCGCATCAGTAACCGGCGACTGAGCGAGCCATTGCTGCAGTGGCGTCTGCTCGGCGGCGCCCGGCCCACGTTGCAGCAATCGCAATGCCTGCTCACCGTGCTCGTGTGAGAGCTCTTGCAGCGGCTGGAAGCGATCGCCGCTCCAGGCGGCCATCGGTAGGCCATCCAGAAACGCCACGCGATTGCCAGGCACGCGCGCGATGCGTTCGCCGGGCAACAGGTTGCCGAGCAGATTGGCCGGGTCACTCGCGCTAAGGCAGATCCACCGTTGCGCCAACGGTTGCGCGCGCACGCGACGCATCGCGGCAATGGCATCGGGCAACGCGAATTGTTCGCCGGACACGCCGGCAATGAAACGCCCGCCACGCAGTTCGCCACGCGCTTCCAACCGCTGATACACACGCAGTAACTCGCGCCAGGGCGGCAGCCACGCGGCCTCGCGTTCAAGCAGCCGCCAACACACCACGCCATAGCGGCGCAGCAACGCGCGCGCCACGTGCTCCAGCATTTCCTGGTGCCGCTCGCTGGCCTCGGCCAAGGGCAGCGACGGCAAGTTGCGCACCGGCGCCCAACGGCCGGCATCGCGGATGCCCAACGCACTGGCACGCCGGCGTTGCCGCGACAGTGCCGAGGGGCGTTTGGACGCCGGCACCAGCAGTGCACGCAGGCCGGCATAACTGTCGCAATGCACGCGCCCGCGCATCACCAGTTCGCTGAGCGCATCTTCCAGCTCGGTGGCCATCAGCCGCGCAGCATCGGCAATCTCGTCGAAGAACAGCGCGCCCTGCTCCTGCAGCACCTCCACCACGCGCTGCGCACGCGAGCCCAGCGGCGCGTCATCGTCCGCGCGTGCCAGGGCATTCCAGCGCTGCGCTTCACGCCGCGGCAGCAGCACGATTGGCGTGCCGCGCAACGCATTGCCGCTGCGGCCACCGCCTGGACGCAGGCGCGCCCATACCGTGCGGCCGGCCGTGCACAGTTCGTCCAGCCAGGCGGGTTGGTAGTCACGCACGCGCGCGGGCAGCAGCTCGCTTTCCCAGAGCGCGGCCGGCGCCTCGAAACCCTCCAGCTGGCCAACGATACCGGCCAGCGCGTCCGGCCCGGCCACGCGGTGGTCGGCATCCAGGTGCTGCCATTCGAACAGGAAACGCGCGTAATCGCGCTGCGACACCGGCTCGATCTCGCGGCGCAAGTGCCCCAGCGTGTAGCGATGGATGCGCGCCAGCAGATGCCGCTCGCACCATTCCTCTTCAAGTGCCTGCGCACTGAAGCGACCCGCCATGACATAGCCTTCGCGCTGCAGCCCGATCAAGGCGAGTTCGACCTCCGCTGCCGGCAGGCGCACTGCGCTGCACAGCGCAGACACCTGCGCCGGCCCCACCGCCGACAGGCGCCCGCGCACCAGCTCGCGCACCGCCCACTCGCGCTGCCAGTCGTCCACACGGCAATCCGGTGGCGCCTGCAGCAGCGGTTGCGCCACGGCGTGCGGATACAACGGTGCAAACCACTCGATGCGCTCGGCGCTGATCCACAATGCAGCGCCGCCATCGACTGCCAGGCAGGTGGCGCGCCCGGCCGCCGACAACGCCGACAGCCATGCCTGCCACTGTGCATCGAGGGCTTCTTCCACCGGCAGCACACCCAGGCCCACCAGCGCCTCGTGCATCTCTTCGGCATCGCGTGGTTGCGGCCAAGCTTCTTCGCGCACGGCGGCAATCGCCTGCGGATCCAGCTGCCCCAAATCATCGCTGCTCTGCGGCGTGTAGCGCCTGCCCTGCACGGCCTGGGTGCGACGCTCTTCCAACGGGGCATCGTCGAGAAAGGCGTACGGACGTGCATTCAAGGCTTCCGCCGCCAGCGGCGACGGCGCGGCCAGATCACGTGCCACCAGCGTGATGGCGCCGGACTCCAGGCCGCGCAACACCTGCAGCCAACCCTCGCTATCCATCGATTGATGCAGGCAATCTTCCAGCGTTTGCGCCACCAGCGGATGGTCAGGCACCTCGCGCTCGCCAACCAGATTCTCCGCACATGCCACCTGGTCCGGGAACACCGTGGCCAACAGGTCTTCGGACTTCATCCGCTGCAGTTGCGGCGCAACCTTGTTGCCGCCGGAAAAGCGCGGCAGCGCCATCGCGTTGGTGGCATTCCAGCGCCAGCGCACACCGAACAGCGGCGCGTCCAGCAACGCCTGCACCAGCACGTGCTCGGCCGATGCGGAATGCAGATAACGCGCCACCTCTTCCAGCGCAAAACTATGGCTGGTGGACAGCGACAACACGATCGCGTCCTCGGTCGCGGCAGCTTGCAGTTCGAAATTGAAGGTGCGGCAGAACCGCTTGCGCAAGGCCAGGCCCCAGGCGCGGTTGATCCGGCTGCCGTAGGGCGAGTGGATGATCAACTGGGTGCCGCCGGTGGCATCGAAGAAGCGCTCCATCACCAGGCACTGCTGGGTCGGCATCGCACCCAATGCCTGACAGGCGTTCGCCAGATACTCCACCAGTTGCTGCGCCGGCTCCGCGGCCAACCCAACCTCATTGCATAGCCATGCCTGGGCCTCGGCATGCCGTGCACCGTCGAGCCGCGTGGCAATTTCTTCGCGCAGGCGCGACACCGCCAGCGACAATGCATCGCTGCGGCCTGGCGCCTCGCCCAACCAGAACGGAATATTGGGCGGCGCCCCCTTGGCATCCTCAACCCGCACCTTGCCCGCATCCACGCGCAGGATGCGGTAGCTCGCATTGCCAAGCTGGAAGACATCGCCGATGAGGCTTTCGACCGCGAAATCCTCGTTCACCGTGCCGATGTTTTCCGCCTGTGGCTCCAGCACCACGCTGTAATCGCCGGTTTCGGGAATGGTGCCGCCGGAGGTGAGCGCGGTCATGCGCGCGCCCCGCCGCGCATGCAGGCGGCGATTGACCGCATCGCGGTGCAGATAGCCGGCGCGTGGCCCCACCCGGGTGCTGAAGCCCTCGCATAACATCCGCACGACCGCATCGAAGGTGGCGCGGCTCAACGTTGCGAATGGCCAGGCGCGGCGCACCAACGCAAACAGCGCATCTTCGTCCCAATCTTCGCAGGCAGCTTCGGCGACGATCTGCTGCGCCAGTACGTCGATCGGCGCGATCGGAAACCGCAGCGCATCCAGTTCACCGCGGCGGATGCCATCCAGCAGCGCGGCGCATTCGACCAGCTCGTCGCGCGTCTGCGGGAACAGCCGCGCCTTGGGTGTGCCGCCGACCGCATGCCCGGACCGGCCAGCGCGTTGCAGGAAGGTGGCGATCGAGCGCGGTGAGCCGAGTTGGCAGACCAGGTCTACATCGCCGATATCCAGGCCCAGCTCCAGCGATGCGGTGGCTACCAGCACGGTCAATTCGCCGGCCTTGAGTCGGCGCTCGGCCAGCAGCCGCGTCTCGCGCGACAGGCTGCCGTGATGCGCCGCCACGCGCTGCTTGCCCAGCAGCTCGCCCAGGTGGCGCGCAGCCCGCTCGGCCATGCGGCGCGTGTTGACGAACAACAGCGTGGTGCGGTGCTGTTGCGCCAGCGCAGCGACCTCGGCATACACCTGCAGCAATTGGTCGTTGGACATCACCACACTCAACGGCGTGGGCGGCAGCGCCAATGCCAGATCGCGTTGACGGGTGTAACCGATATCCACGATCTCGCACGGCGCCGCCGCGCCGTCCTCGCCAACACCCACCAGAAACTGCGCCACGGTGTCAATCGGCTTCTGCGTGGCAGACAGACCCACCCGCGTGATGGGCTGCTCGGCCAACCGCTGCAGGCGCTCCAGGGTCAATGCGAGATGGCTGCCGCGCTTGTCCGCTGCCACTGCGTGGATCTCGTCCACGATCACCGTGCGCACATGGCGCAACGCGTTGCGCCCGGAGGCCGAGCCCAGCAGCACGTACAGCGACTCCGGCGTGGTCACCAGAATATGCGGCGGCACACGACGCGCCTGGGCCCGCTCGCGCTGCGGCGTGTCGCCGGTGCGCACCGCCGTACGCACCGGCACATCGGGCAGGCCCTGCGCCAGCAACTGCGCACGGATGCCCTGCAGTGGCGCCTCCAGATTCAGATGGATGTCGTTGGACAAGGCCTTGAGCGGCGAGACGTAGATCACCCGCGTTTGGTCCGGCAGCGCACCGTCCTGGGCCAGGCCGTCACGGATCAATGCATCGATCGCTGCCAGAAACGCGGTGAGGGTCTTGCCGGAGCCGGTCGGCGCCGCCACCAGGGTATGCCGCCCGGCCTTGATCGCCGGCCACGCGGCGATCTGCGCCGGGGTGGGCGCAGCAAAGGTCCGCCCGAACCAGGCGGCGACCACGGGATGAAAATGCTGCAGGACTGGATGCATGGGCGGGGCCCGAGGCGCACCAGGCAGGGCCGTGCGGCACTCGGCGTCGACAGGGGCAGAGTCTTATTGATGGGGTTTGCCGACCGCCAGAACAAGCCAGCCGCTATGGGCACGGTGAATTATTTAATGGCGACCAACGCAATCGCGCTGTGCTTGGGCATGCATGGCATAGGCAAGCCAAGCCCCCTCGGTAAAGCGCAGTCCTCGGTGCGCATCCTGCGAACACGCCCAATGCCTGAGCACACGCGCCGGCTGCGCGCACCGCTCGCGCTTGCCTGGCGACTGCGAGCGCTGTGATCACTGGCCTCGCGCCAATCTGCACGCGACAGCACCGCAACGCTGCGGCCCGGCACCCGCGATTGTCCATCGCCCGCGCGGCATGGCACATTGTCGGCATGCCCAGCCTGATTCTCTTCATGATTGCCGGCGCCGCGCTCTACGCGTTCTGGAATGCGTCGCGTGCCGCGGCCGAACGCGCCGAAGTGCTCGGCCGCAATGCCTGCCGTGCAGCCGATGTGCAATGGCTGGACCAGAGCGTGCACTCCACCAACCTGCGCATCTGCCGGATGCCCAACGGCTGGCTGGGATTCGAGCGCACGTTTCGCTTCGAGTATTCGCACGATGGCGTGGACCGCCACAGCGGCCGTCTGATCCTGCGCGGCGAGCAGCTGATTGCCTTCACCGGCCCACAGGTAGCAACCGTGCGGGCATTGCATCCGGAGCAACAACGCCTGGAGTGATGGGCACCGATCCCGTGGCGGCGCTGGCTAGCTAGTGGCGTCACTGCGCTACTACCTCAGCAGCGCGCCGCGGCAGCAAAATCCGCCAAGACCTCGCTTTACCGCAACGACACATCAAGCGCGCGAAGGCACGCCGCCAGGCAGCGGCTCGTAACCGTCTCCCCGGCCACTCAACCAACGCAGCTCCCGCTTGCCCTCCTGCCGCAGGTGCGCCTGCGCCAGTGCAAACAACGGCTGCGCCAGGTCAGCCTGCGTCAACAGGTGCAGCGTGCCGTTGACCTCGATTTTGAGGAAATGCGCCTCTTCCGGCGTGTCGGTGTAGCTACGCGCAATCAGACCGATCCCGCCATCCACGAAATGGTAGATGTCGTACTCGTAGTCGTACGCGTACTCGCCGGACGCATCCGGCGCGCTGCAATCGGTATGGCGGACGCGCGAGACCTGCATCGGTGCAGTGCTCGACAACGTCCGCGATCGCTTACTTGACCACGCGCAGGTGCGGGCGCTTGCCGGAGCTCGGCGGTTCGTCCGGCGGTGGCGGGCTCGGCGGCGACGGCGTACCGGGATCCGGTGGCTCGGTGCTGGTGCCCGGGATGTCGTCCGGCAATGCCATGCCCTGCCCGGTCTCGCGCGCATACACGGCCAGCACGGCCGGCATCGGCACCATCACCGGATAGCTCACGCCACCAAAGCGCGCGGTAAACCGCACGCTCTCGTTGTCGACGTTCAGGCCAACCACGGCACGCTCGGCAATGTTCAGCACCACGCGGCCGTCCTTGACGGCACTGGCGGGCACCTGCACGCCGGGCAGCCCGGCATCGACCAGGATATGCGGCGTCATGCCGTTGTCGTTGATCCACTCCACCAAAGCCCGCAACAGATACGGGCGGTGGCTGGTCATGCGGGGGAAATCTTCGCTCATTGCGTCATTTTACCCGCGCACGACGCGCAGCGGCGGCGGTGCCATCGGAACTCGGTCTGTTGGCATACAGCCGCACCATCAACCCGGCATGTCGCGCAGTTTCTTTTCCTGATCGGTCAGGCTGCGGATGAAGCCGGGATTGCGGAAGATGCGGTTGCCATAATCCTCGATCGCCTTGCTGTCCTTGGGCAGGCTGATCTCCAGCGCATCCAGCCGCCAGATGATCGGCGCCATCGCGCAGTCGGCCAGGCTCATTTCAGGATTGAGGAAGAACTTGCTGGCCTTGAACAACGGCACCGAGGCGGTCAGCAGTTCCTTCAGGCGCTTGCGCCCGGCTTCGGCCTGGGTCTTGTTGCCCAGCTGGATCGCCTGCACCTGCGGCACCCAATCGTGCTCGATGCGCAGCATCGCCAGACGCAGGCGCGCACGCGACAACGGGTCGACCGGCATCAACGGCGGATGCGGGTAGCGTTCGTCGAGGTATTCGCTGACCACCGAGGCGGCGTAGAGCACCAGGTCGCGTTCGACCAGGGTCGGCACCGAGTGGTAAGGATTGAGATCGATCAGATCTTCCGGAGGATTCTGCGGGTCGACTGACACCAGGTCGTAGGTCACCCCTTTTGCCGCCAGGACCAGTCGGACCCGGTGGCACAACACATCATCGTTGGACGAAAACAAAGTCAAGGTATTCCGCATACGCACACTCGTCGCCATTCAAGGCTCTCCGACGACCGGAATCCGCCGGCCGCATCGGTGCGGCCGGCCCAACGCCGACCGTCACCACGGTCCATCGAGTGTGCAATCACGTCACGCAAAAGCCAATAGTGCTGAGGACACGGTCGCCGCACTGGCGACGCCGTATCCGGCTTTTGGGCGTGATCAGTGCACGTCCTTCCAGTATTCCTTCTTCAGCAGATACGCGATGAAGGTAAGCAGGGCCAGGAACAGGATCACCCACACGCCCATGCTCTGCCGCTTGAGCGCTGCAGGCTCGCCGGCGTACTCCAGGAAGTTGGCGATGTCGCGCACCGTCTGATCGAATTCCACCGGCGTCTGCCGCCCGGGCTGGCCGAGCTTCAATGCCTGCACCGGGCGATCGCCGGTGGCCTTGTCAGGTGGGCCGAACTGCGCCTGCTGCAGGCCTTGCAGCTCCCACAGCGGGTTGGGCATGGAGGCATTGGGGAACAGTTGATTGTTCCAACCCAGTGGACGTGTCTGATCCAGGTAGAACGACTTGAGGTAGGTGTAGACCCAGTCGGTGCCACGCACACGTGCAATCAGGGTCAGATCCGGCGGCGCCTTGCCGAACCACTTGGTGGCCGCATCGTGCGGCATGGTGCCTTCGATGTGCTCGCCCACCTTGGCGCCGGTGAAATTGAGGTTGGCCATGACTTCGGCCTCGCTCAACCCCAGGTCGCTGGCCATGCGCGAGTAGCGCAGATATTTCAGCGAGTGGCAGCCGGAGCAGTAGTTCATGAACAACTGCGCGCCGCGCTGCAGCGATGCGCGGTCGCCCAGGTCGTTGCCGGCCTGTTGCACCGCCCCGCCCTCTGCCGCCAGCGCACCGCCGGCAAACAGCACACCACACAGCAAGGCGACCACGTGCGACTTCCATGACCTCACGATGGGCTTAGTCATGTGTGGTCACCCGCTCCGGTACCGGTTTGGTTTTGTCCAGCCGCGTCCACACCGGCATGGTGATGAAGAACGCGAAGTACAGGAAGGTCAACACGCGCCCGACGTAGGTTTCATGCGCGTCTGTGCCAGGGCCGGAACCGATCACGCCCAGCCACACGAAGCACACCACCAACACGGCCAGCGCCACCTTGGAGATCCAGCCGCGGTAGCGGATCGAACGCACCTTGGCGCGGTCCAGCCACGGCACCAGGAACAGGATGGCGATCGCCGAGAACATCACCAGCACGCCACCGAGCTTGTTGGGCACCACCCGCAACATCGCGTAGTACGGCGTGTAGTACCACACCGGCTTGATGTGCTCCGGCGTCACCAGGCGATTGGCCTCGGTGAAGTTGTCATGCTCCAGGAACAGGCCACCGAAGGCCGGCGCAAAGAAGATGATGAAGGCGGCGATGACCAACAGGAAGCCGACGCCGACCAGATCCTTGACCGTGTAATACGGGTGGAACGGAATGCCATCGGCCGGCTTGTGCGCATCCCAGCGGTTGCCCTTGGGCCCCTTCTTGATATCCACGCCGTCGGGGTTGTTGGAGCCCACTTCATGCAGCGCGCCCAGGTGCAGCACGATCAACAACAGCAGCACCAGCGGCAACGCGATCACGTGCAGCGCGAAGAAGCGGTTGAGCGTGGCGTCGCCGGGCAGGTAATCGCCCATGATCCATTCGGTCAGCCCATTGCCGATCACCGGAATGGCGCCGAACAACGAGATGATCACCTTCGCGCCCCAGAACGACATCTGGCCCCAGGGCAGGACGTAGCCCATGAAGGCTTCGGCCATCAGCACCAGGTAGATCAGCATGCCCAGGATCCACACCAGTTCGCGCGGCTTCTGGTAACTGCCGTACATCAGGCCGCGGAACATGTGCAGGTACACCACGATGAAGAACAGCGAAGCCCCGGTGCTGTGCATGTAGCGGATCAGCCAGCCCCACTCCACGTCGCGCATGATGTATTCGATTGACGCGAAGGCATCAGCTGCGCTGGTCTTGTAGTGCATCGTCAGGAAGATGCCGGTGACGATCTGGTTGACCAGCACCACCATGGCCAACGAACCGAAGTAGTACCAGATGTTGAAATTCTTCGGCGCGTAATACTCGCTGACATGCTTGCGATACACCGGCATCAGGCCGGGCGCGCGTTCGTTGACCCACTCGAACACGCCGTTGGCGGTACGAACCAGGATATTGCTCATCAGGCAGCCCCCGTGCTGTTGGCCGGCTTGCCGGCTGCGTCCGGATCGACGCCGATCACCAGCGTGTTGTCATCGACATAGTGGTGTGGGGGCACCAGCAGATTGATCGGTGCCGGCACGCCATCGAAGACGCGACCGGACATGTCGAAGCGCGACTTGTGGCATGGGCAGAAATAGCCGCCCTTCCACTGCGGGTCGTAGGGCTCGGGCCGGATCTCGGCCACCATCTCCGGCGAGCACCCCAGGTGCGTGCACAGGCCGACCAGGACCGAGATGTCGGACTTGATCGAGCGGTACTCGGGGTTCTTCAGCACGTAGTCCGGCTGCTGGTCCTTGTTCTCGGACTTTGGATCCTTGAGCCGGTCGTCCAGGGATGGCAATGCATCGAGCATCGCCTTGGACCGCTTGACGATCCAGATCGGTTGGCCGCGCCATTCCAGGATCAGCCGCTGGCCTTCCTGCAAAGCGCTGATGTCGGCGGTCACCGGTGCGCCGGCCAACTTGGCACGTGCACTGGGATTCCACGACTTCACGAACGGGACTGCGAGAAAACCTGCTCCGACCGCACCGACCACGGCGGTTGTCGCGGTCAAAAACCGACGACGTCCTGTGTCGGCAGGTGCGTTAACCCCATCGTTGGCCATCCGGCTCTCCGATCTTGATTAGGTAGCGTGAGGCTGCCAGCGGCTGGCGGGGGGTCCAGCCGCGATGAATCGACCGCAGTGTAGCGGAACGCTTAATGCACAGACAATGCAATGTACGCAGTCGGGCGTGCGCGATGCAAACCCTCTCGTGCAATGGCATGCAGGCGGGTATGGCAGCAGCACACCCGCGTGGGCCGCGTGCGTGATGCAGTCCATGAAACCGCGCAGCTCAAGGCGCGGCGCGCGGCGATGCAGGCATGGCCGGAACAGCGCGCATGCAGGCAGCACACGCGTGCAATCGCATTGCACTGCATCATTGGGCATCCGTGTCGTGCAGCGTGCGTGCTTGTACGCAGGGGCGCACTAATTGGCGGTGGAGGCCTGCCCGCGATAGCGGCCAGCCAACAGGCCGACGCGTTGCACGTAGCGCTGGGTCTCGCTGTAGGGCGGCACGCCACCATAGCGATCCACCGCACCCTCACCCGCGTTGTATCCCGCAGCGGCCAGGGTGAGATCGCCGTTGAAACGCTTTAAAAGCCACGACAGGTATTGCACACCGCCGCGGATGTTCTGTCCCGCATCGTAGGCATCACTGACCCCGAACCTGCGCGCGGTGCCCGGCATCAGCTGCATCAGTCCTTGTGCGCCGGCGCGGCTCAAGGCCAGCGGGTTATACGCGGATTCGGCATGAATGATGGCCCGCACGATCGACTCCTCGACCCCGAACTCGCGCGCGGCGGCAGCGATCTCCTGCTGGTAGGCACTGGTGTTGAGCCGGATCGCCCCGAAGTTGACGCCCGGCTTGGCGCCACAGGCGTAGCAGGTCTCGATGAAGCTGTAATGGATGGTGCGCAGGCCTTCGATGCTGGCCACCTGGCGCGGGCGCGCACTGGTGTAGTGCCGCACGCCGTCCTTCATATACGAATACACCTGGCCGCTGACCACCCGGCGCGGGTTGACTGCAGCCGCTGCCGGCAGTGGCGCGATGGCGCTCTCAGACACTGGCATGCTGCGGCCCGCCGGCAGCGGCGCGCTGGCGACCTCGGCCGTGCGGCGTGCGCTGACCGGCGGGCTGATGATGGTGGCCGGGGCACCGCTGTTGATGTCGGGCACAGCACGCGCCGGGCTGGCGGCCAGGCGAGCGGACGACCGGCTGGCCGAGCGGTCTGGGGTGTACTGGCTGATGATGCTGCAGGTGGCGCCGCTCTGGCGCTTGCTGACGTAACTGGCAATGCCATCGGCGCTGACGCACTTGTACAGCGTGCCGGCGCTGGCGGGCGCAGCCGCCAACGTGACAAACAAGAGCCCCAGTGTTCTTGACATCCCCTTCATGCGGCGGAGTGTCCCAGCTTGCCCGGCACTTGCCAAGTGTCCTCGCCGGTGCTTGCCGGCAAGTGCTCCAGCCGGGTCCGCAGCTGCGTCAGCGCCTCGCACAACGGAGCGCGCAGGTGATCTGGCGCGAGCGCCTCGAACGGCTCCTCGAGCAGCAACAGGTTGGCCGCCAATGCCGGCAGGCTGGGCGCGCCCAGGCCCAGCCAGCAGTGGTCGGTGCCGTCCGCCTCCAGCGCGCCCAGCCAGGGCGGCACGCGGGCAGCCAGTTCCTGCAGGCTGCCGCACAGGCGCACCCGGGCCCGATGCGGAAACGGCGCCTCGCCGATCGCCTTGCGCAACAGCTGCAAGGGCTCGTCTGGCAGCGCGCGGGCTTGCGCCTGCATGCCGGTGGGCTGGGCCTGATCGATGCGGTCCGCGCGCAGGGTGCGCCAATCCTGGCGTTCGCAGTCCCAGGCCAGCAGGTACCAGCGGCGTCCGTAGTTCACCAGCAGGGCTGGCTCGACCCGGCGGCGGATCTGCTCGCCGGAATGGCGCCGGTACTCCAGCTGCAAGGTGGTGCGATCGCGGCAGGCCCCGGCCAGCAGGGTCAGCATCGACGCGTCCACCAGGCTGCCTGGCGCGGCGGTGGGCAGGCTGGCCATGGCGGCATGCGCGGTGCTGGCACGTTGCTGGTGGCGGCGCGGCAGCAGTGGATCGAGCTTGGTCAGCACGCGCGCGGCCGCGTCGTCCAGGCCAGCAATGGCCGGGGCGGCCGCGCGCAGCGCGATGGCCACGGTCAGCGCTTCGTCTTCTTCGAACAGCAGCGGCAAGGCCGCCGCGCCGTGCCCCAGCCGGTAGCCGCCGCCGATGCCGGATTCCGCGCGGATCGGGTAACCCAGCTCGCGTAACCGCTCGATATCGCGGCGCACGCTGCGCGGGTGAATCCCCAGGCGCTCGGCGAGAGCCGCGCCCGGCCAATCCCGCCCGTTCTGCATGAGCGCGATCAGACGAAGCAGGCGGGCTGCGGTGGAGGCCATG
Source organism: Xanthomonas sp. NCPPB 2922 (assembly GCF_041520885.1). Classification (NCBI taxonomy): domain Bacteria; kingdom Pseudomonadati; phylum Pseudomonadota; class Gammaproteobacteria; order Lysobacterales; family Lysobacteraceae; genus Xanthomonas; species Xanthomonas sp. NCPPB 2922. The sequence goes on along the minus strand of NZ_JBGOFY010000016.1, from coordinate 22,797 downwards.
CCGGCACCGTATTGCGGACAGAAACTGTCCGCAAGTGCTCGGTAGGCTGCATGTCTCGCCTTCCTTCCAGCCAGGAGCTTCCGATGCATAGCGACCGCCACATCACCCTGTTCCACAATCCGCAATCGCGCTCGCGCGGAGTCCTGGTGCTGCTGGAGGAACTGGGCGCCGACTACAGCCTGCAGCGGCTGGATCTGGAGCGCGGCGACCAGCGCGATGCCGCGTTCCTGGCGATCAATCCGATGGGCAAGATTCCCGCGATCACGCATGGCGACAGCGTGGTGACCGAACAGGCGGCGATCTACCAATACCTGGCCGAGCTGTACCCAGACGCCGGGCTGTCGCCTGCGCCGGGCGACCCGGACCGCGGCGCCTATCTGCGATGGCTGGCGTTCTACGGCTCGGCCTTCGAGCCGGCCCTGATCGACAAGGCCATGAAGCGCGATGCACCGCCACGCTCGCTGTCGCCATGGGCCGACTTCCCCACCGTGCTGGCGGTGGTGGATGCCCAACTGGCCAAGGGCGACTATCTGCTCGGCGCACGTTGTTCCGCCGCCGACGTGCTGTGGGGCAGCGCGCTGGGCTGGATGACCGGCTTCAAGATGATCGACCCGCCTGCCCCGACCCTGGCCTACATCGCACGCATGGCCGCGCGGCCAGCGGTGGCGCGGGCCGCGGCCGTGGATGCCGGCGCCTGACCGCCACCGGGGCGGCGTCAGCGGGTAAACTGCGCGGCTCTCTTCTACCCGCCTGGAATAAGCGCCATGCCCGGGACATCCGTTTCCGATCTGCCGACCACGGCCACCGCCGTGGACGCGCCCGCCCTGCTGCCCCTGCCCGTTGGCCGCCCGCAAGCGCCTGCCGTGGTGCGCGGCAAGCTGTACATCAAGACCCACGGGTGCCAGATGAACGAGTACGACTCGGCCAAGATGGCCGACGTGCTTGCCGCGTCCGAAGGACTGGAGCTCACCGACAACCCGGAAGACGCGGACGTGGTGCTGGTCAACACCTGCTCCATTCGCGAAAAGGCGCAGGAAAAGGTGTTCAGCCAGTTGGGCCGCTGGAAGGCGCTCAAGGCCGGTGGCAAGCCGGTGATCATCGGCGTGGGTGGCTGCGTGGCGTCGCAGGAAGGCGAAGCGATCGTCAAGCGCGCGCCGTACGTGGATCTGGTGTTCGGCCCGCAGACCCTGCACCGGCTGCCGGAGTTGATCCGTGCACGCCGTGAGTCCGGCAAGTCGCAGGTGGACATCAGCTTCCCGGAGATCGAGAAGTTCGACCGCCTGCCCGAACCGCGTGCCGATGGCCCGTCGGCGTTCGTGTCGATCATGGAAGGTTGTTCCAAGTACTGCTCGTTCTGCGTGGTGCCATATACACGTGGCGAAGAAGTCAGCCGGCCGTTCGAGGACGTGCTGGTGGAAGTGGCGCAGCTGGCTGCACAAGGCGTGCGCGAGATCAATCTGCTCGGCCAGAACGTCAACGCGTATCGCGGTGCGTACGGTGCCGATGCTGGCGAGCCGGCGCAGTACGCCGATCTGGGGTTGCTGATCCGTACCATTGCGCAGATCGACGGGATTGGCCGGATCCGCTTTACCACCTCGCACCCGCTGGAGTTTTCCGATTCGCTGGTCGATGCCTACCGCGATGTGCCGCAGCTGGCCAATTACCTGCATCTGCCGGTGCAGGCCGGCAGCGACCGCATCCTGTCGGCGATGAAGCGCGGCTACACCGCACTGGAATTTAAGTCCAAGATCCGCAAGCTGCGCGCAGTGCGGCCAGACATCTCGATCAGCTCCGACTTCATCGTCGGCTTTCCGGGCGAGACCGACGCCGATTTCGACAAGACCATGAAGTTGATCGAGGACGTGGGCTTCGACCAGAGCTTCTCCTTTATCTACTCGCGTCGCCCCGGTACGCCGGCATCGGATCTGGAAGACGACACCCCCGATGCGGTGAAGCAGGCGCGCCTTGCACGTCTGCAGGCGCATATCAACGCGCACGCGGCCGGCATTTCGCAACGCATGGTCGGCAGCGTGCAACGCGTGCTGGTAGAAGGCCCGTCGCGCCGTGATGCCAATGAGCTCACCGGCAAGACCGAAAACATGCGCCCGGTGAATTTCCCGGGGAATCCGCGCCTGGTGGGTCAGTTCGTGGATGTACTGATCACCGAAGCACTGAGCAATTCGCTGCGCGGGCGCATCCAATTGGACGACAGCGCGGCCTGAGCGGGCAGCGCGCGTTCTTGCCCTCCGGAAGACCCCACACGCTGATGCAGTTGGCGTGTGGTGGTCGCCCAGGTGCAGGCCGACGACGGTGGCGAGACATGGTGCAGGCGACGCAGTGCTGCGCCATGGCGCAAGCATCACGCGCTGCGGTGGTCATAAGTAATGCCCGCAAGCGCGAAACGATTCTTGTCGGATGGCCAATGCGTCATTGACTAGCGCGCCGTGGCACGGTTCTGCACCGCAGCGATATCGCGCTGACATGTACGTCCATATGCATCGCTCCCCAGTGCAGCATCGCAGCGACGTGCTCAAACACGCGCCACGCGTCCTGGTCATTTTTTCGCCATGCAACTGCAAGGCCTTGTCGCAGTAAGCGCATCGCCACTTACCCACAGGCTTTGGCGAAAACCATCCACATCCGGTGTGGACAACCTGCCACCCGCTGGTCATTTTTTCGCCACATACTGTGCGAGCCTTGCGGCAGTAAGGCAAACCGAATCTATCCACAGGTTACTGGTACGACGCTCCACACCCGGTGTGGAAAAGTCCTGGCTGCGCTCTGCACCTATGCACGACGCGGTGCTGCGCCGCCCGGTTTGCTGGTGGGATCACGCCCCCCGCGCTACCCTTTTGCTCCCGTCCTACCGACGCCGCATTGCGGTGTCCGATCCAATCATGAACTCACCAGCGTCCCGCGATTTCACCCTCGACCCGGCCGACACCGAGCGTCTGGCCAACCTGGCCGGCCCGTTCGATGCGCACCTGCGCCAGATCGAGCTCAAGCTTGGCGTGGAGATCGCCAACCGCGGCAACATCTTCCGCGTCACCGGCCCGGAGCCGGCCGTCGATGCCGCGCAGCATCTGCTGACCGCGCTATATGACGAAGCCGCCTCCACCACGTTCGACAACCACGCCATCCATCTGCGGCTCAACGATGCCAATGTCGAGCAGGTGGCGCAGCGCGCATACGAACCACAGGACGTGGCGATCAAGGTCAAACGCGGCACCGTGCGTGGCCGCGGTGCCAACCAGGCCAAGTACCTGCACGCGATCACCACCCACGACATCAATTTCGGTATCGGCCCGGCCGGCACCGGCAAGACCTTCCTGGCCGTGGCCAGCGCCGTGGAAGCACTGAACGAGTCGCGCGTGCAGCGGCTGATCCTGGTGCGCCCGGCGGTGGAGGCTGGCGAGAAGCTGGGCTTTCTGCCGGGCGATCTCAGCCAGAAGGTCGATCCCTACCTGCGCCCGCTATACGACGCGCTGTATGAAATGCTGGGCGTGGAAAAGGTAGTCAAGCTACTGGAAAAGAACGTCATCGAGATCGCTCCGCTGGCCTACATGCGTGGGCGCACCCTCAACGACGCGTACGTGATCCTGGACGAGGCGCAGAACACCACCATCGAACAGATGAAGATGTTCCTGACCCGCCTGGGCTTCGGTTCCACCGCGGTGGTCACCGGCGATCTCACCCAGATCGACCTGCCCAAGCACGTCAAGTCCGGCCTGCGCGATGCCATCGACGTGCTGCGCGAGGTGGACGGGGTGAGCTTCACCTTCTTCGAAGCCCGCGACGTCGTGCGCCACCCGCTGGTACAACGCATCGTCACGGCGTACGAAAAGCACGATCTCGCCCACACGCCGGCCGAACCCGCGGCCTGAAATCACGCCGATGCAGGCACCGCCAGGTGTCCTGCGCCCAGGTGGTGCGTCGCAATGTCGGCGTGGCGCGGGCATCTGCGCAACCATGACCATGCGACCTCATCGCTTCGCAGTGCCAGCGTTGCCCCGTAGGTCGGGTGCCTGCACCGGACAAGGCTTAGTGCGTTATCTGAGCCCGGCAGCACGGATGTGCCGCTGACCTGCACGTGTTGGCCAGCAGCCCATTGGCCGTAAACTAGCAGGACGTTTCGCACAGGAAGTGCCCATGTTCCGTGACTGCTTGCTGCTTTGCGTCTATTTGCTGAGTGCGGTGCCCGCTACGCTGTTGGCCAAGCCCAAAGAGGCTCCAACGTCACCGCGCGCCTACATCGAAACCAGCTATCTGATCGCACCCAGGACGGTAGGCCCGTTCTCTCTGGCCCGCAGGGCCTACAACCCGGATGCCAAGGCCGCCGGCGCCGCTTTCCATTACGCGATGTCAGGCCAACCGGACCTATCGATCGATGTATTCGTCTACCCACTCGGGCAGCGCGATCAGGCGCAAGCCATTGCAGAGGGCATGGCGGCATTTCGCAAAGACCTCGCGTCGGCAATGACGCAGGGCAACTATTCGCGTCTGGACGAGCTGGACCAGAGCACGCTTGTGCTGCCGACCAATGATGCGCCTGCCGCCGCGCCCGCCAATGGCACCGATGCCAGGGTCATCGCGGCCATCGCGGATGCCCAGCGGGTTGTCGGGGAAAAGCTGCGCCTCAGGACGCAACTGTCCTCGACCGGCAAGCCGATGCGTTCCAACGGCTATCTGTTTTATAAGCAGCTCTATTACTTCAAGGTGCGTGTGTCTGCGGACGAGGACGCTGTGGCTCAGGACGCTTTCGAGGCGTTGGCGGACCAAGCTGCACTGACACTGGTTCCAGCAATTCAGGTCACCAGCATCGGCGGCTGCGCCAAGGCGAGCATTCGCGTCGACGCTGACGCCACACCTGAGGAGCAGGCCGTGGCAATGGCGCGCGAGATCAAGACCCATCTGGGCTTCAACTGCTATCGCACGCTCAAGGAGGCAGGGATCGACGATGCAGCGAGAACGGCCGATGTGGTCGAAATCGCGTATGACGCGGGCGACTGGAAGTCGCAGTAAAACAACACACGCGCGATACTGTTGCTCCTGTCTGATAAGAATGATTGGTGTCCCCATGACCAAAGGTCCGGTCCGCCTCGATGTCGGAGTCAGCTATGCGCTGCCGCGCACCGGGCTACCGTCGTCGGTGAGTTTTCGCAAGTGGGTGGCGGCCGCGCTGAAGGGGCGGATCCGCGAAGCCGATCTGGCGGTACGCGTGGTCGACGAGAAGGAAGGCTGCTCGCTCAACCACCACTACCGCGGCAAGGATTACGCCACCAACGTGCTCAGCTTCCCGGCGGAGATGCCTCAGGGCCTGCCCAAGGGCGTCAAGATGCCGCTGCTTGGCGATCTGGTGATCTGTGCGCCGGTGGTGGCCCGCGAGGCCGCCGAGCAAGGCAAGTCACTGAGCGCGCACTACGCGCACCTCACCGTGCACGGCACCTTGCACCTGCTGGGCTGGGACCACGAGGACGACAAGGAAGCCGACGCGATGGAACAGCTGGAGCGCGAGATCCTGGCCGAACTCGGCATCGACGACCCGTACGAGGGAGAGCGCTGATGCGGCGGTGGGTGATGGTCGGCCTGCTGGTGGCAGCTGCCTGCCCGGCCTGGGCGCAGACCGCGCCGGTGCGCCCGGATCTGCCGGCGCTGATCGAGTGCCGCCAGCGCATCGGCGACTTCTCCGCGTTGGCACCGATCCTGGCCGACCCGCTCAAGGCGGTGGCGCTGGGATGGGCACCGCAGGCGCAGTCCAACCTGTTCATGACCGAGTACACGCTCAATACGCCGATCACCGTCTTCGGCCACAGCACCAACCATATTGCGTTTTCCGGTGCCAGCGTCATGGCGCTGCTCGACCTGCCCGACCCGCGCCCGCTGGCCAAGCAGCTGGACCTGGAGCTGGGTGTGGATAACGCCTACAAGGTGATGTACGGGCGCGAGGTGGTCAGCGAAGACACCACCAACCTGAAGACCGGCGAGGCGATGATCGAATCGATCGTGCTCAGCGTGTCGAATGTGAAATCGCACCCCGGCAAGACCGTGGTGGGCTGCGGTTACAGCCTCGACTTGCCCTGAGCGCTGCGCGGCCCCGCTCGCCCGACCATGCGGGCTGCGTCGCGCGTCTGGTCTGCCTCGACTTGGAATCAGCTCCGCGCTCCGGTGCTGAGCCGCGCCGATCTGGTGCTATCGGGACGGGATGGTCCCGACACGGCCCGACGTAGATGGCCTGACGGACGCAGGGCAGCGCTGCGTCACAGCGACCTGGATGCTGGCCCCACCGCCGCGCCGACCCACACCCTGCCCTGCGCGCCAGGTCAGCCACAGCCCCCAGCCACAGACCACGCACGGCTTCCTGCTAGACTTGGCACTATCGCCTGGTTCGCCGGGTGCCGTTCCCCGTCAAGATGTCCGAAGACGACAGTAGCCAAACCTCAGAATCCCCGGAAAAACGCCGTAGCTGGCTCGAGCGCTTGAGCGCGGCCTTCTCTGGCGAACCGCATACCCGCGACGAACTGGTCGCCCTGCTGCGCACCGCCGAACAAGACGGCCTCATCGCCGCAGACACCTTGCGCATGATGGAAGGCGCGATCTCCGTGTCCGAGCTCACCGTGGGCGACGTGATGATCTCGCGCTCGCAAATGGTGTCGCTGCCGGTGGAAGCGCGCTTCCTCGACCTGATGAAGCAGGTGGTCGAATCCGGCCACTCGCGCTTCCCCGTGCACGGCGAAAACAAGGACGAAGTGCTCGGCATCCTGCTGGCGAAGGACCTGCTGCGCGGCGTGGTGGCCGACAACGGCCCGGGCAACGTGCGCGAACTTCTGCGCCCGGCCGTGCTGATCCCCGAGTCGAAAAAGCTCAACGTGCTGCTCAAGGAATTCCGCCTCTCGCGTAACCACATGGCGATCGTGGTGGACGAGTACGGCGGCGTGGCCGGGCTGGTCACCATCGAAGACGTGCTGGAGCAGATCGTCGGCGAGATCGACGACGAACACGACGATGCCGAAGAAGAGAATTCGCTGATCGCCATCCAGGCCGACGGCCGCTACGTGGTGGATGCGCTGACGCCGATCGAGGATTTCAACGAGCGCTTCGGCGCCGATTTCCCCGATGACGAATACGACACCGTAGGCGGCCTGGTCACCGATGCGATCGGGCATCTGCCGGAAACCGGCGAGGAGCTGACCCTGGGCCGGTTTGCGTTCCGCGTGGCCAAGGCCGACGCGCGTCGCGTGCACGCCTTCCACGTCACCATCCTGCCGCCCGACCCGCAGGACGACGCTTGAAGCTGCGCCAGCGCAGCACCGCCGTGCGCGGGCCGGCACGCCGCGCCGCCGCCTGGTGGGCAGGCTGCAGTGCACTCGTGCTGCTCGCCCTGCTGAGCCTGCAGAGCGCCATGGCGCAGGCGCCGCGCATCGGCGTGGCCACCATGCAGCCGGGCGAAGTGTTCTTCGAGCGCTTCGGCCATGACGCCATCGTGGTGGTCGACCCGGCCACTCAGCAGGTGACCTCGTACAACTTCGGTTTCTTCGATCCCGGTGAGCCCGACTTCGTGCCGCGTTTTGCGCGCGGCGAGATGATGTATTACCTGGTGGCGCTGCCGCTGGAAGAAGACCTGGCGCAATACCGCGACGGCGGCCGCGGCGTGAGCATCCAGTGGCTGGATCTGCCGCCGGAACAGGCGCAGGCCCTGGCCGATGGTCTGGCGGTGCGCAGCCGGCCGGAAAACGCGCGCTACCACTACGATTATTTCGTTGCCAACTGCGCCACGATGGTCCGGGACACCCTGGATCGTGCCATGGGCGGCGCGCTCAAGTCGCAATTGGCCGGCCGCTCGCGCGGCAACACCTTCCGCAGCGAAGCGGTGCGCCTGGCCTCCCCTGCCCCATGGATGTGGCTCGGCTTCGACCTGGGCCTGGGGCCGTACGCAGACCGCCCGCTGTCGCGTTGGGAAGAAGCCTTCGTGCCGATGCGCCTGGCCGACAGCCTGACCCAGGTGCACAACAGCGCCGGACGTCCGCTGGTGCAATCCACCCAGGTGCTGTTGCCGCATCGCATTGCACCGGAGCCGGCCGAACAGCAACGGCACTGGTGGCCTTGGCTGCTGACCGGCGTGCTGGTCGCCGCGGGCGTGTTGGCAGTGCGCCGCAGGCAGCGTTTGCTTGCCGGCGTGGCGCTGCCGTTCTGGCTGTTGTGCGCCATCGGCGGCGGCCTGCTGGTGTATCTGTGGGGCTTCACCGCGCACCAGTCTGCATGGGCCAACCGTAATCTGCTGCTGGTCAATCCGCTATGCGTGTTGCTCTGCGTGGGCGGCATTGCGCTGCTGCGCGGCCGCCGGCCGGGGCGCTGGTTCGATGTGCTGTGCTGGGTGGTCGCTGCGTGCGCGCTGCTGGCGCTGGTGATTCACTGGCTGTCGTTCCAGGCGCAGTACAACCTGCAGTGGGTGTTGCTGCTGCTGCCGATTCACGCCGCACTGGCCATCGCGCTGCGTCCGCGCGCCTTGCCGGTGCGTGCGCGCTGATCCACGATGCGGCCATGAACAACCGTCGCCACCCGGAAAACCCGTCCTGCGTCATCACCTGCGCCTATTACGACGGCCACGGCGCGCGCCACGACATCAGCCTGGAACAGATCAGCGACGAGTTACAGCGCCCGGACGGCTTCGTCTGGGTTGGTCTGTACGAGCCGCAGGAATCGGTGCTGCGCAAACTGCAGGAAGAGTTCGGCCTGCATGACCTGGCGATCGAGGATGCGCTCAAGGCGCATCAGCGGCCCAAGGCCGAGAGCTATGGCAATTCGTTGTTCGTGGTGGTCAACACCGCGCAGCTGGTCAACGAACGCATCCGCTACGGCGAAACGCATGCCTTCCTCGGCGCACGTTTTTTGCTCACCGTGCGCCACGGCGCCTCGCTCTCCTACACGCCGGTGCGCCACCGCGTGGAACGCGAGCCGGCGATGCTGCGCATGGGCTCGGCGTTTTGCCTGTATGGCGTGCTGGACTTCGTGGTGGACAACTACCTGCCGATCATGGACGAGTTCCGCGACACCCTGGAAGGCCTGGAAAAAGACATCTTCGCGGAGAACTACAAACGCGAAACCGTGGTGCGCCTGTACGAACTCAAGCGCGAACTCAACAAGATGCGGCTGGTGGTGGCCCCGCTGCAGGACGTGCTCTCGCACCTCAAGCGCAATCCCGGCTCGCTGATTCACGGCGAAGTCGGCGTCTACCTGCGCGATGTGCTGGATCATGCTGTGCGCATCAACGACGCCATCGACACCTTGCGCGAAATGCTGGGCACCGCGCTGAGCGTCAACCTCTCCATGGTGACCCTGGCGCAGGGCGAAACCGTCAAACGCCTCGGCGCCTGGGCCGCCCTGCTGGCCGCCCCTACCCTGATCACCAGCTGGTACGGCATGAACTTCACCCACATGCCCGAACTCGACAAACCCTACGCCTACCCGCTGCTGGTCGGCGGCATCGTTGCCTCCTGTCTCGTCCTGTATCGCCTGTTCAAGCGCGCGCGCTGGCTGTAGGGCCACCGTGTTGCGGTGGCGGAATGGGGAGTTGGGAATGGGGAATTGGTAGAGCGGCGGTCGCTGAGCTTTTCACTTGCGACTGCCCGTGGCATTGCTGAGGAGCATCGTTCCCGGTTGTTGTTCTTGGCCATCGTTCATGGACGTCACTTGCGTTGAGCTATTCGCCGTTGCTCTTGGCTTGAGTCTTCGCTTTCGTTGTTCGCCTTTAGTTTCCTTCGCCCTAAAGCGAGCCGAGCACCGCAGTCACGCGTGGCCGAAGAGGCGCCCTTGTCTGAGCGCAGCGAGTTTGGGCGCCGTGCCGCGCGTGGCGAGGAGCACAGGGCACCGGTGCGGCTTCATCGCACCGGATCGCGTCGGGCGAGCACGGTTTTGGTGATTTTTGCCAAGACAAAAGTCACCTGCGCCACAGGCGCGGAAGCCTTTGCTTTTGCCTGAAGCCTCCGCCCCAAGAAGAGCGGCAACCCGGGATTCGGGATTGGGGATTCGCTAGAGGCCAAAGCGACGTTGCCTACAAATCAGCGAATGAATCAGCTAGACCACCAGCACTGCAAGAGCAACGCAGCCTCACCTACTCTCTGCATACCTTGTCCCAACGGGAAAAGAACCGCTGCCCTTGCAAATCCCGAATCCCGACTCCCAAATCCCCACCCTCAAGCCACATAAATCGTTTTGATATTCATGAACTCATGGATCCCGTGCTCGGCCAATTCCCGCCCGAAACCCGAACGTTTGATCCCACCGAACGGCAACCGCACATCGCTCTTCACCACCGAATTCACGAACGCAGCACCGCACTGCAACTGCTGCGCAACACGCTCACCCCGCTTGGCATCGGCGGTCCACACGCTGCCGCCCAAACCGAAGGTGGTGTCGTTGGCCACGCGCACCGCTTCGGCCTCATCGGCGACGCGAATCACCGCCGCGACCGGCCCGAACAATTCCTGCTCGTAGGCCGGCATGCCTGGGCCGACCTGGTCGAGAATGGTAGCCGGGTAACCCGCATGCGACCCCGCCACCGGCTCGCCGCCAAGCAACACCTTGGCACCCTTGGACACGCTTTCCTGCACCTGCTTGTGCAGTTCATCGCGCAGGTCCGCACGTGCCATCGGCGCAAGTGTGGTGGCGTCCTGCTGCGGGTCGCCGAGCACACGCTGCGCGGCGGCAGCAACGAAGCGCTCCACGAACTGGTCGGCAATGGCATCCACCACGATGAAGCGCTTTGCGGCAATGCAGGTCTGCCCGCTGTTGTCGAAGCGCGACTGCACTGCCGACTGCACGGTGCGCTCCAGATCCGCATCGTCGAGCACCACGAAGGCATCGCTGCCGCCCAGTTCCATCACGCACTTCTTCAGCTGATCGCCTGCATTAGCGGCCAGCGAGCGGCCGGCACGTTCGCTGCCGGTGAGCGTGACTGCCGCAATGCGGTCGTCGCGCAACACCTCGGCGGCCTGGTCGTTGTCGATATGCAGCACGTCGAACACACCCGGCGGAATGCCGGCAGCGTCTAGCACTTCCTTCATCGCATCGGCGCAACGCGGCACGTTGCTGGCGTGTTTGAGCAGCGCGACATTGCCGGCCATCAGGCCCGGCGCGAGAAAGCGAAACGCCTGCCACAGCGGGAAATTCCACGGCATCACCGCAAACACGCAGCCCAGCGGTTCATAGCGCACATAGCTGGACTGCGCCTCGGTTGGAATGGCGCGTGGCGCCAGGTACTCGGCCGCATGCTCGGCGTAATAGGCGCAGCCCTGTGCGCATTTATCGATCTCGGCCAGAGCTTCGCGACGCAGCTTGCCCATCTCGGCGGTCATGATGCGCTGCAGGTCCTCGCGCCGCTTGGTCAGCTCCTCGCCCACCCGCCGCAGCAAGGCGCCGCGCTCGGCCAAGGGCAGGGCTGCCCACGCCGGAAACGCCCTGGCAGAAGCAGCCAGACGCGCCTCGATGGCCGCGGCGTCCAGCGTGTGCTGGGTATGTTCGACCTGGCCATTGGCCGGGTTGACGGTGTCGTAGGACATGATGGTCTCCTGTTACAAGGCGGCCATGCTAGTCGCCGGGAAGTTGCAGCCGCGTCACAACCGCTGCAAATCGCTGCAACGCTGTGTTTACCGCACCGCGCAGTGACGCACCTCCACCGCACAGCTGGCTGATCAATGGCAGCCGGGATGATGCACCCAGACAAGGTAACGAAAGCAGCCCTGCCCTGTTCGCCGGTGCAACCGCGCAAAATGCTCTAGCATTCCGCAATGGCAGATTGATCCACCCATGGAAGACCACCACGATGCGCCGGAATCTCATTGTTCTGGTTGTACTTGGCACCAGTGCGTGTCTTGCTGGATGTGCAGCCCTCCAGGACCTTCTGCGTGACCCGCGGCCCGGCCCAGCCGGGTTTGTCACTGTGAGCTGCACCAGCCTACAGCCCGACCCCGCGCAACCCTGCGAGCAAGAAGCGCTGCAAGCGTGCTCGGACACTGCCATCCGGCAACTCATCACCGCGCGGTCGTCGCCGAACATGGTCCCGATCTTTCCCGATAAGCGAAAGTCCAAGAACGACGGCAAGGACAACCGCAAGGACCGCAACGACGAACAATCCAGCGTGGAGCAACGCGGCTACGACATCAGGGCCGAGTATCAGTGCTACCTGACCAAGCCACAGCCCTGGGACAGCGGATACACGCCTTCGGCCAGGTAAGCACCGCCGATCGACTTGTTGCGCTTATCGGCCGGACTGCGCACTACGGGGTCGTAATCGACTTGCAGCATTCGCACACACCGGTGGCTCTAGCGTTTGCATCTATCTGTCGGTAGGTCGCTGCGGTCATTGGCACCTCAGCGCCGGCGCGCCCTCAGGGAGCAGACTGCAGCGCAAGTTGCGCATCACGCAGGCGGCGTTTTTCACTGCGCGCCAGCAACCACCACCCGATCACCGCCGCCACCGACACCGCCAGCACCATCACCGTGGCCAGCGCATTGATCTTGGGGCTGATGCCCAGGCGTACCGACGAAAACACCTTGATCGGCAGCGTGGTGGAGCTTGGGCCCGCCAGGAAACTGGCAATGACCACATCGTCCAGCGAGAGCGTGAATGCCAACAGCCAGCCCGACGCAAGTGCTGGCGCGATGATCGGCAAGGTGATCAGGAAGAACACCTTCAGTGGCGTGGCGCCCAGATCCATGGCGGCTTCTTCCAGCGAGCGGTCCAGTTCCTGCAGCCGCGAGGAAATCACCACGGTCACGAATGAGACGGTGAAGGTGACATGCGCCACCCAGATGGCGACCGCGCCGCGCGGCGCGATGCCGAGCACACCGCCCATCGAGACCAGCAGCAACAGGATCGACAGACCAATGATCACCTCCGGCATCACCAGCGGTGCGGTGATCAGCGCACCGAAGAGCGTTTTGCCGGGAAACCGCCGCATGCGCACCATCGCCATGGCCGCCATGGTGCCGAGCACGGTGGACGCGCATGCGGTCCAGAACGCCACTTCCAGGCTCACCCAGGCCGCGTCCAGTAATTGGCGGTCACGCAGCAACTCGCCATACCAGCGGGTGGAAAAACCGCCCCACACCGTGGCCAGGCGCGAGGCGTTGAACGAATACACCATCAGCAACAGGATCGGCAGATACAAAAAACCGAACCCCAGCGCGAGCACACTGCCGCCCAGCACACGCCCACCGCGCGCGGCGCGCATCATGTCAGCCGCCCTTCCAGCTCGCGCTGCTGGTAACGATGGAAGATCACGATCGGCACCAGCAGCAGCACCAGCATCACCGTCGCCACCGCGGCGGCCACCGGCCAGTCGCGGTTATTGAAGAATTCGCCCCATAGCACGCGGCCGATCATCAGCGTATCGGGCCCGCCCAGCATTTCGGGGATCACGAACTCGCCCACCGCCGGAATCATTACCAGCATGCAGCCGGCGACGATGCCATTGCGCGACAGCGGCAAGGTGATGCGCACGAATGCCTGCCACGGCCGCGCGCCCAGGTCGTAAGCCGCCTCCAGCAGCCGCGAATCGTGCTTGACCAGGTTGGCGTACAGCGGCAGCACCATGAAGGGCAGATAGCAATAGACGATGCCGATGTAGGCGGCGATCGGCGTGTACAGCAACTGCAGCGGCTGCTCGATCACACCCAGCGCCAGCAGAGCCTGATTGAGCAGGCCGTTGCCATCGAGAATGCCGATCCATGCGTATACACGGATCAAGAGCGAGGTCCAAGACGGCAACACCACCAGCATCATCGCCACGTTGCGGGTGGCCAGAGGCAGGCGCGCGATCACGTATGCCATCGGGTAGCCGATCAATAGCGCCAGTGCGGTGGAAATCGCAGCGATCTTGATCGAACTCAGGTAAGCGGCCACGTACTGGCTGTCGCGCAGCAGGGCCAGGTAGTTGCCCAGATGCAGTTTGAGGCTCACCGCGCCATCGGCCGCATACGCAAACAGCGGCGTGTACGGCGGCATTGCGGTTGCGCGTTCGGCAAACGAAATCTTCAGCACGATCAGGAACGGGATCGCGAAGAACACTAGCAACCACAGATACGGTGCAGCGATCACGCCCCAACGCGCACCCGGCAGACCACGACTAAGAGTGGTTAGCAAAACGTAGCGAGCAGTCGCCAGGGGGGCGCGGACGGCGCGGAGGAACCGCAGTGTACGTGTGGTACATGAGGATTCCGAGCACCGGCCGCGCCCCCCTAGTGGCTGCGCAGTAGTTTTGCTGGCCACTCTTGGCAGGCGCTGCCTCATGCGGTGAGGACCACGCCGTCGTCCTCGCCCCACCCGACCCACACCGCATCGCCCCAGGTCAGCGCTTCGCTGGCCCAGCGTTGCCGGTTGGCGAAATGTGCCATCAGCTTGATGCCGCTGGGCAGGCGCACGTGGTAGACCGAGTGGCTGCCGAAATAGGCAATGTCTTCGATCACGCCCTGCGCCTTGTTGCAGGCCTGCGCCGGCTCCTGCTTGCCGATGCCGAGTTTTTCCGGGCGTACTGCAAATGCCACAGCCTGCCCTTCGAACCCGGTGATGCCGTGGCCGATGCGAATCGGCGCGGCGAATGCCGCGCTGGTGAGGCTGACCGAATCCGGCGCGTCTTCGGCGATGACCGCCTCGATCAGATTGACCGAGCCGATGAATTCGGCTGCGAAGCGGTTGGCCGGCTGCTCGTAGATTTCATCCGGCGTGCCCACCTGCTGGATCCAGCCGTGGTCCATCAGTGCGATGCGGGTGGCCATGGTCATAGCTTCTTCCTGGTCGTGGGTGACCATCACGCAGGTGACGCCGGAGGTTTCGATGATGTTGACCAGTTCCAGCTGCATCTGCGAACGCAGCTTCTTGTCCAGCGCGCCCATCGGCTCGTCCAGCAGCAGCAGCTTGGGCCGCTTGGCCAACGAGCGCGCCAGCGCAACGCGCTGCTGCTGCCCACCGGACAGCTGATGCGGTTTGCGCTTGGCCAGGCGCGCAAGTTGCACCAGCTCGAGCATCTCGCCCACCCGCCGGGCCACCGCCGCCTTGGGCAGGCCTTCCTGCTTGAGCCCGAAGGCGATGTTCTGCTCCACCGTCATATGCGGGAACAATGCATACGACTGGAACATCATGTTGATCGGCCGCTCGTACGGCGGCAATGCGTCGATCGGCTGGCCATCGAGCACGATGCTGCCCTTGGTGGGCCGCTCGAAGCCGGCAAGACAGCGCAGCAAGGTGGATTTGCCGCTGCCCGAGCCACCCAGCAGCGCGAAGATCTCGCCCTTGCGGATCTGCAGGCTGACATCGTCCACCGCCACGAAGCCGTCGAACTCCTTGCGGACCTCGCGGATCGACAGATACCCCGCATCGGCGGCGGCAGGTGCAAGCAAGACGGCTTCGGAAAGGGCCATGCATCCCCTCGGTGACAACAACGTGCCGGCGCCACCGTAGCGCCGTGCACGCATCATGGCAAAAGCGTGCCGGCGCTGCAGTGCGCGCCGACACGCGTGGCGTTAGCGGACGGCGGCCTGCGGCGGCTCGCTCCAGCCCAGACCCAGGCTCTTCTGCAGCGCCACGTAATACACCAGCAATTGCACCTGCGCCTGCGCGGCGGCGTCCTGCGCGGACAACTGCTGGCGCTGCACATCGAGCAGGTCGATGCTGGAGGTGGCACCGGCATCGCGGCGTTGCTGCATGAGCCCGGCAGAGCGCGTGGCCGAGGCCTCGGCCTGACGCGCCACCACCAACTGCTGGCGTGCCGAGCCAAACCGCGACAGTGCGGTATTGGCGTCCTGCAGCGCCGCCAGCACCGCGCCTTCATAGGCGGCCTCGCGCCCGGCATTGCCGGCGCGCGCCTGTTCGACCTGCGCGCGGGTGCGGCCGAAGTCGAAGATCGACCAGCGCAGCATCGGCACTGCCAGCTTGGTCAGCGCATGGGAATTGAAATCGCTGGGCGAGCCGGCCACCCAGCTCAGGCCGCCAAGCAGGCTGACCTGCGGGAAGTAGCCATTCAACGCCTCGCCGATCTGCGCACTGGACGCGGCCAGCTCGCGCTCGGCCTTGCGCACGTCCGGGCGCCGACGGATCAACGCACCGGCATCGTCCACGCGCACCTGGGTGGGCAGCATCGGCAGCGGTTGCGGCGCGGCGAGCTGCGCATCCAGCGCGCCCGGCTCGCGGCCGACCATCAACGCCAGCTGGTCCAGCGCTTCCTGTTGCTGCATCTGCAGCGGCAGGCGCTGGGCCTGCTGCTGCTGCACCTGGGTGGCGATCTGCTCGACCTGCAGGTCCGAGGCGGCACCCTGGCCGCGGCGCTGCTGCACCAGCGTCAGCGACTGCCGGATCTTGTCCAGGTTGCTGTCGGCAATCGCCAGGCGCGCCTGCAGCCCGCGGTAGTTGAGATACACCTGCCCCACTTCAGCGGCGAGCTGCACCTGCGCGTCGGCCAGTTCGGCTTCGGAGGCCTGCGCCTGGGCCAGCGCGCCTTCGGCGGCGCGACGGCGGCGGCCAAAGAAATCGAGCTCCCAGCTGGCATCGAAACCGGCGCTGTAGATCTGGGTCTTGTCCAGATCCAGCGCCCGGTTGTCGGGCGCCGATGGCTGACCGGGCTGCCCCTCCTGCAGACCGCCCAACGTGTCGACGATGGTCTGCGGCGGTTCGGCGTAGGCGTACAGCGCACTGGCGTTGAGCTTGGGCAGCCGCTCGGCGCGGCGCTGGTTGGCCAGCGCCCGATTGGCGCGCAGACGCGCCTGCGCCGCGCGCAGGTTGGGGCTGTCGGCCAGGGCCTGGGTCACGAGCTGGGTCAGCTGCGCATCGTGCAGGTCTTCCCACCAGTGATTCAGTGGTGCGGCGGCGACCACGTCGGCCGCACTGGCGCGATGCAGCGTGGGCGCCTGCACGGCGCTTTCGGCCACCGCGGGCGGCTTGGTGTAGTTGGGGCCGAGCATGCAGCCGCCCAGCAGCAGGGAGGCCAGCGCTGCCGCCAGCGGCATGCGCGCCAGGCGCAGGGAATCAGTGCATTGCAAGGTGCGTCCCCTTGGGTAACGGCTTGAGCAAAAAGGCCAGCGGAATCGTGCAGACCACGATCACGCCAAAGATCCAGAACAGGTCGCTATAGGTCATCACCAGCGCCTGCTGTTGCACCAGGCGCGCAAGTTGGGCAATCGCGCGAATCGCCGCCTCGCCACCGGCGCTGCCCTGCATCTGCGCGTTCAACCCGGCCAGGAAATCCTGCGCGCGGCTGGCGTTTGCAGTGACGGCGCTGCCGATGGTCTCGGTGTGGAAGGTCATGCGCCGCTCCTGGAAGGTGGAGATCAGCGCCAGTCCCACCGAGCCGCCCAGGTTGCGGCCGGCGTTGAACAGGCCGGACGCATCGCCGGCCAGCTCGGGCGGCACCGAGGAAATGGCCGCCTGGTTGAGCGACATCATCGCCAGCGCCAGGCCGCAGCCCTGCAACAACTGCCCGGCGACAAAATGCATGCCCACGGTGTCGGCGGTCAGCGACAGGTTGACAAAGCATGCCGCGGCAAAACACAGCAGCCCGGCGATCACCAGGATGCGCACGTCCACCACCTCCAGCAGCTTGGGCATCATCGGCATCAATAGCACCGTGGGCAGGCCGGAGAGCAGCAACACATAGCCGGCCTGTTCGGTGTTGTAGCCGGAAATCACCGAGAGGAACTGCGGGATCATGTACATGACCCCGAACAGGATCATGCCTACCGCCATGATCATGATGAACACCGCGCCGAAGCTGCGATGCAGCAGCAGCGACAACCGGATCACCGGTGCACGCTGACGAAACTGCGAGATCACCAGCGCCAAAAATCCACTCAGCGCGAATACGCTGAGCGTGTTGATTTCGCTGGATTCGAACCAGCGCTCGCGCTGGCCTTCTTCCAGCACCACGGTGAGCCCACCCAGGCCGGCGGTGAGCCCGTAGATGCCCAGCCAGTCCGCATCCAGCAGGCCGGCCCAGTTGCCTTTTTCGTGCTTGAGCCCGAGCAGCAACAGCGCCACCAGGCCCACGCAGATCGGCACGTTGATGAAAAACGCGTAGTGCCAGCTGACGTTTTCGGTGAGCCAGCCACCGAGCAGCGGGCCGATCACCGGGCCCATGATCACGGTCATGCCGAACAAGGCGGTGCCCATGGTCTGCTGGCTGGGCGGCAAGCGCGTGGCGACAATGGTCAGCGCGGTAGGGATCAACGCACCGCCGGCCAGGCCCTGGCCCACGCGGCCGATGATCATCATGGTCAGCGAGGTGGACAGCCCGCAGACCACCGAGAAGGCCGTGAACATCACCGCGCAGATCAGCAGGAAGTTGCGTAGCCCCAGCGTGCGCACGAACCAGCCGGTGAGCGGGATCATGATGATTTCCGCCACCAGGTAGGCGGTGGAGATCCAGGTGCCCTCGGTGCCGCTGGCGCCTACTTCGCCCTGGATGGTGGGCAGCGCGGCGTTGACGATGGAGATGTCCAGCGTCGCCATGAACGAGCCGATGGTGCCGGCCAGTACCGCCAGCCACGCGCCCGGTTCGGCTTTCTCGCGTCCGGCGCTGCCGCCGGCACGCTCGCCGGTGGCCGCTGCGGCATTCATCGCGCGCGCTCCTGCGCCTGCACGCGGTCCGATTCCTCCTCGGCGCGCTGCTTGGCGTCCTTGGCCGAGCGCGTATCCACGGTGACCTCTACCGACATGCCCGGCACCAGCACCTTGCGCGCTTCCTCACCGGCCAGCACGCGGATGCGCACCGGCACGCGCTGCACCACCTTGGTGAAGTTGCCGGTGGCGTTCTCCGGCGGCAACAGCGCGAACTGCGAGCCGGTGCCGGGCGACAGGCTTTCGACCTTGCCGTGCAGCTTCACGCCCGACAGCGCGTCGACCTCGATCTCGGCCGGCTGGCCGGGGCGCATCAGGCCGACCTGGGTTTCCTTGAAGTTGGCCACCAGGTACAGCGACTGCTGCGGCACGATGGTCATGGTGCGGGTGCCGGCGGCCAGGAACTGCCCCACCTGCACGGTCTTGTCGCCCACCCGGCCGTGGATACGGCTGGTCAGGCGGGTGTCTTCCACCGCCACGCGCGCCTGGTCGGCATCGGCGGTGGCCTGCTTCACCCCGGCCTTGGCCTGCTCGAGCTGGGCGCTGCTGGCCTGGATCTGGCTCTGCGCCCCCTTGGCCTGCGCCTGTGCGGCCTCGTACTGGGCGCGGGCGCGCTCCAGATCGTGCTGCAGGCTTTCCTGGTGTTCGTGGGTGTCGGCGCCGGAGGCGGCCAGCGGCGCGAAGCGCTTCACCTCGGCCTGGGCAAAGCGCAGGCTTGCCGCGGCCGAGGCCACCTGGGTGCGCGCCTGCACCAGCGACGATTCCTGCGCGGCCACATTGGCGGTGGCGGCGGCGATGTCGGCTTCGCGCGCGGCGATCGCGGCTTCGGCCTGTTGCAGCGTGGCCTGGTAGGTGCGGTCGTCGATCTGCAGCAGGGGCTGGCCGGCGTCGACAATCTGGTTGTCGCCCACCATCACCTGAGTGACATAGCCGCTGACGCGCGGGGCCACCGCCACCGAGTCCGCCTGCAGGTAGGCGTTGTTGGTGTCCTGCATGTAGCGGCCCTTGATCAGGTAGTAGGCCAGCCAGATCACCAGCAGCAGCACCACCAGCACGCCGACGATGATCAGCGTCCACTTCACCTTGGGATTCTTCAGCGGCGAGGGCTTCTTGGCGTCGTCGTCGCGGGACGCATTGCCCTGCCCGTCCGCTGCTGTGGACTGGCCATCGGTGGACTGCTGATCGTGGTTGCTCAAAGGGGGCGTCCTGTGTCGTGGGCTGGGCGCGCGCGCTGGCATGCCCGCATCAGCGGGCCCGGCGAGGCGGCGCAACCATACAATTATTTGAACCGCCCAGTACAGATTGCGTGATGACCCGGTCAGCCGCCGCTGTGACTCTTTGGCACTTTGCTAGTCCTGCCCTCGCACGGGCCGCACAGGGCATGTGAGAGAGCCCGCGTCAGCGACCCGTCTTGATCTCGGTCCACAGCCGCGTGTACAGGCGGTCCACCTCGGGCGGATTGATCGCGTAGGTGAACATCCGGGCGGTCACCTCCGGCGGCGGGTAGATGGTGGGGTCGTTGCGAATGGCCGCATCCAACAGCGGCGTGGCGGCGCTGACCGGGTTGGCGTAGTGGATGAAATTGCTGTTGGCGGCCGCCACCTTGGGCGTCAGCAGATAGTTGATGAAGGCGTAGGCGTTTTCCGGGTGCTTGGCATCCTTGGGGATGGCCAGCATGTCGAACCACTGCGGCGCGCCTTCCTTCGGGATGGAATACGCCACCTTGACGGTGTTGCCGGCTTCGGCCGCGCGGTCGCGGGCCTGGATGATGTCGCCCGACCAGCCCACCGCCAGACAGGTGTTGCCATTGGCCAGCGAAGTCACGTACTGGCTGGAGTGGAAGTTCTGCACGTAGGGGCGGATGGTCTTGATCAGCGCGGCGGCTTTTTCGATCTCGGCCGGCGCGGTGCTGTGCGGATCCAGGCCCAGGTAGTTCAGCGCGATCGGAATCATGTCCGAGGGCGTATCGAGGATGGTGACCCCGCAGTCCTTGAGCTTGGACAGGTTCTCCGGCTTGAAGATCAGGTCCCAGCTGTTGGCGATCTCGGTGCTGCCAAACGCTGCCTTGAGCTTGTCGACGTTGTAGCCGATGCCGGTGGTGCCGATCATGTACGGCACGCCATAGGTGTTGCCGGGGTCCTGCGCGGCGATGCGACGCATGATGTCCGGGTCGAGATTGGCCAGGTTCGGAATCTTGCTTTTATCCAGCGGCAGGAACACGCCGGCCTGGATCTGGCGGCCAAAGAAGTTGAGCGTGGGCACCACCACGTCGTAGTCGCTGCCACCGGCGAGCAACTTGGTTTCCACCATTTCGTCGCTGTCGAATACGTCGTAGGTGACCTTGATGCCGGTGCTCTTTTCGAACGCGGGGATGGTGTCTTCGGCGATGTAGTCGGAGTAGTTGTAGACGTTAAGCACCTTGGCCTGTGCATCGGCCTTGCCCGGGGCGCCACCGCCGCCACAGCCGGACAACAGGGTGATGGACAGGGTCAGGGCGAGCAGTCGCAGCGTCATGTGGGTCTCCAGGGCAGCGCGGTGGGGCGGCCCGGCATCGCGGCCGGTCTGCGCCCAGCCTACCCACCGCGTCCGGGTTTGCACAGCGTGCGGCCTCTGGGCGGCGGTGGACGGCTGCGATGCGCGGCAGCGTTCGGAGACGGCAAAGCTCACTGCGGCGGTGGCGCTCGCTGCGCCGTGGCTGCGCAGCTCGGCGGCGCGAGGCCTGCCGCCGCGCTTACTTGCCCAGCGCTTGCGCGGTGTCGTCCAGCGCGGCCCAGGTTTTATCGAACAACTCATCGACCTGTTCGCAGGTGATGATCAACGGCGGCGACAGCAGCATCGCATCGTAAGTGGCCCGCAGGATCAGCCCGCGCCGCAGGGCAAAGTCGCGGCACAGCGCGCCTACGCGGCCGCGCTCCGGGAAGTACACACCACGGCGGCGCTTGTCGGGCACCAGCTCCAGCGCACCGACCAGCCCGGCGATGCGCGCCTCGCCCACCAGACGGTGCTCGCCCAGTTCGGCCCAGCGCTGCGCCAGGTACGGCGCAATCTGCGTGCGTGCGGTGTCCACGATGCCCTCGTCCTGCAGTAGCCGCAGGTTTTCCAGCGCCACCGCAGCGCATACCGGATGCCCGGCATAGGTACCGCCGTGCGCCAGTTCACCGCCCTGACGCTTGAGCACACCGGCCACGCGGTCGTTGAACATCGCCGCAGCCAGCGGGATGTAGCCGGAGGTGATGCCCTTGGCCAGGGTCATCACATCGGGCTGGAAACCGAAATACTCCGCACCGAACCAGGCACCGGTGCGGCCGAACCCGCAGATCACCTCGTCGGCCACCAGCAGTACGTCGTAGCGCCGGCAGATGCGTTCGATTTCCGGCCAGTAGCTGCGCGGTGGGATGTAGACCCCGATCGCGCCCATGATCGGCTCACCGATAAAGGCCGCCACGGTGTCGGGCCCCAACTGCAGTATCTTCTCTTCCAACCGGCGCGCAGCGAGCAGACCGTAGTCGTCCGGGTCCATCTCGCCACCCTCGCCGAAATGATTGGGTGGCGCGATGTGCTCGATCCCCGGAATCGGCAACCCACCTTGCCGATGCATCCCGCGCATCCCGCCGAGACTGGCCCCGCCCATGGTGGTGCCGTGGTAGCCATCGTGGCGGCCGATGAAGATGTGCTTCTGCGGCTGCCCCTGCACCGCCCAGAAATGCCGCACCAGCCGCAGGATGGTGTCGTTGGCCTCCGAGCCGGAATTGGCAAAGAACGCATGATTCAAATCGCCCGGCGCCAGCTCCGCCAATTTGGCAGCCAGGTGCACGGTGGGCTCGGTGGTGCATTGAAAGAAGCTGTTGTAGTACGCCAACTGCTCCATCTGCCGCGCCGCCGCCTGCGCAAGCTCGGCCCGCCCATAGCCCACGTTGACGCACCACAACCCGGCAAACGCATCCAGCAACTTGTTGCCGTCCGCATCCCACACATACACCCCCTCGCCCCGCGTCAGGATGCGCGTGCCCTTGGAGGCCAGTGCCGCGTTGTCATTGAACGGATGCAGATGATGCGCAGCATCGAGCTGTTGCAGGGACCTGAGCACAAAAGGATCCACGACCCGCCCCGAACATGAGAAACAACGAGCATACCCGCGCACTGTTGCCATGCCGTGGATGGAGCGCACAGGCATGCATGGCGACGTAAGAACTACC
>NZ_JBGOFY010000015.1:0-119598 GCF_041520885.1 Xanthomonas sp. NCPPB 2922 | reverse complement strand
AGCCATATTAGCAGGCTTTTCATCCTCGTCAACCCCTCGTGAAGAGGACGTTGCCGCCGCTGCACATCAATCCGCCGTAGCGTCTTTCCGTGTAGCTAGCCGCCCATCATAGCCGGCTTTTCCGTTTCGTCAACACCCTAATCTCAGGCTGTTTTCGAGCCCTTTGCGCTGGTTCCGCGTCTGCGGGGCCGTTGCGTCGGGGGAGGCGAATTATGGGCCGGTCAAACGCATTTGGGAAGGGGTTTGTGAAAAAAATTTCACTGATCCTTGCCGCGAGTTTGGAAGCGTGCACGGGCGCACGTTGCTAGCCGCCTGACGCACGTTTCCTATCTATAGAGACTGCCGATTTGATCAATTAGCTCATCAAACGCTGAGGCGCTGACGACGCTCTATATAGATAGCCGCGAGCGGCACAGATCAGTTGCCTGCATCATCCCTGTTCGACCCAGGCAACTCAGCTGGTTACCAACGCAACGCGGGCAAAGTTGCGCTTGCCCACCTGGATGACGCCCTCAAAGCCGGGGCCGAACTGGCGAGCGAGGTCGTCGACCACTTCGCCGTCGATCTTGACTGCCCGCTCCTTGAGCTTGCGGGTGGCTTCGGAGTTGCTGGGTGTCAGCCCGGCCGCAGTGAGCAAACTGGCGATCCGCAGGCCTGCTGCGGGAACGCTGACCTGCTGGAGCGCCAACACGCTGGTGTCGCCCTGCCCGGTCACTACGGCATGCCAGCCGGCGATGGCCTGCTCAGCAGTGGCTGCATCGTGGAAACGGGTGGCCAGCTCCCGGGCCAGGCGCAGTTTGACGTCGCGCGGATGCAGGTTGCCGGCGGCGACCTCTTCTTTGAGACGGGCAGCCTCGGCAACGCTGATGTCGAAGGAGAGCAGGTCGATCCAGCGCCAGGTCAGTGCATCACCGATCTTCATGGTCTTGGTGACGATGTCGATGGCCGGCTCGTTGATGCCGATGTAGTTGCCCAGGGATTTGGACATCTTGGCGACGCCGTCCAGGCCTTCCAGCAGTGGCATGGTCAGCACGACCTGCGGCGCCTGACCGTAGTGCTCCTGCAGACCGCGCCCCATCAGCAGGTTGAATGTCTGGTCGGTGCCGCCGAGCTCGACGTCCGCCTTGAGGGCCACCGAGTCATAGCCCTGCACCAGCGGATACAGAAATTCGTGGATGGCGATCGGCTGCTGGCCGGCAAAGCGCTTGGCGAAGTCGTCGCGCTCGAGCATGCGCGCCACGGTGTGCTGGGCGGACAGCTTGATCATGTCCGCCGCACTCATCTGGCCGAACCATTCGGAGTTGAAGCGCACCTCGGTCCGCGTGCGGTCCAGGATCTTGAAGACCTGCTCTTCATAGGTCCGTGCATTGGCGAGCACGTCCTCACGGCTGAGCGGCTTGCGGGTGACGTTCTTGCCGCTCGGGTCGCCGATCATGCCGGTGAAGTCGCCGATCAGGAAAATCACCTGGTGCCCCAGCTCCTGGAACTGGCGCATCTTGTTGAGCAACACGGTGTGGCCGAGATGCAGATCCGGTGCGGTGGGATCGAAACCGGCCTTCACCCGCAACGGCACACCGGAGGTCAGGCGCGCTTCGAGCTGCTCAAGCTTGAGGATCTCCTCGGCACCGCGGCCAATGAGCGCAAGGGATTCATCGATAGTGGCCAACCACAGACTCCAGCGGCGTTCGCCGTCAACAACATGAATTAAGTTAAACGCAGGTTAATACCGCGCCAAGTGAAAATAATGAACAGGCTCAATGGTTTGACGCGCTGTTGATCGCTGTCTATGGTACCGGCGTTTGGGCTCGCACTTCGAGCCGTCCCGGAGACTTCCAACGATGCAGAACTCAGAGCAGGGCCGTGCACGCAAGCGGCGCTTCCAAGAACGCCTCCACGTCCTCCACGACACTGCACTGCATCGCAAGCTCAAGGAACACCTGCCGGCGGCGTTCAATGACCGCTGGACGCGCCGCCACTGGATCCATGCCAGCCTGTTCGCGACGATCGGCGCGATGGTGGCGACGATCGTGCCGGGCTTTTCCAATGCCATCGATGCGCCGCTTTCCAGCCATGCCACCTTGGCACTGCCGCTGCCGCCGCTGGTACCCAGCCGCAAGGCACTGGGGCCGGGCACCGACTGGGAGATCCTCAAGGTCAAGTCCGGGCAGACGCTAAGCACCCTGTTCGGGGAGCTGGGCATTCCGACGACCGTGATGTACCAGGTGCTGGCGCATCCGGGGACCAAGGAGGCGCTGACCAAGCTGCGCCCCGGCACGGAAATCGCCTTCGACATGCCCACCCCCGGTGAGTTGCGGGCGCTGCGCTTCGATCGCGACGACAGTCACCGGGTGGAGCTGCGCCTGCTGGGCGACAGCGTGCGCGAGAACGTCACCGAGCGGGCGACCAGCACCCGCACGGTGGTGGCCAGCGGCGAGATCACCAGCTCGCTGTATGCCTCGGCCAGCAAATCCGGGCTCTCCCCGGCGGCGGTCGCGGTGATGACCGACGATATCTTCAAGTACGACATCGACTTCGATAAGGATCTGCAGCCGGGCGACCGCTTCAGCGTGGTGATGGACGAGACCTGGCGCGAAGGCGAGCGGATCAGCACCGGCGACATCCTGGCGGCCACCTTCACCACCGGCGGCAAGACCTATACCGGCTTCCGCTTCGAGCGCGCAGGCAAGCCGGCGGAATATTTCGACATCACCGGGCGCCCGCTGAAGAAGAGCTTCATCCGCATGCCGGTGGCTTATAGCCGGATCAGCTCGACCTTTGGCGCACGCAAGCACCCGGTACTGGGCACGATGCGCATGCACAAGGGCGTGGACTACGCGGCCGCTTCCGGTACGCCGATCATGGCGGCGGGCGATGCGCGGGTGGTGTTCGTGGGCACCCAGCGTGGCTACGGCAACGTGGTGATCCTGGACCATGGCAAGAACTACAGCACGCTGTACGGCCATATGTCGCGGTTTGGCAAGGTCAAGGCCGGCCAGCGCATCAACCAGGGTACGGTGATCGGGTATGTCGGCATGACCGGCTTGGCGACCGGGCCGCATCTGCATTATGAATTCCGCGTTGGCGGGCAGCAGCGCAACCCGATGTCGGTGACGATGCCGCCACCGGAGCCGCTGCAGGGCGCCGAGCTCGCAGCCTTCCGCGCGCAGACCGCGCCGGCGATGGCACGTATCGAAGGCATGGAGAAGTTGATCTACGCCGACGCCGGCAAGCCTGCCAAGGGCAAGCCGCGCAGCTGAGGGCGGCCTGCCCTGGTGGCCGATTGATCAGCGCTCGCGGCGCGCTTTAGCTCCTGCGAGCGCGGTTGCCCAGGCGCAGACGGTGGTGCACGGCGGCCAACACCTGGCCGCCAGACCCGAACCACCGCGCTTCGGCCAACGCCCGGTTGACGGCCCTGCCCTCGCTGCACAAGCTGCCTGACCGCTCCGCACCTGGCTCCGGCATGTCTGCTCCGACACACACGCACTCCCCGCTCTATCTCGGCTTGATGTCAGGCACCAGTGCTGACGGCATCGATGCGGCGTTGGTGCGCTTCGACAACGCCAGCCACCGCCGCTGCGAACTGGTCGCTGGGATCACGGTGGGCTGGGAGCCGCAGTTGCGCGAAGCGTTGGTCGCGCTCGGCCAGGGCGCCGAGCAGATGGCGATCGACCGCTTGGGCCGCCTGGACGCGCAGGTTGGGCTGGCGTTTGCAGACGCGGCCAATCAGCTGATTGCCGAGGCCGGCGTGGCGCGCGAGCAGATCCGCGCGATCGGCTCGCACGGGCAGACCATCCGCCACCGGCCACAGGCCGACCCGTCCTTCACCTGGCAGATTGGCGACGCCAGCCGGATCGCCGAACACACCGGCATTACCACGGCGGCCGATTTCCGCCGGCGCGATGTGGCGGCCGGCGGCCAGGGCGCGCCGCTGATGCCGGCCTTCCACCTGGCGATGCTGGGTGCCAGCGACGAAGACCGTGCGGTGCTCAACCTGGGCGGCATCGGCAACCTGACGCTGATCCCGCGCGACGGCGCGGTGCGGGGATTTGACACCGGCCCCGCCAATGCCTTGCTCGATAGCTGGTGCCAGCAGCACCGAGGCACGCCGTTCGACGCCGACGGCGCGTTTGCCGTCAGCGGCAAGGTCGATGCGGCGTTGCTACAGGCGCTGTTGGCCGACCCGTGGTTCGCACTGCCGCCGCCCAAGAGCACCGGCCGTGAGCAATTTCACCTGGCGTGGGCACTGCAGGCCATGGGCACCGCGACGCTGCGCCCGGCCGATGTGCAGGCCACCTTGCTGGAATTGACGGCGGCCACGGTGGCCGATGCGTTGCTGCGCCACCAGCCGACAACGCGCCGCGTACTGGTCTGCGGCGGCGGCGTGCGCAACCCGGTGCTGCTGGCGCGGCTGGCCGCGCGCCTGCCTGGCGTGGTGGTGGAGTCCAGCGCGCGCCATGGGCTGGATCCGGATTACCTGGAGGCGATGGGCTTTGCCTGGCTGGCCGCCGAGCTCCTGGCCGGACGGCCGGCCAATCTGCCATCGGTGACTGGTGCGGCGGGGCCGCGGCTGCTGGGAGCGATTTATCCGGCCTGAGGGCCGTGCAGCCGGAAGTGGCGTCGTGAGCCGGTGCAGCTGGGCGCGATACCGGTCTACTCGTCGAACACCTAGCTGGATAGCTATGGCGCGACAGCACTAGCCGCAGATTGAAGATATGCAGTCGCACCGCTTGCTGCTGATGCAGATGCGAGCAAGCAGCAATCTGGTCGGCGCGCCTGGACGGTGTCCCCGCACTCAGTGCTCGCAGAAAAAACGTCGTAAAGCAGCGTCCGCCTGCTATCAGGGGGTGTTGCCCGCCGGCAGCGCCTTGAGCGCGGCAATGGCTTCGGCCAGCGCATCGACTTCCGGGTGTTGCAGGCCGCCGGTGACTTCGTACTCGCTGGCGAACAGGCCTTGTTCAAGCAGATGCATCACCGTCTGGTGCTGGGTCCAGCCCCGTGCAACGGAAATGCGGCGGATGCGGTCCACCAGCACCGGATCGATATCACGCAACACCAGATCGGTCATGCCCTTCCTCGTGCAATGCCCTGCCCCGCCGGCATCATCGGCAACCTTGGCAGCGGTTTCAATCCGGCCGCCGGTCATGGACCTGCAAGCGCGGCCATAGCCAGGCGAGCAGCGCCAGGGTCGGGACGACGGTCAAGGCGCTCAGGATGAAGAAGGTGCTGTAGGAAGTGGCCTCCACCAGAAAGCCGGAGACACCGCCGGCGAACTTGCCCGGCAGGTTGGCCAGCGAGACCAGCAACGCGTACTGGGTGGCGGTGAAATTGCGATTGGTCAGCGACGACATGAAGGCCACCAGCACGGTGCCGGCAAATCCCTGGAACAGGTTGTCGGCGCTGAGCGCGGCGTAGAACGCCCACAGCTTGCCGGGGTTCTGCGCCATCAGCAGAAAGGCCAGGTTGGACAGCGCCACACCCAGCGCGGCAACCAGCAGCATGCGCCGGAAACCGAATGCCGCCACCGCCGCACCGCCGGCGAACGCGCCAACAATGCCCATCCAGACACCGAACAATTTGGACACGGTGGCGATGTCGGCCTTGGTGTAGCCCGAATCCAGATAGAACGGCCCCGCCATCACGCCGATCACCTGGTCGGGAAATTTGAACAGGCCCACAAACGCCAGCAACATCAGGCCCAGCGCCAGCCCATTGCCCGAGAAAAAGCTGGAGATGGGCTGCCAGAATGCGCCCACCACATCGATGCGGCGCACCACCGTGAGCTCCGGCTGCACCGGCTCGCGGCACACCAAGGTGGTGATGATGGGCAACAGCATCAGCCCCGCCATGGCCAGATACGCCCAGGTCCAGTTGAGGTATTCGGCCATGTACAGCGCGCCGGCGCCGCCAAGGATCAGCCCGATGCGGTAGCCCAGCGTGTAGGTTGCCGCCAGCGCCGCCTGCGCAGTGTCGGGTGCGATTTCGATGCGGTAGGCATCCACCACCGAGTCCTGGGTAGCCCCCCAGAACGAGGCAAACAGGACCCACGCGACCAGGCCGGTGACGCTCATGTCAGGGCGCGAGAACGCCAGCGCGAACAAGCCGATGCTGACGCCCATTTGCGAGACCAGCAGCCACGAGCGGCGGCGGCCCAGGAACGCCGTGATCGGAAACGCGTAGCGGTCGAGCAGCGGCGCCCACAGAAACTTCAACAGGTAGAAGAAGCTGGCCAGGCTGATCAGGCCAATACTGCCCAGATCCAGGCCCACATCACGCAGGCGCGTGGATAGCGTTTGCGAGGCGATCAGCAGAAACGGCAGCCCGCTGCCGAAGCCGAGCAGCGCCATGGTGGCGGCCGATGGGGTTGCGAAGGCGCGCTGGATGCCGCTCAGGCCTTTGTACGTGGATGCGGGCGGGGTCATAACGGCGTCCGGTGGAAGTGATGGGAAGCGCGACGGCCGCCATTGTCGCCGCTCACCGCATGGACCGGACTGCCGAAGACGAACCTTCGCCTCGAATGGAACGCGCGGCGGCCGCCTTCACCGCGCTGCTGCAACTGGGACGGCATGCGGCTTATCCGACCCAGCTTCTAGCAGCCGTCGTCCGGGCGATCCACCACAGCCCGGCGATGCCGCTGCAGCGATAACCGCCGCGCGAGGCGGCACCACGCCATGGCTGCCACTGGCTCACTCCGCGTAATCCACGATGTAAGGGGCGTGGTCGGAAAAGCGCTGCTCGCGGTAGATGGAACAGGCCTGCACCTTGTCGCGCAGCCCGGGGGTGACCAGTTGGTAGTCGATGCGCCATCCCACGTTGTTGGCGCGGGCAGCGCCGCGGTTGCTCCACCAGGTGTAGTCCTCGCCCTGCGGATGCAGCACGCGGTAGCTGTCCACCCAGCCGCGCCCGTTGCTGGCATCGGCCTCGTCCAGCAGGTCGGCACACAGGCCGTTGAGCCAGTCGCGCTCGGGCGGCAGGCAGCCGGAGTTCTTCTGGTTGGACTTCCAGTTCTTGATGTCCAGCGCCGAGCGCACGATGTTCCAGTCGCCGCACAGCACGTACTGCCGGCCGCTGGCCAGCCACTCGTCCAGGATCGGCCGCAGCCATTCCATCACCTGGAACTTGTAGCCCTGCCGCAGCTCGCCCGAGGAGCCGGACGGGATATAGAACGACACCACGCTGAGGTTGCCGAAGCGGGCTTCGATGTAGCGGCCTTCTTCGTCGAACTCCGGCCAACCGAGCGCGGTGCGCACCTCGTCGGGTTCACGCTTGGCGTAGATCGCCACGCCGCTGTAGCCCTTCTTGGTGCTGGCATCGCGAAACCAGGCCTTGTAGCCGGCAGGCAGGAATTCCGGCCCGGCCAGCTGATGTTCCTGCGCCTTGGTCTCCTGGATGCACAGCACATCCGCGTCCTGGGTGGCGAACCACTCGAAGAACCCCTTGCTGGCGGCCGACCGCAGGCCATTGGCGTTGAAACTGATGATGCGCATAAGAGCTGGGAATGGGGAGTCGGGAATGGGGAATCGTAAAGCCTACCCCAGCGCCGCCAGGAAGGCTGCCGCGCTGCGATGCGTTTACCATTCCCGACTCCCTATTCCCCATTCCCGCCCCATGACCGACCACCGCACCCGTTTCCTGCAGCTGGCCCTGGATGCCGATGCCTTGCGCTTTGGCGAGTTCACGCTCAAGTCCGGCCGGCTCAGCCCGTATTTCTTCAATGCGGGGCGCTTCGATTCGGGCGCAAAGACCGCGCAGCTGGCGCAGTGCTACGCCGATGCGATCGATGCGGCGGGGGTGGAGTTCGACCTGCTGTTCGGGCCGGCCTACAAGGGTATTCCGCTGGCGACGGCGTTGGCCTGCGCCTATGCCGGGCGGGGCCGCGACCTGCCGCTGGCGTTCAACCGCAAGGAAGCCAAGGACCATGGCGAAGGCGGCACGCTGATCGGGGCGCCGCTGCAGGGCCGCAAGGTGCTGATCGTCGATGACGTGATCACCGCCGGCACCGCGATCCGCGAGGCCTTGGGCATCATTCGCGCCGCTGGCGGCACGCCGTCGGGCATCGTGGTGGCGTTGGACCGGCAGGAGATCGCCTCCGAGCAGGACCGCCGTTCGGCTGCGCAGGCGGTGGCGGCCGAGGCCGGCATTCCGGTGATCGCGGTGGCCAACCTCGCCGACCTGCTTGCATTCGCGGCAGGAAACGCCGACCTTGTGGGCTTCCGGGAACCGCTGCTGGCCTATCGTGGCCGCTACGGAACCGACACCACAGGCTGATAGCAGGCGACAGGGGGCTGCGCTGATGCCGATACACACACGTTTGGCGTTACTGGCCGCCGTTGCGGCCGCCGTGGTGGCCGCACCCGGCGTTGCGCAGGACAAGCCGGCCGCAAAGAAACTCTATTGCTGGAACCAGAACGGCGCCCGGGTCTGCAGCGATACGCTGCCGCCGGAGGCGGTGAACCAGGCGCGCGACGAATTCAACGTCAAGAGCGGCATGCGCAGCGCCGAGGTGCAGCGCGCGATGAGCAGCGACGAGCGCGCCGCCGCTGCGGCCAGCGAGCAGCAACGCCAGGCCGACCTGGCCGCCGAACAGATGCGCAAGCGCACCGACCAGGCAATGCTGATGTCGTACCAGAGCGAGGACGACCTGCGCCGGGTGTTCAATGAGCGCATCGCCATTGTCGACAACAACATCCACACCGCGCGCTTCAACGTGACCAGCCTGCGCGAAGGCCTGGCCAGCATGCTGCGTGCCGCCGGTGACCGCGAGCTGGCCGGCCAGGCGGTGGCCGACAAGCTGGCCGGCGACATCCAGCAGCGCCATCGCGAGCTGATGGCGCAGTTGCGCCTGCAGGGCAGTTTCGAGCAGCAGCGCACCGCGCTGGACGGCGAAATCACCGACATCCTGCAGCGCTACCGAGCCATGAAGGGCGCGCAGGACACCGCCACGCCGGCAGGCTGAGCCGGCCGGACGCCGCCCGCAGGGGTGACGCAGCGCCGTCGGGGCGCATTTCCCGATCCGGCGCCCAGCCCGCATAATGGCCGGTCTTACTCCTTGCCCACGAGGCTCTCCCGCATGGCCCGGATCATCGCCATTGCCAACCAGAAAGGCGGCGTCGGCAAGACCACGACCGCGGTCAATCTGGCGGCCGGCCTGGCGCGCGCGCCCAAGCGTGTGTTGCTGGTGGATCTGGACTCGCAGGGCAACGCCACGATGGGCAGCGGCATCGACAAGCGCGAGGTCGCCGCCTCCACCTGCGACCTGCTGCTGGGCGAAAACACCGCCGCCGAGATCCGGGTCACCGCGCCGGAAGGCTTCGACCTGCTGCCGGGCAACATCGATCTGACTGCCGCCGAGATCCAGCTGATGGACCAGGGCGAGCGCGAACAGCGGCTCAAGCGCGCGTTGGCGCCGATCCGCGACGAATACGACTTCATCCTGATCGATTGCCCGCCGGCGTTGTCGCTGCTGACGCTCAACGCGCTGACCGCGGCCGATTCGATCATCGTGCCGATGCAGTGCGAGTACTACGCGCTGGAGGGGCTGACCGCGCTGCTGGAAACCATCGAAGCGCTGCGTGCCAACCTCAATCCGGCACTGGAGATCGAAGGCGTGCTGCGCACGATGTTCGACATCCGCAACAACCTGGCCAACGCAGTGTCGGCCGAGCTGACCGAGCATTTTGGCGACAAGGTGTTCCGCACCATCGTGCCGCGCAACGTGCGCCTGGCCGAGGCGCCCAGTCACGGGCAGAGCATCGTGGGCTATGACCGCACCTCGCGCGGCGGGGTGGCTTACCTGGGCCTGGCCGGCGAGATCGTGCGCCGCCAGAACGACCGCAACAAGGCCGTCCGGCCCATGGAGACCATCTGATGAGCAAGCCGACCCCTGCCAAGAAGCGTGGACTGGGCCGCGGCCTGGAAGCGCTGCTGGGACCCAAGGGCGCGGCAGCCGCAGCGGCACCGACCGGCGCCGACGAAAGCACCCTGCAGCCCGGCGACACCTTGCGCCAGTTGCCGGTCACCCAGCTGCAGCCGGGCAAGTACCAGCCGCGCCGGGAGATGGACGAGGTCAAGCTGGCCGAGCTGGCGGAGTCGATCAAGGCGCAGGGCGTGATCCAGCCGATCGTGGCGCGCGAACTGGCGCCGGGGCAGTTCGAGATCGTCGCCGGCGAACGCCGTTGGCGCGCCTCGCAGCTGGCCGGGCTGACCGAGGTGCCGGTGGTGGTGCGCGAGCTCGACGACCGCACCGTCATCGCGATGGCGCTGATCGAAAACATCCAGCGCGAAGACCTGAACCCGCTGGAAGAAGCCCAGGCGCTGCAGCGCTTGATCGACGAGTTCTCGTTGACCCACGCCGAGGCCGCAGAAGCGGTGGGCCGTTCGCGTGCGTCGGTATCCAACCTGCTGCGCCTGCTGGAATTGCCGGTGGCCATCCGCGTGCTGCTGGAAACCCGCCGCCTGGAAATGGGCCACGCGCGTGCGTTGCTCACCCTGGCGCCGGAACTGGCCAGCAAGCTGGCGCAGGAAGCGGCCGACCAGGGCTGGTCGGT
Source organism: Xanthomonas sp. NCPPB 2922 (assembly GCF_041520885.1). NCBI lineage: Bacteria > Pseudomonadati > Pseudomonadota > Gammaproteobacteria > Lysobacterales > Lysobacteraceae > Xanthomonas > Xanthomonas sp. NCPPB 2922. The sequence continues at coordinate 109,054 of NZ_JBGOFY010000015.1, read as the reverse complement.
GCGCGAAGTGGAACACCGCGCGCAGCAGTTCGCTGCCGGCAAGGTGCCGGGGTCGCTACGCAAGGGCAAACCGGCCACGGTTGCGCCGCAGGCCGATATCGCCTCGCTGGAAACCGAACTGTCCGAGTCGTTGGGCACCAAGGTGGTGTTCAACCACGGCCGCGGCGGCAAGGGCAAGCTGGTGATTCATTACACCGACCTGGACACCCTGGACGGCGTGCTGGAACGCTTGCGCGCCCGCACGGGGTGACGCGGCCAGCGCAGGAGGATCAGCGATGCATCCCGCCAAAGTGGACCGCGCGCATCTGCTGCGCCTGACCGACCTGCCCAACGTCGGGCCGGCCTGCGAAAAGGACCTGCAGCAGATGCCGGCGCAGCTGCACGGCCGTGATGCCTACGATATGTACGCCCAGCTCTGCCTGCGCACCGGCGTCACCCATGACCCGTGCGTGATCGATGTCTTCCTGTCGCTGGTGCGCTTCATGCAGGGCGAGCCGGCACGCAATTGGTGGGATTTCAGCGCCGAGCGCAAGGCAACCCTGGCGGCCGAGCGCACGGGTACGCGGGCAACCGCGCCGCTGCCGGGCCGCCGTGTCGCCAACACCAGCACCAGCACCGGCGCCAGCAGCGACGGCAAACACCGCCCATGAGCCACGCCGACGAGACGATCAGCCCGTCCGGCAGCCCGATCCTGCATCACGCGCAGGCCAACGGCTTCGAGCCGGCACGCGGCGAAGAATGCCTCGTGCAGATCAGCGCGCACATCGAGCAGCACCTGGGTCCGATTGCGAGTGTGTTCCACGAAATCCTCTCCGATACCGTGCATCTGGATGTGCATATCGTGCCGCCCAATGCGCACTCGCCGCATCTGCGTCTGGTGACCTCGGGCATGAGCGATCTGCCGATGACGCTGCCCGACGGGGTGGCGGCGCCGCGTTACATGGAGCTGATGCTGAGCCTGCCGGGCGATTGGCCGGTCGACCAGCGCGACTTCGACGACGAGCGCCACTACTGGCCCATCCGCCTGCTCAAGAACCTGGCGCGGCTGCCGCACAAGTTCGACACCTGGCTGGGTTTCGGCCATACCGTTCCCAATGGCAACCCGGCCGAGCCGTATGCGCCGGGTGTCGCCTTCGACGGCGCGATCGTGCTGCCGCCGGTGAGCACGCCGCAAGCATTTGCCCAGCTGCGCATCGATGCCGACAAGACCATCGCCTTCATGACGGTGGTGCCGTTGTATCCGGAAGAAATGGCGCTGAAGCTGAGCCACGGCAGCGATGCACTGCTGGATCGCCTCGATGCCGGCAACATTCGGGACGACATCGACCTGCGCCGCCGCAACGTGGCGAGGAAGCGCTTTTTCGGGCTGTTCTGAGCGCTGTTGTCTCCTTCCCTTTGACGTTTTCAGGACCATTGCCATGACCATTCTCGTCACCGGCGCCGCCGGTTTCATCGGTGCCTACACCTGCCGCGCACTGGCTGCGCGCGGCGAGAACGTGGTGGGCCTGGACAACTACAACAGCTACTACGACCCGCAGCTCAAGCACGACCGCGTGGCCGCGCTGTGCCCGCAAATCGACATCCGCACGCTGGACCTCACCGACCGCGAAGGCCTGGCCGCGCTATTCGACGAGATCCAGCCCACCCGCGTGGTCCACCTGGCTGCCCAGGCCGGCGTGCGCTATTCGCTGGAAAACCCGCATGCCTATGTCGACAGCAACCTGGTCGGCTTCGTCAACGTGCTCGAGCTGTGCCGCCACCGCGGGGTGCAGCACCTGGTGTATGCGTCGAGCAGCTCGGTCTACGGCGATTCGGCCACCCCGCCGTTCTCCGAAGACCAGCGCGTGGACCAGCCACGTTCGCTGTATGCCGCGACCAAGGCGGCCAACGAGTTGATGGGCTACACCTATGCGCAGCTGTACGGCCTGCGCGCCACCGGGCTGCGCTTTTTCACCGTGTACGGGCCATGGGGCCGGCCGGACATGGCGCCGCTGATCTTCAGCCGCGCGGTGTTGGCCGGGCGCCCGATCGAGGTGTTCAACCACGGCAAGATGCAGCGCGACTTCACCTTCGTGGGCGACATCGTGGCCGGCGTGCTGGGCGCGCTGGATACCCCCAGCACCGAGCCGGTGCCGCACCGCGTGTTCAACCTGGGCAACCACACCCCGGTGGAACTGGAATACTTCATCGACGTGATCGCCCAGGCGGCCGGCCGCCCGGCCGAAAAGGTCTACCGGCCGATGCAGCCAGGCGACATGGTGCGCACCATGGCCGACACTTCGCGGGCGCAGGCGGCATTCGGCTTCGATCCGGCCACGCCGGTCGAGCTCGGTCTGCCACAGGTGGTGGAGTGGTGCCAACGTTATTTCGCCTCGCGCGCCTGAGCTTCATGCCCGGCTCAGATGGTCAGGGCACAATGCGCGATCTTTTTTGCTCCGCCTGCATCCGGGCCACCACACTCCCATGAGCCAACCTCAGCTTTCCGTCGTCGTCCCCGTGTTCAATGAGCGCGACAACGTGGCGCCCCTGGTCGGCGAGATCGTGGCCGCGTTGCGCGGCGTGGCCGCCTTCGAGATCGTCTATGTCGACGACCACTCGCGCGATGACACGCTGGCGGTGTTGCAGGAGCTGAAAACCCGCACCCCCGAACTGCGCGTGCTGCACCACGTCACCCAGAGCGGGCAGAGCACGGCGGTGCGCAGCGGGGTCAAGGCCGCGCGGGCGAGCTGGATCGCCACGCTCGATGGCGATGGCCAGAACGACCCGGCCGACATCCCCAAACTGCTCATTGCGCGTGCCGAGGCCGAGCCGCAGGTCAAGCTGTTCGCTGGCTGGCGGGTCAACCGCCAGGATTCGGGCTCCAAGCGCTGGGCCAGCAAGTGGGCCAACGCGATCCGCTCGCGCATGCTGCAGGACAACACCCCCGATACCGGCTGCGGGATCAAACTGTTCGAGCGCGAGGCGTTCCTGGACCTGCCCTACTTCGACCACATGCACCGCTACCTGCCGGCGCTGATGCAGCGCGCCGGTTGGCGCACCATCAGCGTGCCGGTGCATCATCGCCACCGCACCGCCGGCGTGTCCAAGTACAACAATCTCAACCGGGCGCTGGTGGGCATCCGCGACCTGCGCGGCGTGGCATGGCTGATCACCCGCAGCAAGCGCACCGCGGTGGAGGAGCGCTGATGGAGCTGCACTGGCTGGATCAACCGCTGACCTGGCTGTATTGGACCGGGCTGCACGTCACCGGCTGGAAGCTGATCGGCTATGTGGGCGCGCTGATGTTCGGCGGCCGCTGGCTGGTGCAGTTCGTGGCCTCCAAGCGCGCCGGCAAGCCGGTGATCCCGCGCATGTTCTGGTACATGAGCGTGGTCGGCAGCCTGATGACGCTGAGCTACTTCGTGTTTTCGGCCAAGCAGGACTCGGTGGGCGTGCTGCAGAACATGTTCCCGGCCTTTACCGCGTTCTACAGCCTGTACCTGGACATCAAGCACCGCGGCTGGAAGCGCGAGCGCGCCTCGCACTGAGTACTGCACAGGCTTGCTGCGCCTGCTGACGGACGCACCGCCAGCGCGCGCCTGAAACGGCGCGTCTTCGGACACTGCGCTGCCGGGTTTGCCTAATCGCGCGTGGGTGCCGCACCGATGCGCGGCGACGTTGCTGCCACGCAGGCTGTGGGCATGCCCAGCGCCCAGCCCCTGCCCGCTCTACCTCTGCCGTCCAACGCCGCGCGGCTTTGGCATCTGCAGGTGCACACCCATCAGCAGGTGGCGCTGTTCGCTGACTGGCGCTGCGCGCGCGCTGCAGCGGCGTGCCTGTCGCGTAGTGGCCATTGGCATGGCACGCGATTGCTGTGCTGGGTGTTGCTGCCCGATCACTGGAGCGCGCTGTTGCAGGCGGATCAGCCGGCGCTGCTGCTGCACCGCGCCGGCAGCGCGTGCCAGGCGGCGGCAGAGGCGGTCAATCGCGCACGCGGGCGCGGCGGTACGGTCTGGCAACCGCAACCCACCCTGACGCCGTTGGCTGCGCCCAACGACCATCGGCACTTCGCGCGTGCGCTGGTGGCCGCGCCGGTGCGCGCCGGACTGGCCGCGCACGTGGGCGCCTATCCGTACTGGGATGCGGTCTGGCTGCCGCGTGAGGCCGGTGGCACAGCGGTGCCGGGCATCACGGCGATGACGCGGCGTGCCGGCTGACTGTGCGATGCAAATCATCGCGACGGGATCAGCGAACGCAAGAGGCCAGCGCTCGCGCGCGAGGGTGCCCGGCAGCCCGGGCGGATGCTCTTCCCCATGCGTCTTGAGCTACGGAATCAGCGCGAGTGCGCTGGGAAAGCCGCGCGCAACCACGTCAGTGCTGCGTCGCCGCAGCGGAGTGGCTACTCCTCACCGCCGAGCAACGCACGCGCAGCCTCGCGCGCGGAGACTGCGGAGCAGAACGCGGCTTGGCCAGGACGCCACTGCGCCGGCCGCGGCCGATGCGGCCAGCGCAGTGCCTCGGCGGTTGCCGTGCTCAGAATGCGAGCGGGTGATCCGGCAGCAGCGCCTGCAGTTCGCTGCGGAACAGCGCGCGGATGCGTTCCAGCGCCACAGCGGTGTCGGCTTCGAAGCGCAGCACCAGGATCGGGGTGGTGTTGGACGCACGCACCAGGCCCCAGCCGTCGCCGAAATCCGCGCGCAGCCCGTCGATGGTGGACAACCGCGCGGCCTCGAACGGCGACTCCTCGCCGGCCTGGGCACGCTCCACGAACCGGGCCACCAGCGCATGCGCATCGCCGTCCACCGGCACCTTGATCTCCGGCGTGGACACGCTTTCGGGCAGCTCGCCGAGCACGTCGGACGGGGTCTCTTCGCGCTGGGCGAGGATTTCCAGCAGGCGCGCAGCGGCATAAATGCCATCGTCGAAGCCGTACCAGCGCTCCTTGAAGAAGAAGTGCCCGCTCATTTCACCGGCCAGCTCGGCATCGGTTTCGCGCATCTTCGCCTTGATCAGCGAATGCCCGGTCTTCCACATCAACGGGCTGCCGCCGTTGCGTAACACGTAGTCGGACAGCTTGCCGGTGCACTTCACGTCGTAGATCACCAGCGCGCCGGGATTGCGTTGCAGCACATCGGCGGCAAACAGCATCAGCAGGCGGTCGGGGAAGACGATGGCGCCTTCCTTGGTGACCACGCCCAGGCGGTCGGCATCGCCATCGAAGGCCACGCCGATATCCGCATCGAAGCGCTGCACCATCTGCACCAGATCGCCGAGATTGTGCGGCTCGCTCGGGTCTGGATGGTGATTGGGAAAAGTGCCGTCGATTTCGCAATACAGCGGCACCACTTCCGCACCGATGGCCTCCAACAAGCGCGGCGCGATCTCGCCGGCCGCGCCATTACCGGCGTCCACCACCACCTTGATCGGGCGGTCCAGCTGCACGTCGTCGGCAATGCGCTGGATGTAGGCATCGCTGATGTCGCGCTGCTCCAGTTCGCCGGGGCTGGCTGCGGTATGCAGGCGGCCTTCGTTGATGCGCTGGTGCAGCTCGGTGATCGCCGCACCGGAGAGCGTCTCGCCCCCGATCACGATCTTGAAACCGTTGTAGTCGGGCGGATTGTGGCTGCCGGTCACCGCCACGCAGCTGCCGGCGCGCAATTCGTAGGCGCCGAAGTACACCACCGGCGTCGGCGCCAGGCCGATGTCGGTGACGTTGCAACCGGCGCGGCGCAGGCCTTCGATCAGGCCGTTGGTCAGTTCCGGGCCAGACAAACGTCCATCGCGGCCGACCACGATGTCGCGCAGGCCTTGTGCCTGCATCACGCTGCCGATGGCCTGGCCGATCAGCGCGGCGATGCCGGGGTTGAGATCCTTGCCCACCACGCCGCGGATGTCGTACGCGCGGAACATTTCTGCGGCGACCTGCACGGCCGGGACCAGCGCCGCAGGCGCCGGCGTGGCAGCGTCCAGCGCGCGGGGCTCGCCGGCCACGCTGGCGTCCTGCTGCAGGCTCTGACGGAAGGTCGGCTCGTCTGCGGCCGCATCACCGGCCACCCGGCGGCGCGGCAAGGCCACCTGGCCCCGGCTGGCCAGCACCAACAGCACCGCGATCACCAGCAGCAATGCCGCCACGATCGCGCAGCCGAGCGCGCCCAGCCCCAGCGGGCCGCTGTCGCTTTGCGGCACTGCCGCAGCGATGCGCAGGCCGCTGTCGCCCAACGGGCGGGCCAGGGTTTCGGCGGCGTCCGCCAGCGCGGTATCGCCCTGCTCCACCACGTTGAAGCTGCCCTGGCGCAATGCCAGATAGGCCTGCCCGGGCACGGCAATGGCATCGAGCGGGCCAGTCAGGCGAAGCAACGGCAGCCGTGCGTAGGCCACCGCCGGCTGGCCGCCCAGGGCGACCGCGGCGGCCACGCCCAGCCGCACCTGCTTGGCGTCGCGCACCACGCGCACCTGGGCACGTTCGCCGACCAGCGCCGACTCGAGCAAGCTCAGCCGCGCATAGCCGAAGTCTTTGGGGTTGTCGTACGCCGCGCTGAGGTCGCCGCGCAGCACCTGCACATCCTCGGCGCCCTTGAAGCGCTCGCGGATCGCCGAGGCGGCGGCAAGTGCATCGCCGCCGGCCAACGCGGCCACCACCTGAGGTTGCTTGAGCACGGCGTCCAGCTGGCCGGCCTGCGAGGTCATCGCCTGACGCACGTCCTGCACGGCGCGGTCGCGCGCCTGCTCAAGCGTCTGCGCGATCGCGTCCTCGCGCCATTGCGCGTAGCTGTTCCAGCCAAACCAGGCGGCCAACAGCAGCAGCATGCCGCCCAACACCGGTCCACTCGTCCGCACGCCCGACATCCCCTGCCTGCGCTCGTTCGCCTTGCTCATCGTCAAGCTCCCCTGTCAGCGCACGCCGGTGTGGCCGAATCCACCCGCTCCCCGCGCGCTGTCCACGAAAGTATCCACCACTTGCAAGCTCACGCGCACGATCGGCAGGATCACCAACTGCGCGATGCGATCGCCCGGCTCGATGGTGAAGGCCTCGCGGCCGCGGTTCCAGGTGCTGATCAACAGCGGCCCTTGGTAATCGGCATCGATCAGACCGGTGCCATTGCCCAGCACGATGCCGTGCCGGTGGCCCAGGCCGGAGCGCGGCAGGATCACCGCGCAGACCTGCGGGTCGTCCAGATGGATGGCGATGCCGCTGGGAATCAGCGCCGCATCGCCGGGCTCCAGCGTCATCGGCGCCTCCAGTGCCGCGCGCAGGTCCATTCCGGCGCTGGCCTCGGTGGCATAGGCCGGCAACGGCCACAGGTCGCCGAAACGCGGGTCGAGCAACTTCACCTGCAAGGACTGGGTCATGCCTGCAATCTCTCCGCGATCAGGGCCAGCAATTGCTCGGCCAGGTCCGTCTTGCTGCTGCTGGGAAACGCACGTTCGCCGCCCTGCCAATAGGCGGTGGCGGCATTGTTGTCGCTTTCGAAGCCACCGCCGGCGATCCCCACCTGATTGGCGATGATCAGGTCCAGCCGCTTGGCCGCCAGCTTGCCACGGGCGTAATGCTCCACGTCGTGCGTTTCGGCAGCAAAACCGACCACCAGTTTCAGCGCACCGGTCTGCGCGGCGACCTCGGACAGGATGTCCGGCGTGCGCACCAGTTCCAGCGTGAGCGTCTCGCCGGTCTTCTTGATCTTCTGCGACACCACCCGCTTGGGCGTGTAGTCGGCCACCGCGGCTGCGCCAATGTAGATATCGGCCGGGAACGCGCCCAGCACCGCATCGCGCATCTGCGCGGCCGAGCGCACATCCAGGCGCTGCACGCCCTCGGGCGTGGTCTGGTGCACCGGCCCGCTGACCAGCACCACATCGGCGCCCTGGCGTGCGGCCGCCGCTGCCAGCGCGTAGCCCATCTTGCCGCTGCTGCGGTTGCCGACATAGCGCACCGGGTCCAGGTCCTCGAAAGTAGGCCCGGCGCTGATCACGATGCGCAGGCCTTCGAGTTGAGCACTGCTGGGAACGAACACCGGCGGCGACGCGCCAGCAGCGTCTTGACGCAGATCGTCACCGGCCAGCGCCGCGATGATCGCGGCCGGCTCGGCCAAGCGGCCGGGACCGGATTCGCCCTCGGCCAACGGGCCGTCGTCCGGGCCGACCACCGCCACGCCGCGCGCGCGCAAGGTGGCGATATTGGCCTGGGTGGCCGGGTGCAGCCACATGCGGTGATTCATCGCTGGCGCCACGGTCAGTGGCGCGCTGGTGGCCAGGCACAGGGTGGTGACCAGGTCGTCGGCCAGGCCGTGCGCCAGGCGCGCCAGCAGATCGGCGGTGGCCGGCGCGACGATCACGCGGTCGGCCCAACGCGCCAGTTCGATATGGCCCATGGCCTGCTCGGCAGCGCTGTCCCACAAGGTGGTGCGGGTGGGCTGGCCAGACAGCGCCTGGAAGCTGAGCGGGGTGACGAAGTGCTGCGCGCCGCTGGTCATGGCGACCTGCACCTGCGCACCGGCGTCGCGCAGGCGACGGACCAGTTCGAGCGATTTGTAGGCGGCAATGCCTCCGCCGACGCACAGCAGCAAGCGCTGTCCGTCCAGGGGGCGGGCCTGAGTGGAGCCGGTCACGTCGGAGTCGTCCTACCGTTACAAGGACAACTAGATTAGCCGATGCCCCCGTTCGGCCTGATAGGCGTCGGCGATGAGCACCGGCAATCTGGCCATATGCACATCAACGACTGGCCCACCGACGAACGCCCGCGCGAGAAACTTCTGGCCCGCGGCGCCGCTGTTCTCTCCGACGCCGAGCTGCTGGCGATCTTTGTCGGCTCGGGGTTGCGCGGCCAGGACGCGGTGCGCACCGCGCGCGACCTGCTGCACCGGCACGGCCCGCTGCGCTGCCTGCTGGATCGCCCGGCCAAGGCGCTGGCCCGCCTGCCCGGGCTGGGGCCGGCGTCGGCCTGCAAGCTGAGCGCTGCGCTGGAGCTGGCCAACCGGCACCTGCTCAGCGACCTGGAGCGCGGCGAGGCCTTGAGCGATCCCAGCAGCGTGGGGCGCTACTTCTCGCAGCGGCTGCGGGCGCGCAACTACGAAGTGTTCGCGGCACTGTTCCTGGACAGCCGCCATCGCGCGATCGCCTTCGAGGAGTTGTTCACCGGCACCATCGATGCGGCCGAGATCCATCCGCGCGAAGTGGTGCGGCGAGCGCTACTGCACAACGCGGCGGCGGTGGTCGTGGGCCACAACCATCCCTCCGGCAATCCGGAGCCGTCTGAGGCCGACCGCGCGGTCACCCAGCGCCTGCTGCAGGCCCTGGGGCTGGTGGATATCCGGCTGCTCGACCACTTCGTGATCGGGGATGGCCGTCCGGTCTCGCTGGCCGAGCGCGGCTGGGTGCCGTGAGCCTGCGCGCCGGGACCTGAATCGTCACTCGGACCTGCGGCCGCGCGGTCGGGTAAAATCGCTGGTTTCGTTCCAAGCAGATCCCACGTGAAAGCCCAACTCCGCGCACTGATCGGCCAAGGCATCGAAGCCTTGCGCGCCAATGGCACCCTGCCCGCCGACACCCTGCCGCCGGATTTTGTGGTCGAGCGGCCCAAGACCCGCGAGCACGGCGATTTCGCCACCAATGCGGCGATGCTGCTGGCCAAGGCTGCGCGCAGCAACCCGCGTGCGCTGGCCCAGGCGCTGCTGGCCGCATTGCCGGCCAGTGACGATGTAGCGCGCGTGGAGATTGCCGGCCCGGGCTTCATCAATTTCCATCTCACCCCGGCCGCCTACCAGCGCGAAGTGATTCATGTGATCAAGCAGGGGCACGACTACGGCCGCGGGCTGGCCGGCAACGGCCGCTCGGTGGGCGTGGAATACGTCTCGGCCAACCCGACCGGCCCGCTGCATGTCGGCCACGGCCGCGCGGCGGCGATCGGCGACAGCCTGGCACGCGTGCTCGATGCCAATGGTTGGAACGTCAAGCGCGAGTTCTACTACAACGATGCCGGCGTGCAGATCGAGAATCTGGCGTTGTCGGTGCAGGCGCGCGCGCAGGGCCTCACCCCGGATAGCGCCGGCTGGCCGGAAAACGGTTACCGCGGCGATTACATCGCCGATGTCGCAAAGGCCTATCTGGCGGGCGACACCGTCGACCTGGAAGGCCACCTGGTCACCGGCACCAGGGATCCGGCCGATCTCGAATCGATCCGTCGCTTCGCCGTGGCCTACCTGCGCAACGAGCAGAACCACGACCTGGCCGCGTTCCGCGTCGATTTCGATATCTATTTCCTGGAAAGCTCGTTGTACAAGGACGGCAAGGTCGACGAAGCCGTGCAGAAGCTGATCGCCTCCGGCCACACCTACGAGGAAGGCGGTGCGCTGTGGTTGAAGTCCACCGACTTCGGCGACGACAAGGACCGCGTGATGCGCAAGTCCGACGGCACCTACACCTACTTCGTGCCGGACGTGGCCTATCACCTCACCAAGTGGCAGCGCGGCTATGAGCGCGCCATTACCGAGCTGGGCGCCGACCACCACGGCTCGCTGACGCGCGTGCGCGCCGGCCTGCAGGCGATGGAGCTGGGCATTCCGCAGGGCTGGCCGGAATACGTGCTGCACCAGATGGTCACGGTGATGCGCGGCGGCGAGGAAGTGAAGCTTTCCAAGCGCGCCGGCAGCTACGTCACCTTGCGCGACCTGATCGAAGAAACCAGCGCCGATGCGGTGCGTTGGTTCCTGATTGCGCGCAAGCCCGATTCGCAGCTCACCTTCGATATCGACCTGGCGCGTGCGCAGAGCAACGACAACCCGGTGTTCTATGTGCAGTACGCGCATGCCCGCGTCTGCAGCGTGCTGCGCCAGGCGCAGGAAAAAGGCCTGAAGTACGACCAGACCCACGGCATGGCCGAGCTTGCACGCCTGGACGACGAACATTCGCTGGCGCTGATGCTGGAGCTGTCGCGCTACGCCGAAGTGGTGGAATTGGCGGGCCAGACGCTGGAGCCGTACCAGATTGCGCAGTACCTGCGTGAATTGGCGCACGCCTTCCACACGTGGTATCACAACAGCAAGGTGCTGGTGGACGATGCCGCCGAGCGCGACGCCAAGCTCACCCTCGCGGTGGCCACCCAGCAAGTTCTCGCCAACGGCCTGGAACTGCTTGGCGTCAGCGCCCCAGAAAAGATGTAATCAGCGGCCGCATGGCCCGCAATGACGTGATTCGGAGAAGTGGTGAATGGCAGCACGACGCGGTAAGAGTCAGGCGCGACGCAATACCAGCAATGGCACACCGGGATGGGTCTGGTTGGTCGCCGGCGCAGCGATTGCGGCCGTGATCTTCCTGGCGGCCCCCAACCTGTTCAAGAAGGACGGCGACGGGTTCCTGCGCGTGGGCCCGCGGCCCAATCCGGATGCGCAGCCCGCTCCGGTGGCCGACACCGATGTCGACACGCCGGCCGAGTTGCCCAAGCCCAGCACGCCGCCGGCCAAGCCGGCGGTCAAGCCCGGCGATGCGCAGACGCAGTACGACTTCTACACCCTGCTACCAGGCAAGGAAGTGCAGATGTCCGATGCCGAACTGGCCGCCAGCGCGCGTGCCGAAGAGGCTGCGCGTGCGCGCGCCGCGCTGGAAGGCAAGCGGGTGGCACCAGCGGCCAGCGTCGCGGCCGCCACACCCACGACCAGCGTGCCGATGCCCTTGAACGAAACCGCCGCCAGTACGCCCAAGCCGTTGCCGGAAACCGCGCCCGCGCGGCCGGCCGCAACGCCGGCGCCGGCCAGCACCGCTGCGGTCACCACGCCGGCAGCCGCAAGCGCCGCCAAACCGGCGGCCAGCGCGGCCGCTGCACCGGCCGTGGCCGACACCACCCGTTACATCCTGCAGGCCGGTTCGTTCGGCGCCTCGGGCGATGCGGAGTCGACCAAGGCCAAGCTGGCGATGATGGGCCTGGCCGCACGCGTGGAGTCGGCCGACATCGCTGGCAAGACGGTCTACCGTGTGCGCATGGGGCCGTACGGCAGCGCCGGCGAATTGGCCGAGGCCAAGCAGAAGCTCACCGGCAGTGGGCTGCCGGCCATCGCCATCAAGGCGCAGTAAACACCGGTGATGCGCCGGGTCGCTGCGCTGCTGCTGTGGGGGCTGATCTGCACGGCGCAGGCCACCGAGCAGATTCCCGACCGCATCCAGATCGATGGCCGCGATGCAGCGCTGCTGGCCGAACCGTTATCTGCGGTGCTCGACGACCAGGCCACCTGGCAGCGTTTCGTCGCCAGTGCGCACCAGGCGCTGGGCGGTTGCAGCGCCAATTGGCGTGGCTACCAGGCCTATTGGCGACTGGACGGCGTGCGCCTGCTGATGGATCGCGTGGTGATCGGCGCCTGTGCCGACACGCCGCCGAACTTGCCGCTGCAGGTGCTGTTTCCGCAGCGCCAGGCGCCGCTGCTGGCAGACTGGGTCGACGGCGAACTGCTCATCGCCCTGCCTGATGAGCACGCACACGATGCAGCGGCGGCTCCTGCACAGGCCAGTTCGAAGTCGCTGCCGTATCTGCTGTTGCACGTCCAGCACGGCCAGGTCACCACACGCGAACCGCTCAGCGCGGCGATGTTGGAGGCGCGGCGCGCCGCCGCCGATGCGCAACGTGCCGCTCCCCATCCCTGACCCATGTCCCCAGGAGTTCCCCCATGTCCAAGACCGTCCTGATCACCGGCGCCACTTCCGGATTCGGCAGTGCCGCCGTCCGCCGTTTTGCTGCAGCCGGCTGGAACGTCATCGCCACCGGCCGGCGTGCCGACCGCCTGCAGGCGCTGGCCGCTGAACTCCCCGCAGGCCAGGTGCACACCGCCGCCTTCGACATGCGCGATGCACAGGCCCTGGGCGCTGCCATCGACGCGCTGCCGGCGGACTTCGCCGACATCGACGTGCTGGTCAACAACGCTGGTCTGGCGCTGGGCACCGCACCGGCGCAGCAGGCCGACCTGACCCAGTGGCAGCAGATGATCGACACCAATGTCACCGCGCTGGTGACGCTCACCCATCGCCTGCTGCCGGCGCTGATCGCGCGCCGCGGCGCCATCATCAACATCGCCTCGGTCGCGGCGACCTACCCCTACACCGGCGGCAATGTGTACGGCGGCACCAAGGCGTTCGTGCAGCAATTTTCGCTGGGCCTGCGCTCGGATCTGCACGGCACCGGCGTGCGCGTGACCTCGATCGAACCGGGCATGGCCGAAACCGAATTCACCCTGGTGCGCACCGGCGGCAACCAGGCCGCCTCGGACACGCTGTACCGCGGCGCCACGCCGATGACGGCCGAGGACATCGCCGAGCAGATCTTCTATGTGGCCAGCCTGCCGCCGCACTTGAACATCAACCGGCTGGAGATCATGCCGGTGACGCAGTCGTTTGCAGGCTTCCAGGTTGCACGCGACGCGCAGTGAGGCGGTGATGCGTGCGGGCACGCGAGCGTGCTTTGCATGCCAAGCGCATCGCCGGTAATCACGCCGCCGCACTGCGCTGCGTGGGCAGAACGAACGCCGCGTTTGCGGGCGTGTTGAAGCCGTGCCGGTGCATGGCCGTGGCTGCACCCGCTTTCGTCCATGAACGCGACTGCTGAAGCCAGAAAGCCGCGCATTGCGCGGCTTTCTTCATTGGCGTCGATACGTCGAGAGATCGGTGGGTTGGTCGATCGGTAGCCGCTGCTTGTTGGCGCGATGTGGACAGAGAACAGCGCACGGCTGCGCGCCTGTTCGGCCAGCAAGGGTGTAGCGCATACCCAACGCAGGAGCGCCAACGCCGAGCGCGCTACGCCGGCTCGGCCACCACGGCCGAACTGCGCCGGCGAAGCACACTGCCGCGCAGGCGCAGGAACGGCCGCTCCACTGCGTAGTGCAACAACGCCCCGGCCAGCAGTGCGCAGACGCCGTAGACGGCGAACGCGAGGATGCCGCGCCCGTCCAGCGCCTCCCCCAGCCAGGTCTGGGTGACATGGAACACCGCCTTGTGGGTCAGGTACAGGCTGTACGAAATGCCTGCCAGCCAGGTCGCGCCCGGTACATGCAGCCTGCCAAGCGCGCTGTTGGTGGCGGTACCGGCCAACACCAGGCATGCCAGGCCCCGCGACAACACCGGCCAGCCCACTGCATTGCCGAGCAGGCCGGTTCGGTCGCGGAACAGCCACAGCGCCAGCGCCATGACCGCCACACCGGCCAGCGCGAAAGCGTTGCCGCGCTGCTGCAGGCGCTGCCAGGTGTGCGGGCGAAACACCTTCACCACCGCCAGCACCACGCCGGCCAGCAGGCCGTCCAGACGGTTCCAGGTGGGGTAATAGATGTCTTCGATAAACCAGTTGCGTTGCAGCCCGGCGCCGGCCGCGTCCAGCGCGCTGTCATGCAGCCACACCCCCGCACGCAGCGCGATGCCTGCCGCGACCACCACGACGCACAGCACACCAAAGCGCAACGCCGACGGACGCCGCAGCAGTACCGTGGCCAGCAGCGGAAACACCAGATAGAAATGCTCTTCCACGCACAACGACCACGCATGCGAAAACGCGGCGTCACGGCCGTAATCGACCAGCAGATTCAGCGTAAAGGTCACAAACATCCACCAAGGCGCCAGGCCCGGCGACTCGCGGAATGCCGGCCAGGCCAGGTACACCGCCAGCACCACCAGGAAGGCCGGCAAGATGCGGAAAGCGCGGCGCAGGTAGAAGTCGGTGAAATCCAGACGCTGCCCACTGGCCAGCGGCATCAGCACCTGCGTGCCGATCAGAAACCCGCTCAGCACGAAGAACAGATCCACGCCCATCCAGCCGTAGCGCGACAGCCACGCCCACTCCGGCCCCAGGCCACCGACCACGAACGCGTGGAACAGCATCACCCACACGATGGCGATACCACGCAACAGATCGAGAGCCGGATAGCGCATGCGGGTAGGGGCAGTCGGGAGAACTCCAAATTGTGCCCTAACCATCGCGGCGTTACGGATGGGTGCGCGTGCATTGGCGCAGACGCCCGGGCACGCAGAGGAATGCACTACCGATGTCAGCAGCGCACGCGCATGTGGCAATGCGCCGCAAGCGCATGCATGCCTGGATCAGAAGGGTTGTGCACGCATGAAAGACACGCCACTGCGCAACCACGCTGCCAGCGTGCACGCCATTCTGGCGATCGCGCGCCAACTGGCCGGCCAGCATGACGGGCGAATGATGCAAAGCAACGCAGTGCCGATGTCAGCGGCGCACGTTTGCTTGGACACTGGTCGCGAGCGCATGCATGGAGCAGACGGCGGATAAAGAAACGTACTCCACCGCCGCATCACGCGGCCAATCATGAAGACACAGCCAGTGGCCCGATGAACCCTGATGGCTCGCACTGCTCTCACGTTAGATGGCCTTGCCTGCGCATGGATCCAGCACGCAGCGCAGGCACTCTTCCCGCACCCAAAGAATAGGCCGCGTCACACGGCGGCCAGTTGATGCGTGCGCTATAGCCTTGCGCAGCAGCGACCCGTCAGCCCATCAGCAGCCAGACAAACGTGCCTGCTGCGGCAATGCATCGCGGCACTGCTCACCTCAGCGCCGCCACATGCCAAACGCCATCGCGCCTCAGGCCATCGCCGGCTGCGTACTCCGCGCATCCACGCTGACGGGTATGCCGGCGTCCAGTAACGCCCAGGCCTCCAGCTGGTCCACGGCCCGGCGGATGCCGTCTTCGTCGCGAATGCGTTGGCCCAGCGCAGCTGCGGCCGCACGCATAGCCGGCGTGCTGGCCTGGGCGATGGCATCGGCCAGGGTCTGCGGCAGCAACCCCTTGCGCGACAACGCTGGCGGCGCCACACCGCGCTGGGCCAGGCAATGCGCCCAGAACGGTTGGTCGTAACCGAACGGCAGCACCACCGACGGGATCCCCGCGGTCAGCGCCGCACCGGAGGTACCAGCGCCACCGTGATGCACGGCCATCGCCACGCGTGGAAATAACCAGTCGTGTGGCGCCTGCTCCAGATGGAAGAAGCGCGTGGCATCGTCGTCGGCGTCTTCCCCGGCCGCCAACCCGCCCCAGCCGCTGGCCAGCAGCGCACGCTGGCCGGTCAGGCGCACCGCCGCCTTGACGGTGGCGGTGAGTTGCGCGGCATCGTTGCTGGTCATGCTGCCGAAGCCGATGTACAGCGGTGGCGGCCCGGCTTGCAGAAACGCCTGCAGCGCCGCCGGCGGCTGCCACTGCGGCTGCGGCAACTGCCAGAAGCCGCAGACCTGCGCGCTCTCCGGCCAGTCGGGCGGACGCGGACACAGGTGCGCGCTGTAGCCGTATAGCACCCGCAATGCACTGCGATCGGGCCCGTTCCACGGGTACGCCGGCAACCCCAATGCCGGGCGCACCACCTCGTTGAGCGCCGGGCGCATCAACTGCCAGCCGGCAAAGCGCATCACATGATGCAGCGCCACGCTCACCAGCCCGGGCAGGCGCACGGTGGGCATCACCATCAACGGCAGATGGCGCGAGGCGGTCAGCGGCTGCAACTGCGCGAACACCACCGGCAGGCCATACCGCTGGCCCAGGCTATGAGCCAGGAAACTGGCGCTGCCCACGCCAAGAATCAGGCCGGCATCGGCGCAGGCGGCGCGGCCCTGGTCGGCCCAATCGCGCGCCCACTCCATCAGCTGAGCACGCAATTTGCCCCAGATGCCACGCCAGCCGCCACGCATCTCGGCGATGTCCGGATGCCCCTGCAACAGCTTCTGGTGATCGCCGCTCAGCGGGTAGAACTCCAGCCCGTTGGCAAGAATCAACGCAGCAAAGTTGGCGCTGGTCAGCACCCGTACCCGGTAACCACGCTGCTGCAGGCCACGGCCCAGCGCGATGATCGGGCGAACATCGCCATGCGTGCCCAGCGTGGCGATCACCACCGGGCGCTGGGATGACGCTGTGGAGGACTCAGGCATATTCGGCCACCCCGTCGCTGGCGGTGGTGATGCAGCCGTCGGTGCGCGCGGTTTTCGCGGTCGCCGCATGCAGCAGCGTGCTGAGCGTGGCCGAGTGCGCAGGCGACAGCATCGAGTGGTGGTCGCTATCCAGGGTGTGCAGCTGCAGGGTGCGCACATACGGGCGCCATGCCTGCGGCCGGTAGTCCACCCAGAGCGCATCGTCGCCACCGGAGGTCATGCGCACGCTGGCTTCGACGAACAGCACATCCTGCGCCAATGCACGCGGCTGGTAGCGCCGTGCCAGGTGCAGGTGATGCTGGGTCACCGCGCCCAGATCATCCAGCAGCGTGGGGCGTTGATCGAGCAGGTGGCGCACCGCCGGCAACGACATCAGCCCGTAGTGATCGCACAACAGGCTGGCGAGTTCGGCCACCGTGGTCGGCATGGGTTGTCCGTGCGCCAGGTTCAGATTGAGCGCATGCACCGAGGCACGCACGCCTTCGGATTCCGGCAACGCCGCGGCCTGCTGGCGATGCGGGTAACTGTCGAGCATGGCCAGCACCTCGACTTCCTCGCCAAGCGCATGCAGCTCGGCGGTGATCGCATGGGCGATCAGCCCGCCCAGCGACCAGCCCATCAGGCGATAGGGCCCGTGCGGCTGCACTGCGCGTAGCCGCGCCAGGTAATCGCGCGCAATCGCCTCGATGCTGTCCGGGCGGTGCAGCGGGTCGCTCAGGCCAGGCGACTGCAGCGCATACACCGGCCACTGCGGGTCGAGCTGCCCCAGCAAGGTGAGATACGACCAGCCAAGCCCCACCACCGGGTGGATGCAGAACAACGGCGTAACGCCTGCGGTGCCGGCACGCAGCGGCAGCAGCACGCCCAGTGGATCGTTCGGCGTATGGGTACTGCGCCGGACCACCTCGGCCAGCCCGGCAATGGTCGGCGCATGGAACAGCGTCCCCAGCGGCAGTTTCACCCCAAACAGCTGCGGAAAGCGTGCCGCCATTTCCGCAGCGCGCAGCGAGTCGCCGCCAAGCTCGAAGAAGTTGTCGTCCACGCCCACCACGGCAATGCCCAGCACGTCCTGCAGCATCGCTGCCAGCTGCTGTTCGAGTGCATCGCGCGGGGCCAGATGCGCACGCTGCGGTATGGCGCCCGGCGCCGGCAATGCGCGGCGATCGAGCTTGCCATTGGCCGTGAGTGGCAGCGCCTGCAACGGCATCCACAGCGTGGGAATCATCGATGCCGGCAGGCGCTGCTGCAGATGCGCGCGCAGCAGCTCGGTGGACGGTGTGGCGCCGTGCTTGCCAACCACGTAGGCGAGCAGCTGCAACGCGTTGGCACCATCGTGATGCCCCACCACCACCGCCTGCGCCACCTGCGTATGCAGCAGCAGTGCGTTTTCGATTTCCGCCGGCTCCACGCGGTGACCACGGATCTTCAATTGCCCGTCCGCACGGCCGATGAATTCCAGCAGGCCGTCGCGGCGCTGACGCACGCGATCGCCAGTGCGGTACATGGTGCTGCCGTCATCGGCAAACGGGTCGTGCACAAACCGTTCGCTGGTGAGCTGCCGCTTGCCGCGATAGCCCTTGGCCACGCCCGCGCCCCCGATGTACAGCTCGCCGACCGCGCCGGTCGGCAACGGCTGCCGCTGTGCATCGAGCACGTATACGCGTGTATTGAGCAACGGCCGGCCGATGGGCGGCGCCGCCGCGTCGCTCAGCTGCAGCGGCATGATGGTCGACCAGATGGTGGTTTCGGTGGGCCCGTACAACTGGGTCAAACGGCCCACGCGGCTCAGCAGTTGCGCGGCAAGTTCGGGCACCAGGGCCTCGCCACCGACCAGCGCATGCACGCGGTCCAGCGCCAACTCCTGGTTGGCCAGCAGGATGCGCCACAACGACGGCGTGGCCTGCACCACGCTGATCTGTTCGTTGGCGATCAGGCGCGAGAGGCTGCGTGGATCGTGCGTAATCCCTGCAGGTGCAATGACCACGCGCGCGCCAGTCAGCAGCGGCAAATACAGTTCCAGCCCGGCGATATCGAAGGTGATGGTGGTGACCGCCAGCACGCGATCGCGCGGGCGCAACGCCAGTTCCTGCTCCATCGCATGCAGGAAATTGGCCAGGTTGCGATGGCTGACTTCCACGCCCTTGGGCACACCGGTCGAGCCGGAGGTGTACAGCACATACGCGGTGCCATCTGGCTGCGCCAGTGGGGCGATTGCGGCGGGCAAGACGGCCGGGCACGGGTCCAGCCAGACCATGCCGCCGAGCAGATAGCGCTCGCACAGCGCAGGCTCGCAGACCAGGGCGATGGCACCGGAATCGTTGAGCATCTGCCGGTTACGCGCGGCCGGGCTTTCCGGGTCCAGCGGCAGATACGCCGCCCCGCTCCACATCACCGCCAGCAATGCCACCAGCAACTGCTCGCTGCGCGGCAACGCGATGGCGACCACATCGCCCGGGCGCACACCATCGTCCACCCATTGCGCGGCGATGCGCGCGGCCAGCTCGCACAGCGTGGCGTAATCCAGCGTGCGGTTGTCGTACTGCACCACCACCGCAGCGGGCATCAGCTCGGCACGCTGCAGCATGCCGTGCAGCAAGGTGCTCGGCTCCGGCAATGGCGCGGCGGTGGCGTTCCAGGTGTGCAGCAGACGCTGGCGCTCGGCATCGCCCAGCACATCGACCTGACCAAGCGCGCACTCCGGATCGGCGAGCACTGCATCGGCCAGATGGGTCAGGCGGCGGCAATGTTCGGCCAGCTCCTCGCTGTCATACAACGCCGGGTTGGCATCCAGATCAAAGCGTAACGCTGCACCGTCGCCACGCTCGTAGCAGAAAATGGTCAGATCATCGGCCGGGCCATTGCACAGGTTATGCGGCACCGCGTAGGCCTCGCCAAACCGCAGTACATAGTCGAAGGCTTCGATATTCACGGCCAGGCGTGCGAACTTCTGCTCGATGCCGAACAGGCCCAGATCGCGGCGCACATCCTCGAAGCGATATTGCTGGTGCCGCAGTGCACTCCTGACCACGGAGGCCACCTGCGCGAACAGTGCATGCACCGGCTGCTGCGGGTCCATCTTCAGACGCAGCGAAATGACATTGGCCACCAACCCGGCGGCCTGCCGGTAGCGTGCATTGATCCGGCCAGTCACCGGCATGGCCAGCACCAGGTCTTCTGCGCCGGTGCAGCGGTAGTAATACGTGGCAATCAGCGCAATCAACATCTGCGGCAGGCTGGCACCGTAGTGCTTGCCCAGCGCCCGCAGCTGCACCACCTGCTGCGGGGAGAATTCCCCGGTGCCACGCAACAACCCGGTGGACAGCTGGTTGCCCGGGCGCGCCAGGGTCGTCGGCGGTGGCAGGTCGGCCAGCTGCTCCATCCAGTAATTGCGATCACGCTGAAAGCGATCAGAGTCGCGGTACTGCTGCTCCAGCTCGATCAACGACAGCGCGCTGCCGTACTCGGCAGGTACCGGCTCGCACCCGGCGGCGTAGGCGGTATACAACACCGCCATGCGCTGCATCATGATCGAAGCGCAATAGCCGTCCATCACCAGATGGCTCACGCATTGCACCCACATGTGATGGTCTTCGCCCAGGCGGAAGACTGCACACCGCCACAACGGCCCGTTCTGCAGATCCTCCGGCTTGCGGATCTCCTCTTCCACCCAATGCTCGGCCGCATTCCGTGGCGCAGGATCGTCGCTGAAGTTGAAATAATGGATCGGCGCGGTGTACTCGGGCATCACCACCTGGCTGGGCACGCCGTCGTGCTCGACGATGCATAGCCGCAGCGTGTCGAACTCGCGCGTGAGCTGCAGGCTGGCCCGGAGCAACACTTCAGGATCGAGCGGGCCGAACAACTCCAACGCTTCGGACAACATCAAGGTGTTGTCGGTATGCAACTTGCTGGCCACCCACAGCCCGCGCTGCGCTCTGGTCAGGGGATGTATCGGGGAAGAGTCAGCGTGCATTGATGTGCGTTCCTTGTTGTTGGCGTGCAGTGATCCAGCGCGTTCCCACGCATTGCGGCATCAGGATGCGGGCGAGACCTTGCTGCCTTGTAAGATCATGAGGGTGAGCAACACCATCGATCACCGACATCTTCCGGCAATACGCGATGGAAACGCACAATGGAGACGCACACGAACGCGACGCACAGTCGACTGAATTGCAGTTGACTGTTAAAAAACCCCTTGCGTCGATACAAGTTAATAAACACTAACAATCTGTGCACGCAATAAACCGTGCAAAAATCACGGTTTTCGCGTCGTGCGCAAATATTTTTACCGAAGCGTGATTTGAACTAGTGTTATTGATGCATAGGTCGCGCGCGCGCACTTCGCGATCGCAGCTGCCGCAGAAGCGCCTGATAAAGGCTGCATTCGTGCACTCAAGCCTCCACGCATACTCGGAGTCTTCATCCATCGCAACGCATCGGATGGAGGCTCGAGTAAGACCACTTTGCGTAACGCTATTGGTATAACTGCGCCGCAGAGCGAATCACTTACCGAAATCGGACTGGCTCCAGAGAGCGGCGAACGTTTTAGCAAGCACGGCGTGTCCTCGCACGATCATCTGACAGTCGCCGAACTGTCATCGGCGTGCAGCAACCTTCGGGAACAACGCGCAGCGATTGCCTACGCCTTCTCGGCACACGCATGCGGCCAATGGCAGGCCTTACGCACAAGAAAGTGCGGCGTTGGTCACTCTAATCGGTCGATGCGCATGGCGCGGGCGTGTGCGTGCATCACCCGGCTTAGAAGAGGCTGACGAGTGCACCCCGCTCCGTGGCAGGCCTGCGCATACCACCCCCACTGCGCTGCGGCACTGGCCGCAGCGCAGCTGCCCATCAGCCCAACGGCTCGTCGGACAGATAGGTGTAGCCGGTCAGGCCGGCTTCCAGGGCGTCGTGCAATTCCTGCGCGCGCTCGGGCGGCAACTGCGCCGCGGCGATACGTTCGGCATAGGTAGCACGCAGGGTGTCCAGCTGATAGCCCACGTAGTCGAGCATCACATCGGTGGTGTCGCCGCGACGCTGCTGCGCGATGCGGTAGCCGGTGCCGTCCACCGCCACTTCCACCGCATCGGTATCGCCGAACAGGTTATGGATGTCGCCCAGGATTTCCTGGTAGGCACCCACCAGGAAGAAGCCAATGCGATAGCTCTCGCCGGGGTTCAAGCCATGCAATGGCAGCGAGCTGTCCAGGCTTTCGTTCTCGACGTAGGTCTTGACCATGCCGTCGGAATCGCAGGTCATGTCGGCGATGATGCCGCGCCGCTGCGGGGCCTCGTTCAGGCGCTCGATCGGCACGATCGGGAAGACCTGATCGATCGCCCACACATCCGGAATCGATTCGAACACGCTGAAGTTGACGAAGTACTTGTCCACCAGCCGCTCGTTGAGCTCGTCCAGCACCGGGCGGTGGCTCTTTTCGTCGAAACTCAGGCGCGCACGCACGCCGTGGGCGATGGCGTAGAACAGGTCGTCGATGCGCGCACGGTGGGTCAGGTCGATCTGGCCCAGCGCGTAGGCACTCAGCCCTTCGGCATGGAAGTGCTGCGCTTCCTGGAACAGTTCCACCGCCGGGCGCACATCGAGCTCGTCGTGGATCTCGCGCAGGTGACGGATCGCCGCCGGCTCGTCGTCGTGCGCATCCGGCACGCGGCCTTCCGGCGCCTGCTCCACTTCCGAGACATTGGCGATCAGCACCGCGTGGTGCGCAGTCATCGCGCGGCCGCATTCGGTGACGATGCGCGGCGGCGGCAGGCCGTGTTCTTCGCAGGCACTGGCCAGCGGCTGCACGATGTTGCTGGCGTACGAATGCAGGCCGTAATTGATCGAGCAATAGCTGCGCGAACGCGTGCCTTCGTAGTCGATGCCCAAGCCGCCGCCGACATCCACATGGCTGATCTTCGCGCCCAGGCGCGAGAGCTCCACGAAATAGCGGGTGGCCTCGCGCATGCCGTTGGCGATGTCGCGCACGTTGGAAATCTGCGAGCCCATATGGAAATGCAGCAGGTTCAGGCTGTCTGCGTATTCGGTGTCGCGCAGCGACTTCCACAGGTCCAGCACCTGGCGCGGCGACAGCCCGAACTTGGCCTTGTCGCCACCGCTGTTCTGCCACTTGCCCGCGCCCAGCGACGCCAGCCGCATGCGCACGCCCAGGCCCGGCTTGACGTCCAGCGCGCGCGCCTCTTCCAGCACCAGGTTCAGCTCGGAGGGCTTTTCGATGACGATGAAGGTCTGCAGGCCGAGCTTGCGCCCGATCAGCGCCAGGCGGATGTACTCGCGATCCTTGTAGCCGTTGCAGACGATCAACCCACCCGGACGCGACAGTGCCAGCACCGCCATCAGCTCGGGCTTGCTGCCCGCTTCCAGGCCGAAGCCCTCGCCGTGGTGGCTGGCCAGCGTGCCGGCCACGCCGCGGTGCTGGTTGACCTTGATCGGGTACACCGCGGTGTAACCACCGGCGTAGTCCCAATCGGCCTGGGCCTGGGCGAACGCCGCCTGCAGCTTGCCCAGGCGCTGGCCCAGGATGTCCGGGAAGCGCACCAGCAGCGGCAGCTTGGCGCCGGCCGCACGCGCGGCATCCACCACTTCGGGCAGCGACACCGCAGGGCCGTCGGCGGTCGGTCTGACCACCACATGGCCGGCGTCGTTCACATCGAAATACCCATCGGCCCAATGCGGGATCGAGTAGGTCTTGCGGGCTTGGTCGAGGGACCAATCGCTCATTTCGTTGTCTCGGCTGGGGCAAAAGGGCGTGAATTGTAACGCCTGGCATGCCGAGGGTCCGTTACAATCCGCGCCGATCTGACGCCCTGTTCCCGATGGAAACGGGGCTGACGAGGGCTCGGACCTGGTCGTCAGCCGCATGGCTGCACCAGGCTGCGCCCCGACCCTCACCTGGCGCCGTGCGCCACCTTCTCCCGCCGGGAGCAGGAACAGCCCGTTTCTTTTCGATTAGGACGTCCGCATGAGCACCAACGACAACTGGTACATCGAACACTTCCAGCCCACCGGCTCGGCCATCGGCTACCGCATCAGCGGCAAGCTCGACGAGGTGCAGTCCCCGTTCCAGAAGATCGAGATCTACCAGACCACCGATTGGGGCAAGCTGATGATCATCGACGGCGCGGTGATGCTCACCAGCCGCGACAACTTCTTCTATCACGAGATGATCAGCCACCCGGCGCTGTTCACCCATGCCGCACCCAAGCGCGTGGTGATCATCGGCGGCGGCGACTGCGGCACGCTGCGCGAGGTGCTCAAGCACCCCGGCGTGGAAAGCGCCACCCAGTGCGACATCGACGAGCAGGTCACGCGCATGTCGGAGAAGTACTTCCCCGAACTGTGCGATTCCAATGACGATGCGCGCGCCGAGCTGCTGTTCGACGACGGCGTGGCCTACATGGCCAATTGCCCGGCCGGCAGCGTGGATATCGTGATCGTGGATTCCACCGACCCGGTGGGCCCGGCCGAAGGCCTGTTCAACAAGTCCTTCTATGAGAGCTGCTTCAAGGCACTCAAGGACGACGGCATCCTGGTGCAGCAATCCGAATCGCCGCTGGCGCTGCTGGACCTGATCAAGGAAATGCGCACGGAAATGGGCAAGGCCGGCTTCCAGTCGTTCAAGACCCTGCCGTTCCCGCAGCCGTGCTACCCCACCGGCTGGTGGAGCGTGACCATGGCCAGCAAGCAGGCCAACGCGGATTTCGCCTTCCGCCAGGCCGACGCGCAGGCCAAGGGCTTCGACACGCTGTACTACACCGCGCACCTGCACACCGGCGTGCTGGTTGCACCGCCGTTCGTGGCCAAGGCGCTGGGCGAGTAAGCGTGAGAAACGCCGGCAGTGGAGTACGCGCTTGCCGGCGTCGTGTGAAACGAGAACGGGGCGGATGTTGTCATCCGCCCCGTTGCCACATCTGCAGTTCCGACGCGCGTCTGATCAGAAGCGCACTTCGGCACCAACGTTCAGCACTTCTGCGCGATTGATGGTGATGTCTTCATCGGAGTAGTAGTAATCGTTGGCGTACAGATAGTTCGTGTAGAGCACGCTCAAGCTCGCATGCCGGCCGAGGTCGACGCCAACGCCCGCACCGGCATAGCCGCCGGAAACGCGCTCGTTCGAGTCGCCTTGTGAATTAGCCGACCAGTATCCCAGCCGCACGACGGCAAACAGTGGGCTGTCGCCGAAGTTGAAGCGCGCCATGCCGCCCAGACTGCCGAATTCCACGCTAGGAACGTAGTAGCCGTCGTGATCACTGATACGGGCCAGCTTTCCAACTGCGGCCTCGACGCCGATCAATGTCACCGGACCTGCCCGCCACCGATAACCGGCATTGAAGCCAAGCATGTCCTGGTCGATGCTTTCGTACACCTTGCCCTGGCCGCCCTGCACACCGATAAACGCGCCACTCTTCAGGCGTTGTTCTTCCTGGCGTGGTGGCGGTGGTGCATACGCTGGTGCTGGTGTCGTGTCCACGACCGGGTACGGTGCAGTGGCGGTGGTCATTCCATCGCTGGCGGTCCCGCTCGCATCGGCAGACTGCGGCGACGTGCCACGTGTTTGCTGCGTAGTTGAGGCAGGCGCCGCCGCACCCTGCGTACCGGCCTGCTGCTGCTTTTGCTGCTGGCGGTAGCTGTCCCAGCCGCGCGATAACGATTGCGCCGAGGCCTGTGCCGTGACGCCAAGCGCCGTGCAGGCCAACAGCAGTGTTGCGGTCCTTTTCATCGCATCCCCATGAGTGAAACTCCATCGTCTTCCGCATCCTTGCGCGCGCAGGCATGGCCCAACGGCGTCCGGAAGTGGCGCAGTTGCCGTCAGTAGCTGGAGCGTTCCCCACATCACCGCATGGCACGCGGCGCGCACGCCTTGGCATGCGCGCGGGTGATGCAGCCCCCCTGACCGCAGCGGCACAGTGCCTGGAGTCTCATTTGCGGTCAAGACGTTAAGTGACCGGTTTCCGATGGACGGTTGAGGCGCGATGCCGGGTCCTTCCGGGCTGTCAGTTGTGCCTCGTCTCAACGTAGCCACTGTGCTGCGCCGCCTCGGCATCTACTTCCCGCAACCGCCTGCATCTGCGTGATCGCCCAAGTGCCTGATCTGGCAGAGCATTCCACCTCCGGAACATTTCATTTTTAACAAATCTAATTTCAGAACTTGGAAGTTCTAAAATTGTCCGGTCCCGATCTAATGATCACCGTGGACCTGCAGACGCGTGACCACTCCCGCGCCCCCAGGGTCCGGAGAGCCGTCATGCACTACCAAGCGCTGGATACCGCCAGCCTGACCATCGCCACCCCCGTGCTGCTCAAGCAAGGCACCCGCCTGCTCGAGCCCACCGTCTACCGCACCCATCTGGATGGGCAGCTGGCGGTGGTCAAGGACTACAGCCGCTACCGGCGCACCCTGCTTGCGCCGATCGCGCGGCTGATGGTGCGCCACGAGACCAACATGCTGCGGCGCCTGCAGGGCTGGAAGCATGCACCGGCCTTGCTCGGCACCTTGGGTGGCCTGGCGCTGGGCATGGAGTTCATTCCCGGCGACACGCTCAGCGCCAGCGCGGTGGTGGGGCAGGAAGTCTTTCAGCAGCTGCAGCACGCCTTGCGCCGCCTGCATGCGGTGGGCATCACCCATAACGACCTGCATGGCACCAACGTGGTGGTCAGCGCCGGGGTGCCGGTGCTGATCGATTTCACCTCGGCGTGGCGGTTCCCGCGCTGGTTACGCCGCAGCACGCTGTCGCGGCAGCTGCAGCGCAGCGATGTGGCGAACTTCCAGAAGATGCGTCGGCGCCTGGTCGGCATCGCGCCCAGCGACGCCGAAGCCGCGCTCACCGCCGAACCGGGATGGGTGCGCGGCGTGCGTAACGGCTGGAAGCGGCTGTATCGGCGGCTGAAGGGCGGCGCTGCCTGAGATCCGGCAGGGGTGGGCCTGCGGTGCGTGTTGATCACAGGCCGGTGGGATCCACAGGATTGGCCGCGGACTGCGGACTGCGGACTGCGGACTGCGATAAGTCTGTGCCCGTAGTAAGTCGGGTTACTGCGGTCTTCCGCCGACGACCACATCCAGATGCACGTGCTTGCGCGCATGGCAGCGCCGTCGATCACGTCGTGGCGAGGTCCACCAGCGCCTCCACCCACTGCTCAGCACCAAGCACTACCTGGGAGCGTGGCATTCGCCCCACGGACGAACGTGCCTTACAGCGCGTCGCCGTCCAGTTCGCCGGTGCGGATGCGCACCACGCTGCCCAGGTCGTAGACGAACACCTTGCCGTCGCCGATCTTGCCGGTGCCGGCCGCCTTGACGATGGCTTCCACCACCTGCTCGGCCTGGTCGTCGGTCACCGCCACTTCGATCTTCACCTTGGGCAGGAAGTCGACCACGTATTCGGCGCCGCGATACAACTCGGTGTGGCCCTTCTGGCGCCCGAATCCCTTGACCTCGGTCACCGTGATGCCCGCGACGCCGCAGCCGGCGAGTGCTTCGCGCACATCGTCCAGCTTGAACGGTTTGACGATGGCCATGATCATTTTCATCGGGGGCAAGTCCCAGGAATGACGGGCGCGCAGCATACCGTGGACCGCCGCAACACTCATCCCATCCGATGGCAGGGGCCGCCACGGCCGACAGCCGAATGGGACTATCCTTACCACCTGCCGACTGCCCTGCCGATGTCCCGTATGACCGGCCTGCACTAGGCTTCCTACGGACCTGCGGAGAACTGCCATGATCGATTTCAACCAACTCGACGACCTTGCCCGCCGCCTCAGCGACCTGGTGCCCCCGGGCCTGCGCCAGTCGCGCGAAGAACTGCAGAGCACCTTCAAGGGCGCGCTGCAGGCCGGCCTGGGCAAGCTGGACCTGGTCACCCGCGAAGAGTTCGATGTGCAGCGCGCGGTGCTGCTGCGCACACGCGAAAAACTCGACGCGCTGGAGCAGACGGTCGCGGCGCTGGAAGCGCGCAGCGGCACCGCGCCGCCCACCTCCCCAACCCCCTGACCCAAGGCCGCCCCCATGAGTCTGGCGCTGGTGCACAGCCGTGCCCGCGTGGGAGTGCACGCGCCTGAAGTCCGGGTGGAAGTGCATCTCTCCGGCGGCCTGCCTTCCACCCAGATCGTGGGCCTGCCCGAGGCCGCGGTGCGCGAGTCACGCGAACGGGTCCGTGCCGCCTTGCTGTGCGCACAGTTCGAATTCCCCGCACGCCGCATCACCATCAACCTGGCGCCGGCGGATCTGCCCAAGGACGGCGGACGCTTCGACCTGCCGATCGCGCTCGGCATCCTTGCGGCCAGCGGGCAGATCGACCGCCAGGCCCTGGCCGACTACGAATTCCTCGGCGAGCTGGCCCTCACCGGCGAGCTGCGCGGCATCGATGGGGTGCTGCCTGCGGCCCTGGCCGCCGCGCAGGCCGGGCGGCGCCTGATCGTGCCGCTGGCCAACGGCGCCGAGGCGGCCATCGCCGGACACGTGCAGGCCTTTACCGCGCGCACTTTGCTGGAAGTGTGCGCCGCACTCAACGGCACCCAGCCGCCACCGCCCGCCGAACTAGCCATCGTCGCACTCGGCGCCCGCGCGCTACCGGACATGGCCGACGTGCGCGGGCAGCCGCATGCACGCCGGGCCCTGGAGATCGCCGCGGCCGGCGGCCATCACCTGCTGCTGGTCGGCAGCCCTGGCTGCGGCAAGACCCTGCTGGCCTCGCGCCTGCCCAGTCTGTTGCCGGACGCCAGCGAGGCCGAGGCGCTGGAAACCGCCGCCATCACCTCCATCAGCGGTCGCGGCCTGGACCTGGCGCGCTGGCGGCAACGCCCTTATCGCGCCCCGCACCACACCGCCAGCGCGGTGGCGCTGGTGGGCGGTGGCACCCATCCGCGCCCGGGCGAGATCTCATTGGCGCACAACGGGGTGCTGTTCCTGGACGAGCTGCCCGAGTGGCAGCGGCAGACCCTGGAAGTGCTGCGCGAGCCACTGGAGTCCGGCGTGGTCACCATCTCGCGGGCCGCGCGCAGCATGGACTTCCCGGCGCGGTTCCAGTTGGTCGCCGCAATGAATCCCTGCCCGTGCGGCTGGGCCGGCGACGCCAGCGGGCGATGCCGCTGCAGTGGTGACGCCATCCGCCGGTATCGCAGCCGCATCTCCGGGCCGCTGCTGGATCGCATCGACCTGCACGTCGACGTGCCGCGCCTGCCGCCGCAGGCACTGCGCAGCGGTGCGACCGGCGAGGACAGTGCCAGCGTGCGTGCACGCGTTGCTGCTGCACGCGAACGCCAGCAGGTACGTGCGCAGGTGCCCAATGCCCGGCTGGACCAGGCCGCCACCGACCGCCACTGCCGGTTGGGCAATGACGATCAGCTGCTGCTGGAACGCGCCATCGAACACCTGCAACTGTCCGCGCGCTCGATGCATCGCATCCTGCGCGTTTCGCGCACCATCGCCGATCTCGACGATAGCGCCGACATCGCCACCCGTCACCTCACCGAAGCCATCGGCTACCGCAAACTCGACCGCGCCCTCGATACCTCCAGCGCCGCATAACGTGTCTTGATGGATGGCTCTGGCAACGCGACCGGCGGCAGACGCATGCGGGTTCGTGGTGAAGGAAAGACGCATGGCCGCTGTGGTGTCACCGCAGGACTCGTAACCAGGCTGTTCTGCGCTGCTCGAACAACACACTGCGTGTGCGGTGCGCTGCGTGACCACACAGCTGCGTTGCACCTGGCTGCGTTGATCTGCTCGGCACGCGCACTGCGCGGCGCCTGCTCGAAAACAGCCCGCTGCGGTCAATCGCAGGAGCCCGCAACCGGCGCGTAACGCCACCCCGCACCACATGCCGACACCCGATTCATGGCGGTGCGCGTACAACTGCGGCGATCCCACTGCACAGAGGCCGCCATGAGCCGACATCCCGACCTGTCCACCGTCGCATCGTTGGACCTGAGCCGTTATCTCGGCACCTGGTACGAGATCGCCCGCCTGCCGATCCGTTTCGAGGATGCCGATTGCACCGATGTGTCTGCGCATTATTCGCTGGACGCCGACGGTGGCATCCGCGTGCAGAACCGCTGCTTCACCGCCAAGGGCGAGCTCGAGGAAGCGGTTGGGCAGGCACGCGCGATCGATGAAACGCACGCACGCCTGGAAGTCACCTTTTTGCCGGAAGGCTTGCGCTGGATTCCCTTCACCAAGGGCGACTACTGGGTGATGCGTATCGATGCCGACTACACCGCTGCGCTGGTTGGCAGCCCGAATCGCAAATACCTGTGGTTGCTGGCGCGCTTGCCGCAGCTGGACGAAAACATCGCGCAGACCTATCTGGCACACGCACGCGAGCAGGGCTTCGATCTGGCGCCGCTGATCCACACCCCGCATACGGGGCGGCTGACCGAGCAGCCGCTCCCGTAGCGCGGCACCGCTAGTTGTTGAGGGTGCCCAGGTCCTTGGCGGCGGCCTGCGCGCCCTCCAGGCTGTCGAAGGCGACGCCGGTGTCGCCCACCACGTACTTGGTCACCTCGCCGTCGCGGGTGGCCTCCTGCATCTTGAAGATCGGCACTGCATCGGTGCCGCCGACACGTTCTTTCTGTTGGGTCATGGGTCGTTCTCCATCGAGGGCGCCAGCATGGCGCCGAGGTGTCGGATCAGTGCAGCACTGCCGACCACCTGACCCTACCCGCTGCCCCGACGCGGGTGCGTGAACCTAACAGGGCCGGACCTTTCAACACCGACACAAGCGGCCGCGAGCATAAAAACGCGACCGCTTCGCCGAAACGCTGCCCGCAATGCACGTGTGTGTCGTACATTCGTGACGTGCAGCCTCATCTGTCACCGCCGCCCGCCATCTCCGCCCCCATGCGGCGGTGTTGTGTGGCCGAACATCCGCCACAGCGCAAACCACTCTCGAGCGCGCCGCGCGCGGCTGCCCACCCTGCCATCGGCCAGCCGGCAATGCTGGCCACCCATGTCAGGATCTGAAGTGAAGCGGCACCGCATCATCAGCGTCACCGTGCTGCTTGCCCTGCTGTGTGCAGCGCTTCCCACCGGTGTCTCGTATTACCTGGCGTGGCGGTTGGCGCTCACGCGCGAACAGGCCGAGTTGAGCAGGCTGGCCGAATTGTCGATCCGCCGCACCGACACCGCCTTCGACGAGGCGCATGGCGCGCTGCTGAGCATGGCCGCATCGACGCTGCCCTCCTGTTCGCCCGCGCACCTGGCGCAGATGCGCGCGCTGGTGCTGAGCAGCCACCACATCGTCGAACTCGGCCATTTCCAGCAAGGTCAGCTGCGCTGCACCTCGTGGGGCACGCTGGACGCGGCAGTGCCACAGATGCCTGCGGACTTCACGGTCGCGCGCGGGATCGCCGTGACCACGCGCCTGCTCCCGCTGGCCAGCCCGCAGCACCCGGTGATGGCCCTGCACCTGGGCGACTACAACGTCCTGATCAACCCCTCCACGCTCACCGACATCAACGTCCCACCCGGCCTGCAGTTGGCAATCGGCACGCCGGCCGGGCAGATCCTCAGCAGCACCGGCACCGCCGCCGAACAGTTGCTGCAAGGGCAGGCGCTGGCGGCCACCTCGCATGCCGCGCCGGCCTCGGAAGTGCTGTCCGGGCGGGCGCGGCGCGGCGATTGGGTGGCCGTGGTCACCGAGCCGGCCGCCTATCTGCGCGGGCCGCTGGCGGCCTTGCGCCTGCAGCTGCTGCCGGTCGGCATCCTGGTGGCGCTGTTGCTGGTAGGCGCAGTGGTGTGGGTGTCGCGGCGGCGCCTGTCCCCGCTGGCGCGGCTGGAGATCGCCGTGCAGCGTGGCGAGTTCGTGGTGCATTACCAACCGATCATCGCGCTGGACAGCGGCGACTGCGTGGGCGCCGAGGCCCTGGTGCGCTGGCAGCAGCCCGGCGGCGCGCTGGTGCCGCCGGATGACTTCATCCCGTTGGCCGAGCACAGCGGGTTGATCCTGCCGATCACCGACCTGGTGGTGGCCGAAGTCATCCGCGATCTCGGCCCGATGCTGGCGGCCGACCGCTCCCTGCACGTGGCCATCAATGTCTCGGCCGGCGATATCAAGAGCGGCCGCGTGCAGAGCGTGCTGGCCGATGCATTGGCCGGCACCGGCGTGGACAGCGGGCAACTGTGGGTGGAAGCGACCGAGCGCAGCCTCATGGATATCGATGCGGCGCGCACCACGATCATGCATCTGCGCGGCGCCGGCCACACCGTGTCCATCGACGACTTCGGCACCGGCTATTCGAGCCTGCAATACCTGCAGGGGTTGCCGCTGGACGCGTTGAAGATCGACAAATCCTTCGTGGACACCATCGGCACGCACTCGGCCACCAGCGCGGTGACCTCGCACATCATCGAAATGGCCAAGACCCTGCAGTTGCGCACCATCGCCGAAGGCGTGGAGCGGCAGGAGCAACTGGATTATCTGCGCGCCCACGGCGTGGACCTGGCGCAGGGCTGGCTGTTCTCGCGCGCCTTGCCGGCTGCGGGGTTCATCGCCTACCGCAATGCGCTGCGGCGGACTGGCTGAGCGTCGGATCGCCGACCTGCTCAGTGGGTCGTTGGTTCATTGGCTCGCCAATCAGCGGCAGGCTGTGCGCTGCAAAGCTATCGCGTGCGTCTCATGCACTTGCATGCGCTCCGCAAGCATCGGTTCGTGCCTCGCCATACCCATCACGCCGTCGCTTCCAGCCAGTCACCAGATGACGGTGACGGCGCAGGGCTGGCTGTTCGCGCGCGCATTGCCGGCGGCGGATTCATCGCCTACCGCAATGCACTGCAGCGGACTGGCTGATCGCTGTAGCGCTAATCGGCTAATCGGCTAATCGGCTATTCGGCTAATTGGATCGTTGGATCGTTGGATCGTTAGGTCGCTATCAGCGGACATGCTGCGCGCTGAAATAGCGACACGACAGTTGTTACGCATTACCGCATGCACTCCAACGCAACCGCCCTTCCGTCCCGGCGACATCGCATCACATCGCGGTTCCAAGCAAAGCCGACAGCGATGGCGCGAGCCCTGCCACACCTGTTTCCGTTGTACGTGCCAGCGAGCGTAGCTGCTCCTCAATACAGTCAGCCAAACAGTTGCGCACCCCACAAACACAATCGGCCTGCCGCACGCGCGACAGGCCGATCATTTGTATCAGGTCGCAAGCCTCAGGCGCGTTGCAGTGCGCCGTCGTTCTGCCGCACCGGTGCCGGGCGGCTCGGGAAGGCGTGCCGCACGATCCGCCACATCACCTGGCCGAACTGACGCGGCAGCGAACCGGTGTTGTAGTGCTGGCCGTAGCGCGCGCAAATCTGCTTCACTTCGACCGCGATCTGCGCATAGCGATTGGCAGGCAGGTCGGGATAGAAGTGGTGTTCGATCTGGTGGCTCAAGTTGCCCGACAGCACATTCATCAGCTTGCCGCCGGTCAGATTCGACGAACCACGCAGCTGACGCAGGTACCAGTGACCACGCGACTCGTTGCGGATCGATTCCTTCGCGAACACTTCCGCATCGGCGGTGAAGTGGCCGCAGAAGATGATCACGAAGGTCCAGATGCTGCGCAGCATGTTCGCAGCCAGGTTGCCCAGCAGCACGGTCAGGAAGAACGGGCCGGCCAGCAACGGAAACACGATGTAGTCCTTGAGCATCTGGCGGCCCATCTTGCGGCCGACCGGCAGGAACGACGCGCGCAATTCGGCGGCCTTCATCTTGCCGGCGAGCCAGCGGCCCAGGCGCAGGTCCTGGATTGCCACGCCCCATTCGAACAGCAACGCGAACACCACCGCGATGAACGGCTGCAGCAGGTAGAACGGGCGCCAGCGCTGCTCGGGGAAGATGCGCAACAGGCCGTAGCCGATGTCGTCATCCATGCCGCGCACGTTGGTATAGGTGTGGTGCTTGAAGTTGTGGGTCTTGCGCCAGTTGTCGCCGGTGGCAACGATGTCCCACTCGTAGGTGTTGCCGTTGAGCTGCGGGTCGCCCATCCAGTCGTACTGGCCGTGCATGACGTTGTGGCCCAGCTCCATGTTCTCCAGGATCTTGGACAGGGTCAGCAGCACCACGCCGGCGATCCATGCCGGGATCAGCACGCTGTGCACGAAGGCGCCCAGGAACAGCAGCGCACGGCCGGCCACGCCGGTCCAGCGCACGGCCGCAACGATGCGGCGGATGTAGCGCGCGTCGGCGGCGCCGACCTGGGTCAGCACGCGGGCACGGACGGCATCGAGCTCGTCGCCGAAGGACTGCAGTTCGGCGGCGGACAGGGCGCGGTTATGGACTCGGCTCATGAGGGTTCCTTACAGATCCAGGATCAGGTCGGTGCTGGCGGCGCTGATGCACAGGCGTACCTGTGCGGTGGGTTCGCTGCTGCGCTCGCCGGTCAGCAGGTGCCGCGTGGTGCCGGACTGGCGCGCACACGCGCAGCTGTTGCAGATGCCCATGCGGCAGCCGTGTTTGGGACGCAGGCCCTGGGCTTCCAGCCCTTCCAGCAGCGACTGGCCGCGCGGCAGGGTCAGCGTACGGCCGCTGCGTGACAGCTGGACCTGCACCTGGCCGGCTTCGCCGTCGTCCAGTGCCGGCACGCTGAAGGCTTCGGCCTGGAACCGGGCAACACGGTCCTGCAAGCGCGCGCGCGCGGCCTGCACGAAACCGCCCGGCCCGCAGGCCATCACATGCCGGTCCTGCAGGGCGGTGACCTGCTCCAGCGGGAAGGTGTCGATACGCGGCGCAGGCGCGGCGCCTTCGCGGGTGGTGAGCAGTTGCACGCGCAGGCGCGGATGCGCGGCCGCCAGTGCTTCGAATTCGTCCAGAAAGCAGGCCTCGTCGCGCTGGCGCACCCAGTACAGCAGGTCCACGTCCATCGGCATGCCTGCCGCAGCGGCGGCCTGCAGCAGCGCGCGCATCGGCGTGATGCCGCTGCCGGCCGCCAACAGCAACAGAGGTGCGGGCGTTGTGGGCAGCAGCATGTCGCCGAACGCCGGATCCAGCGAGACCAGCGCACCCAGCGGCGCCTCACTGGCCAGATACGTGCTGACCAGCCCGCCGGTGATCGCCTTGACGGTGATCGCCAGGCGGCCGTCGGCCAGCACCGTGGGGCTGTAGCTGCGCAGCAGGCGGCGGCCGTCGATTTCCACGCCGATGCTGACGTGCTGGCCGGCCTGCAGGCCCTGCCAATGCCCATTGGGCTGGAACAGCAAGGTCACTGCATCCCGGCTGGCTGGCGTGCGTGCGACCAGCCGCGCCAGCGGGCGCTCCAGGGTCCACAGCGGGTTGATCCGGGTCGCCCAGAAGTCGAACAGCTGGGGCGACACCAGCCGGCGCGCCAGGCGCGTGGGCAGCGGGGACTTGGGCATGCGAGCAGGAGCCGAGTTCATGGGGTGTACTATACGCACGCATGCACAGACGTGTATACAGTTGTATATCGACCAGAGGGGCTATGATTCAGGCCCACGCCCGGCTGCTGCCTCATGACCTCCATCGCCCTGCCATCCCACGACGCGCCGCCGTCACGCAAGCCGGCGATTTCACGCGAGGACCTGATCGCCGCAGCGCTGTCGTTGATCGGCCCGCACCGCAGCCTGTCCACGCTGAGCCTGCGCGAAGTGGCCCGCGAGGCCGGCATCGCGCCGAACAGCTTCTACCGCCAGTTCCGCGACATGGACGAGCTCGCCGTGGCGCTGATCGATCTGGCCGGGCGCTCGCTGCGCACCATCATCGGCCAGGCACGGCGGCGGGCGACCTCCACCGACCGCAGCGTGATCCGGGTGTCGGTGGAAACCTTCATGGAACAGCTGCGCGCCGACGACAAGCTGCTGCACGTGCTGCTGCGTGAGGGCGCGGTGGGCTCGGATGCCTTCAAGCAGGCGGTGGAACGCGAGCTCAGCTATTTCGAAGACGAGCTGCGCGTGGACCTGATCCGCCTGGCCGCCGCCGACGGCGCCACGCTGCATGCGCCGGCGCTGGTCTCCAAGGCGATCACCCGGCTGGTGTTTGCGATGGGCGCCACGGCGATGGACCTGCCGCCGGAGAAAGACCCAGAGCTGGTCGAACAGATCTCGCAGATGCTGCGCATGATCCTCACCGGCGCCCGCACGCTGGGCTCGCACGGCCACTGAGTGTTGCGGGACGGCGGGTGGTGCCTTGTCGTCACGCTGGAGTGCATGCGCCATTGCCGCTGTGGTGCGCCACCGGTATCCCTGCGCGAATGCGTCTTTAGTCGCCTACAAATCGTTGGATGCAAACTGGTGCATACATTCAAACGGCACTGCGGTGCATTGCCCACCGTGCGACCGACTGTCGCGATTGAGCTGCGTTGAGACAGCGCCCAGCGCGTTTTTCGCACGCCTGCCGAGGCCGCCGTTGCAGCAATGGCCGAACACGCACGCGCACCATCGCCACCCAGTGAGCATGCCCGCGCGCACCACTACGTGATTCACGGCGTCTCGGCGGGCCGCGCCCTAGCGTCGGCTACCCGCTTGCCTTGCCGCCGCCCATGCCTGCGCACCGCATCTCTTCTGCGCCCACCACTCCATTGGCCAAGCCGGTGGACACCGTACCCAGCGGCACCTTGCCCGCGCTGCGAGCGCAGGCACAGCACTGCCGTCGCTGCGATCTCTGGAAGCCGGCCACCCAGGTCGTATTTGGCGCCGGCCCTGCCCGCGCGCCGTTGATGATCATTGGCGAACAGCCCGGCGACCAGGAAGACCAGCAGGGCCGCCCGTTCGTGGGCCCGGCCGGCCAGTTGCTGGGCACGCTGATGGCCGACGTGGGCCTGGATCCGGCGATGGCCTACGTCACCAACACGGTCAAGCATTTCAAGTTCGTCCCGCGCGGCAAACGCCGGCTGCATCAGCGCGCCACCGCCGGCGAACAGGCCGCGTGCCGGCCATGGTTGGCCGCCGAACTGTTACGGGTACGCCCACGCATTGTGCTGGCGCTGGGCGCGATGGCGGCGCAAACCCTGTTCGGCAACGCGTTTCGATTGACCGCCGAACGCGGGCAATGGCGCGCGTTGGATGACCGCACCACTGCGCTGGCAAGCTGGCACCCGTCCGCCATCCTGCGCATGCGTGAGCCCGAGCGCACCGCCACACGCGCGCTGCTGCGTGATGATCTGGCCCAGGTCGCGGCCGCACTGGATAACCGCCGATGATGCCCGGAGATAATCGACTCGATTATTTTTTGCATAAAGTCCTTGCACAATAAAAACAACACGGGTAATGTTCGCGCCCTCGGCAGGTACGCCCTGCAATTTTTGGATTCCCGCGCAGATGACCATTCATCTCCCCAGCAAACAGGACCGACTGCAACGCGCCAACCGCGTTCCGCAGACGCGTGTCGCCGTGCTGGCAGCGCGGATGCACATCTTCGATTGATCTTCAGCCACGGGAGATCGGTCACCCGATCTCCGAGGCTTGCGAACGCCCTCGGATGCTGCATCCGGGGGCGTTTTTCGTTATGCGTTCGCTCAACAGGTTGGTACGGCTGATCGCCGAAGACACCCGGGCAGGGAACGCCCGGCAACAGGGAAGTTGCAGTGCTGCGAGGCGCGCAAGCGCTGTGCCCAGGTGTCGGGCACGGGCGGCAGACGATCATGCGTACACATGGATTATCGTTCCAGAGAACGGTAATCAGAAACGATGCAGAAAGGTTTCCAGCGGTCTGGAGTTTATTCCAGCTGGTGTGCGCGGCGTGCCGTGGCATATACCGGAAACCCCGATGCAGTTTCTGACATCGGATGTCGGCTCCTGGTGGGAGCGGTGGCGTCAGCCACAGGGTCGGTTCGATTCCGGCACATCCACCACTGGATAGCTCAGTTGGGTAGAGCAGCGGAGTCACCTCCGTGAGTCGCGGGTTCGAATCCCGCTCCACCATGACCTTTCACGTCATGCACCACGGGACGCATGTCCCAACCCCAGGAAACGCCCTTGCCTGGTGTAGGCGCACAAACGTGCGCGGCCACCAGACAGCGGCGCTGTCGCCGGGCCTGCGGCCTGGCGCTGCCTTCCCTGCAGTGCGTCTGGCCGTGCGGTTCGCCGTGTTGGTCATGTGCGGTGCGGCGGCAGCGCCAGCCCACCGTGCTCCGCCACCGCGCTGTCTCGGGCGTTTCCTTCTCTTTCCCGCTTGCGCCGCGTTGCGTCGGCAATGGCTTCGTCCCGGTTCCGATCCGGGGGACGAGGCGTGTGCGTGTGCCCGGATCGGATCACCAGAGCCAACCCAAGGAGACATGCCATGTTCTGGACCAAGAAGGTCGTGATCGGTGACGGCGAACGCGGCCTGGTGTATCGCGACCGGCGCTTTGCGCGCCTGCTCATGCCCGGCGTTTATCGCCTGTTCGACCCGTTGCATCGCCTCACCATCACGCTGCATGCGGTGGGCAATGGC
Source organism: Xanthomonas sp. NCPPB 2922 (assembly GCF_041520885.1). Lineage (NCBI taxonomy): Bacteria > Pseudomonadati > Pseudomonadota > Gammaproteobacteria > Lysobacterales > Lysobacteraceae > Xanthomonas > Xanthomonas sp. NCPPB 2922. Next base: position 70,780 of record NZ_JBGOFY010000015.1, on the reverse strand, counting down.
GCCCCGGTAGGGGCCGAGGCCGAGCGGCTGATCGAGGCGCTGGGCCCGCAGCTGGAGACGCACTGTGTGCTCGCCGACATCGGTGCGCACCAGGTCGGCCTGCTGCTGCGCAACGGCGTCCTCGACGGCGTACTGCCGCCGGGCTCGCGCACGCTGTACTGGCGTGGGGCCACCCCCCTGTCCGTGCAGGTGCTGCCGCTCAGCGATGGGCTGCAGGTGCCAACGGATGTGCAGCGCCGGCTGCGCCAGCTCGGCACGCTGTCGAAGGTGGCCAGCTGCGTTGAGGTGCCGGCCGATTCGGTCGGCCTGGTCTCGGTGGATGGCACGCTCGCACCACCGCTGCCACCCGGGGCGCATGCGTTCTGGAATTTCCAGAACACCGTGGTGACCGAAGTGGTCGACCTGCGCGTGCAATCGGTCGAAGTCTCCGGCCAGGAGTTGCTGACCCGCGACAAGGTGTCGTTGCGGGTCAACCTGGCTGCCAGCATGCGTATCACCGATGCGGTGGCGATGCGCACCCGCGTGGCCAAGGCCGGTGATTTGCTGTATCGCGAACTGCAATACGGGCTGCGCCGTGCGGTGGCCAGCAAGACGCTGGACGAGTTGCTGGGCGACAAGGCATCGCTGGACGCCGACATCGTGGCGCATGTGCGTAGCAGCGTGCACGGCTTCGGCATCGAGGTGCTGGGCGTGGGCGTCAAGGACGTGATCCTGCCCGGCGAGATGCGCGCCATCCTCAATGCAGTGGTGCAGGCAGAGAAGCAGGCGCAAGCCAATGTGATCCGCCGGCGCGAAGAAGCCAATGCCACGCGTTCACTGCTCAACACTGCAAAGTTGATCGAGGAAAGCAGCGTGCTGATGCGGTTGAAGGAACTGGAGGCCTTGGAAAAGGTCACCGAAAAGATCGACACGCTCACCGTGTTCGGCGGCCTGGATGGCGTGCTGAAGCAGCTGGTGACGCTGCGCTGATGATCGCCGTGTGCGGTGGACGGATCCGCCGCGCACGGCCCCAAAGGAATGAGAACAATGAACACACACACCTACGAATTACTGCATGCCGAAGGCACCTCCACGCCGATCAAGGGCTGGGTGCGCGGCGTGCCGCTGGAAGAACAGGCGCATGCACAGCTGCGCAACATCGCCGCCGTGCCCTTTGTCGGGCCGTGGGTGGCGGTGATGCCCGACGTGCACCTGGGCAAGGGCGCAACCGTGGGCTCTGTGATCCCGACCCGCGGCGCCATCATCCCGGCTGCGGTCGGGGTGGACATCGGCTGTGGCATGGCCGCAGTGCGCACCACGCTGCGTGCAAACGATTTGCCCGACAACCTGGCCCAGCTGCGCTCCAGCATCGAGCGCAGCGTGCCGGTGGGCAACGGCCGTGGTGGCGAACACCGTAAGCTCCCGGACAGCATCGCCACGCGCATTGCACAGTCCGGGTTGGTGCCGCGCCTGGAAGCGATCAAGCAGACCCATCGGCGCATCCGTACCGACAAGCTGGAGTGCCAGATCGGCACGTTGGGCGGTGGCAATCACTTCATCGAGATCTGCCTGGACGAAACCGATGCGGTCTGGGTGATGCTGCACAGCGGCTCGCGTGGCACCGGCAACCTGATCGGCACCTATTTCATCGAGCGGGCGCGTGAGCAGCTGGCCAACCGCGTGCTGGGCTTTCATTTGCCCGACAAGGACCTCGCATTCTTCATGCAAGGCGAGCCGTTGTTCGATGAGTACGTGGAAGCGGTGTCGTGGGCGCAGGATTACGCCCGCGAAAACCGCGAGGCGATGATGGCGCGGGTACTGGCGGAAATGCGCCACCGCCTGCCGAAGTTCCAGCTAGAAAAGCTGGCGGTGAACTGTCACCACAACTACGTGCAGAAGGAAACGCACGGCGGCGAGGAACTGTTGATCACCCGCAAGGGCGCGGTCAGTGCGCGCACCGGCGAGTTGGGCATCATTCCCGGCAGCATGGGCACGCGTAGCTACATCGTGCGCGGGCTCGGCAACGCGGAGAGCTTCCACAGCTGCAGCCATGGTGCGGGCCGGGTCATGAGCCGGACCGCCGCGCGTCAGCAGATCACGCTGGCGCAGCACCGCGAAGCCACTGCGCACGTGGAATGCCGCAAGGATGCGGCGGTCATCGACGAATCGCCGGCGGCGTACAAGTCGATTGACGCCGTGATGGCCGCGCAGCAGGACCTGGTGGAAGTGCTGCACACGCTGCGCCAGGTGGTGTGCATCAAGGGATGAGCAAGGGCCGCGCAAGCGGCCCTCTTCATTGCGCGCGCGAACGCGACGAACTCATCCGTAACTGCGCGTGCACAGTTCAGTCATGTCGCGGCCGCACTCACATCCACGCACACACGTTTCACTCCTGCGACGCCATCGTGACGCCACATTCGCGGACCTGCAGTATCAGGACGCGTCCTTGAAGCAACCCGGAGGCGACATGACCAGCTACGACAAGCAGGAACGCAAGGCAGAAGCACAGGACCTCAACCGCGACCCGATCTCCGGTACGCCCGGCTCCCATCCGGTGGGCGTGGGCGTGGGCGGCATTGCCGGTGGTGCGGCCGCAGGCGCGCTGGCGGGCACGGTGTTTGGCCCGCTGGGCACGCTGATCGGCGCCGCGGCAGGTGTGGTGGCTGGCGCTGCCGCCGGCAAGGGCGTGGCCGAACGGCTAGACCCAACGGTGGAGGCCGAATACTGGCGCCAGGAACATCGCAACCGCCCGTACTACAAAGAAGGCACCGACTACGATCGCGACTACGCCACCGTTTACGGATTCGGCCTGCAGGCGCGCGAAACCCGCCCCACCAGCACCTGGGAAGAGACCGAAGCCACGCTGGCAGGTGAATGGCCGCGCAACCGTGGTGAATCGCGTCTGGAGTGGGACGAAGCCCGCTTGGCCGCGCGTGATGCCTGGGACCGTGCGGATCGCACCCACACCGTGTATCGCGACAACGACAACCACTACCAGAGCCGCTTCGACAGCGTGGGGTACCGCGAAGCCGATTATTCCTACGATGACTATCGCCCTGCGTACCGCTATGGCATGCAGGCGCGCCAGCAACATGCCGGCCGCCAATGGGATGACCATCTGGAGCGCGACCTGGGCGACGGCTGGGACCGCTTCAAGGCCGATTCGCGCCTGAGCTGGGAAAAAGCCAAGCATGCCGTGCGCGAGGCCTTTGATTCGGATCGTCACGATGGCTCGGTGCGCCGCACCGATGACACGCGTCTCTAAAGGAGCGCGCTACGTGCAACGCAATCCGTTGCACGCGGGTGGCTAACAACAACGGGCCCAGTGGGCCCGTTGTTGTTTTCAACGTCTTGCGAGACTGTCTTGCTGCGTGGCCAAGCGCGTGTTTTGAACCGCCTCGGCAAGTGCAACTTAAAGCGGCCAACAAAACGTAGCGAGCAGTCGTCAGGTGGGTGCGGACGGCGCTCGGAACCGGAATGTACGTGGGTACATGCCGATTCCGAGAACCGGCCGCGCCCGCCTGGCGGCTGCGCAGTAGTTTTGATAGCTGCTCTTATGCCGACGTCTTTTCCACCGCACGGATGTCGCCACGAAATTCGCGCGAACCCTGCCCCGGCAACGACACCGCGTCGCCCTGCTGTTCCTTGAGCAACTGCTTGCGTGCGGCCACCACTTCCTTGGCCAATGCGATGCGACGCCCCACCACCATCTCGGTCAGCCAATCGATCAATGCACGGGTGTATTCCTGCTGATGCTCTTTCACGCTCAACGCATGATCGGCACCGGCGATGACACGCGAGGTCAGTGAGCGCGCATTGGTGAACGCAGTTGCATAGTTGCGCATCACCGGATGCGGCACGATCACATCGTTCTCGGCCTCCACCAGCAACACGTCGCCCTTGTACTGCGCGCACGCGGCAAGCGCCAGATTGTCGCTTGGCGCCAGCGCACGCCGGCGATAGTCCATCAAGTCCGGGTCGGCATTCAGGCTCACTTTCGGCTGATCCCAATGCGCATCCTTGTAGAGCGCAGGCGAGCGCAGCGCTAGCCATTCCACCGGGCGCTCGCGCGTCAGCAAGGCCGAGAGATACCCCCCATAGCTCAAGCCCACCACCGCAATCGAATGCGCATCCACATACGGCAGGCTTGCCAGCTGATCGTAGGCGGCCTTGATATCGTCCAGGTTCTGCGCACGTGTCACGCTCTGGCGCATCGAGGCATAGCCTTCGTGGCCGCGTAGATCGAAGGTCATGCAGATGCAGCCCAGGCCCACGGCTTCGCGCGCGCGCACCAAGCTGTGATGCTGGCTGCCACCCCACCCGTGCACGAACAACACACCCGGCATGCCGGTCGGCGTGAGCAAGGTGCCGCTGAGTTCATCCTGGCCAACGGGGATTTCGATGCTGGATAGTTTGGCTTCCATCAGTCCGTAGACACCCTCCGGTATTTGATGCGCGGCCCGGGCCCGGGCCGCTGCGCGCGGTAGTAGATCTGTACGTCGTCCGGCGCATCGCCCTCATACAGTTCATGCGTGGAGGCGGTGACCCACCGCAGCGCCGGGTCCTGCTGAAAGCTGGCAATGGCAGCGAGCTCTGCCGGCGTGGCACCACCGACGCGCCAGGATTGCTCCAGCACACCACAGACCGGGCCTACCTGCGCGTCCTGCCCACTCACGACATCGTAATTGCGACGCGAGATCTGCAACGCAGGATACGCGGCAGTGATGAATCGATCGTACATGCAGGCCTGTGCGACCACCTGTTTTTCAAGCGGGGGCAACGCGCTGGCGGCAAGCGCTTCGAGCGAGCCGCGGTAGACGCGCAAGCTGGAACCGCCATACACCTCTGCACCATTGCCATCGCGCACGCTGCATTGAGTGCCGTAGTAGGCGATCTGGATGCCGCCGATGCACAGCTCGCCCACGCTATGGGTGTGCGGCTGCACCACGTTGCGCTCCAGCACCGCGCCATGGGTGGCGAGATACGCAGGCGGCAAGGCGTCCAATGCGGCATCCAGCTGCGCGGCATCGTCGATCCGCCACTGGCCGTTGCCACCAACACCGGTGGGAAGTTTCAATCGCACGCCACCACCTTTACGCAACGCCGCTGCTGCCTGCGTGGCATCTGCACGCGAGAACACCGTGTACCCCGGCAACGTGGCGGGCATCAAGGCCGTGGCCAGGGCTTGATTCCAACCGTCCACACGCTGCGCCGCGTCTGTGATCAACGGATGGCCGATGACCTTGGTGGCCAGAAAGGCGTAAGGCACCACGCCGCCCAACACGTCACGCGTGTCCTGAATGCCCAGCGTGCGTGCTTGTGCAATGGTCAGGGTTTCGTCGGGGATATGCAGCGTGTGCGCTGCCGCGCCGCCATCGTGTTGAACGCGCTCATTGCTCCCGGCGTGCATGGTGCGCACGCCCAGCAGACGCGCCACTTCTGCGCACACCCAGGCATGGGTGGCACGCTCGTGACCATCGTGAGATACGTCGCGCAGCGTGTGCCCCAGCACCTGCCGGTAGTGCGTGTGTTGCATGGCATTCCCCTCGTGGCAGGTTGTCACTGGCGTGATGCACGCATCGCATGCCATGCCCCGCTGTCTACCGCGCCCTGTCTGCTACTTCAGCAGCAAGTAGAACCCGAACACGATCAGCAGGACAACGACCAGGCTGACCAACATGCGGCCGCCACGTAGCTCCAACAGGGCGTGCCACCAGACGCGTGCTTCGGGGGTGCCGCTTGCGTGATGCGGCTTTGAACTGCGGTTATTGCTGTCCTGCATCCTGAGTACTCTCTCCATCGCTCCAAGCGTCCACCTTAACGATCAGACGTTACACAGGTGTGGAGCGGTTCAGAATCTTCCGTGAAATGACGCAGTGCGCGCGCTATTTCGCGCAATCAATGCAGGCAACGCGACGCTGTTGCTTTACCGTGCGCAGTGCGCAGTTCATCGATGCCCCGTAACGTAGCTGCAATCGACACCGAAACTCCGCAGTGCCTGGTGGGTGGTGCGGCACATGTGCACGCAAGGTGTTCGCAGGTGAGTTGCGATGGCACGCTGTGCAGGCGCGGCGCAAAAAGCTGACTAATTAAGCAAACCCTGGCAAACGCCGCGCTGAATTGTCGCGTTCGATGATCATTTGTTGACATACCTGCAGTTACTCTGCGCGTCAAGTTTGTTTAACCCGGAACATGCAAGTCATGAGCAGAGATCCCTCCGTCATCGATGTACAAGCCGAAATCGCGCATTGGCAGGCGCGGCATGCCCAAGGCAATCTCGGCGCCGGCAAGTTCAGCGAATTGTCGCCGGTTGTGAAGATGGCCTGCGACATCTATCTGCAGGCACCGCGTTCCAGCGACCAGGAGCGTTTGAGGCTGTTTCGCGACCGTCTGGAACATCACTTCATTTCGTCAAGCACGCAGTCGAACTACGAACAGTTGGCCACTGACTGCTGGCAGCGTCTGGGCAATCGCACAAGTTGATCGCAATCGTTGAGCAAGACCTGTAATCCAATGGAGATCGTCATGAAAACCCCGTATCAAGTGCAGCAGGAGCTGGAACGACTGGAGCGGCTGGTGCCGCACATCATCAGCGACCAGGGCGACCGCGCGGAGGAGATCCTTGGCTTCCATGTAGCCAGCTTATTGGGCAGTGCACCGGCAAGCGAACACCCGCTGATCCGTGAGCGCACGGCGCACATGGCGCGGATGTGCCGGACCGGGCAGGCTGCAGCACGTGCACCTGTACGACCTTTGGGCATGCAACCCGTTGCCCAGCCGCAGTGGGCCTGATCCATGCGACACCGGAGCCGCTCAGCGGCTCCTTTGCATTTGGAGCAGCTATCAAAACTACTGTGCAGCCGCTCTTGTAGGCCCGTTGACGGCCGCCGCCATTCCCCCGTTCCCAGGACTTTCATGAAACTCACGCTTATTGCTGCTTCGTTGTTGACCATGCTCTCCCTCAGCGCCTGTGATCGCCCAGGAGGCGACGCCTCGCGGACCGCGTCGGCGGTCTCGCCCGAACCTACCGCTGCCCCGGTGAGCGGCACTGGCGCAACCGAGTTGGCCAAGGGCGACGGCGGCGCGCTGGGCGTGCTTGCGGCGATCGACGAGAACGAAATCGCATTGGCCAAGCAGGCCATCGCACAGGATCTGGGCGGCGCCACGGACGAATTCGCCAAGCAGATGCTGCACGACCACGAGGCCAATCTGGAAAAGACCAAGGCCCTGGGCGCAACCGATTCGCCGCGCGCCGATGCGATGCGTGCCAAAGGCAAGGCTGCGGTGGACGCACTGGAAAAGACGCTCACCCTGCCGGACGGCAAGGACGCGTACCGCAACGCCTTCATGCGCACGATGGTCACCGACCACGCCGACACCATCAAGATCCTGGATGCGGAGCTGATCCCGGCCGCGGAGACCGACCCCGTCAAGGCGCATCTGGAAGAAACCCGCCGTGTGGTTTCGGCGCATTTCGAGCGGGCGCATTCGGTGTCGTCTTCGCGCTGACGCGCCAGGCGGTACCTGCATCACGACGCGCCGGCTTGTCCGGCGCGTTTGCGTTTCAGGCGTGCCGCGTTTCTCGTGCATCACGCAGCCGCAGTGACAAACACGCCCCCGCACGGCTTCACTCCACTCGCGCCCGCCATCGCCTATGGTGCGGCATCGATACGGCGCACTGGAGCCTGGCAATGCATCTGCTCATCACTGGCGGCACCGGTTTCATCGGCCAGGCACTGTGTCCGGCGCTGCTGGAGGCCGGCCATCAGGTCAGCGTGCTGACCCGCGACCCGCCGCGTGCGGCGCGCACACTGCCCGGCGTGACCGCGGTCGCCACGCTCAGCAACAGCTTGCGCGCCGATGCGGTGATCAACCTGGCCGGCGAACCGCTGGCGGCCGGGCGCTGGACCGACGCACGCAAGCAGCGCTTCCGTGCATCGCGGATCGGCACCACCGAGCAGCTACACACCTGGATCGCCCAGCAGCCGGCCGAACAACGGCCGCGCGTGCTGGTGTCCGGCTCGGCGGTGGGCTATTACGGCGAACGCGGCGACGCGGTACTGACCGAGGCCGACGGCCCCGGCGATGACTTTTCCGCAGCGCTCTGCCGCGACTGGGAAGCCGCGGCCATGGCGATTGCCGCGCTGGGCCTGCGCGTGAGCTGCGTGCGCACCGGCATCGTCCTGGACCGCGATGGCGGTGCGCTGGCGCGCATGCTGCCGGCATTCCGGCTGGGCGGCGGCGGGCCGTTCGGCAATGGGCGGCACTGGATGAGCTGGATCCATCGCGCCGACATGGTGGGCCTGCTGCAATGGCTGCTGGAGCACGGCCAGGCCGGTGCCTACAACGCCACGGCACCGACGCCGGTGACCAACGCAGAATTCGCGCGCACGCTGGCAAGCACGCTGCACCGCCCCGCGCTGCTGGCGTTGCCGGCCGGTGTGTTGCGACTGGGCTTTGGCGAAATGGCCGATCTGCTGCTGGTCAGCCAGCGCGTGCTGCCGCAACGCGCGCTCGATGCGGGTTTTCAGTTCCAGTACGTGCGCCTGGACGCAGCCTTGCGCGCCATCCTGCAGCACTAAGCGCGCGTACGCGGCCACACGCGGCACCCAGCAGTGCGCGTCCTCGCGTTACTGCGCAGGGGCCAGCGCGCGCGCCAGGGTCGGCCAGAGCTCGGAGACTGTTGGGTGGATCGGCACCGCCCATTCCAGGGTGTCGATCGGCTGGTCGGCGTTGATCAGGTCGACGATGCCGTGGATGGCTTCATCGCCGTGCAGACCCAGAATTGCGGCGCCCAGCAAGCGCCGGGTCTGCGCATCGGCCACCAGTTTCATCATGCCGATGGTTTCCCCGTTCTCGCGCGCACGCCCCACCTGCTGCATCGGGCGGTGCGCCACCAGCAATGGCCGCCCGCTGGCACGCGCCTGGGTTTCGCTCATGCCCACCCGGCCCAATGGCGGGTCGGTGAACAGCGCATAGGCCGGTACTCGCTGGCTGAGCCGGCGCTCGGCACCGTCGAGCAGATTGGCGGCCAGGATCTCGTAATCGTTGTAGGCGGTGTGCGTGAACGCGCCGCGGCCGTTGCAGTCGCCCATGGCCCACACGCCGGGCACGTTGGTGGCCAGTTGCATGTCGACCTGCACATAGCCTTGCGCATCGGTGGCGATGCCGGCGGCCTCCAGGCCCAGATCGTCGGTGTTGGGCTGCCGCCCGAGGGCCAGCAGCACGTGGCTGGCCACGATCTGCGGCGCGCCCTGCGCGCACTCCAGTTGCACGGCCGCACCGTCGGCATGCGCCGTGAAGGCGATGCAGCGCGCGTCGGTGCGCACCGCGATGCCCTCGTCTTGCAGCATCTGGGCGATGGCCTCGGAGATGTCGGCATCCTCGCGCCCGATCAGGTGCGCGTGCTGCTCCACCACCGTGACCTGCGCCCCCAGGCGGCGAAAGATCTGCGCAAATTCCAGGCCGATGTAGCTGCCGCCGATCACCACCAGATGCTGCGGCAACGTGCGCAGCTGCAGGATCGAGGTGTTGTTCAACGTATTGATCTGATCAAGCCCGGGCAGCTCCGGGGTGCGTGCGCGTCCGCCCACGTTGAGGAAGATGCGCGGTGCGCTGAGTTCTTGCGCGCCCACGCGCAGCCGATCCGGCGCCACAAACCGCGCATGGCCGCGGATCAACTGCACACCCGGCGTCTGCGCCAGCCACTGCTCCACGCCGGTGCGCGCCGCATCGCTGATCGCGTGCGCACGCGCCATCACCTGCGGCAGGTCGACCTCCACCGGGCCGGCAATGCGCACGCCATAGTCGGCCGCGCGCCGGGCCAGGTGCGCCACGCGTGCGCTCGCCACCAGGGTCTTGGTCGGCATGCAGCCGGTATTGACGCAGGTGCCGCCCACCAGGTGCCGCTCGATCACTGCCACCCGCTGGCCGCGTTCGGCCAGGCGCACCGCCAGCGACGGGCCGGCCTGGCCCGCGCCTACCACGATGGCGTCGTAGCGCGTGGCGGTCATGGCAGCAGCACCAGGGCCACACCGCCCAGCAGCAGCGCGGAGCCGTCTTCGAGCAGCCCGGCGGGACGGTCACGCCCCAGCCGCTGTGCCACGGCGGCGCGCGCGGCAGCGCCGCCATAGGTGCCCAGCACCGCACCGACCACGCCGGCCGCTGCGCCGAGCACCCACTGCCCCGCCTGCAGGCCAATCGCCCCGCCGCACAGCGCACCGCTCAGCAGCCGGGTCAGGAACTGCACCGGGACCTTGCGGCTGGGTGTGTTGGGCAATTGGTCGGTGATCAGCTCACCCAGGGCCAGCAACGAGACGATCCAGGGGGTGTAGCGCCAGCCCAGCCAGCCCAGCGGCGTCCCGGCCAGCTGCACGTGGCCCAGGGCCGCGGCCCAACTGAGCAGGGCGGGCGCCAGCATCGCGCGCAGCCCGGCCACCACACCCAGCAACAACGCAGCAGGGAGAAGGTCCATGCAAGCACTCCTCGTAAAATCCGCGGGATGCCGCCTCGGTGCGAGCCAGGCTCGGACACGGCCGCGATCGCCGCGAGTATAGGCAACCCAGGTACTCTCCCTGGCGGCTGAGCCCGTTACTGCGCACGTCGATACCACTGGCGGCCCGCCTCTGGTCGGCTGCCCGGGTTGCCCGCGGTGGCGATGCACTAATATTTGCCTAACGACCACAACCGACAGTGCTGCGGAGATCGGACTGGCCCCAGTGCCCGGCGGACCCACCATGCACCTGCTCCTCGTTGAAGACGACACCATGCTTGCCGACGCCATTTGCGACGGCGTCCGCCAGCAGTCCTGGACCATCGACCATGTCGGCACCGCCGCCGCGGCCAGGACCGCGCTGGTGGAACACCACTACACCGCGGTGTTGCTGGACATCGGCCTGCCCGGCGATTCCGGGCTCACGGTGATCCGCTACATGCGTGGCCATTACGACCCCACCCCGGTGATCGCGCTGACGGCGCGCGGCCAGCTCACCGACCGCATCCGCGGCCTGGATGCCGGCGCAGACGACTACCTAGTCAAGCCGTTCCAGTTCGATGAACTGATGGCACGCGTGCGCGCCATCGCCCGGCGCAGCCAGGGCCGCGTGGTGCCGTTGCTCACCCAGGGCGAAGTGTCGGTGGACCCGAGCAGCCGCAAGGTCACCCGCAACGGCAAGTGGGTCGCATTGAGCGCGCACGAATACCGCCTGCTGCTGGCCTTGATGGAGCGCGCCGGGCGCGTGGTCACCAAGGACCAGCTCGAAGAAGGCGTGTATGGCGGCCCGTCGGAAGGCGGCAGCAACATGATCGCGGTGTACGTGCACCAGCTGCGGCGCAAGCTTGGCGACGAGGCCATCAGCACCATCTATGGCCAGGGCTACATGATCGGCCAGGCGCCCGAATGAGATCCCTGCAGGCGCGCATGCTGGCGACGCTGGGGGCAATCGTGGTGCTGAGCTGGGCAGCCTCGATCTGGATCATCGTGGCGCTGATGTTCCATGGCAAGGACAGCGCGCTCGAACACGAACTCACCCATTTCGGTGCGCAGCTGCTGGCGGCGCTGCCGGACCCGATCGAACGCCAGATCGCCACTGTCGATGCAGCGCATCTACGTGCCAGGCGCAATGCCCGCGCGCACGACCAAGCTGCCGTCGATGCCGAATCACCCCGCGCCGAACTGGAACGCACGCTCACCGCGATCGTGCTCAATACCAGCCAGCTGGCGATCCTGGGCCTGCTGATGTGGCTGGCGGTGCGCACCTCGCTGCGCCCGCTGCGCGCCATCTCGCACGCCATCGCGCAACGCAAGGGCCTGGACATGGAGCCGCTGCCCCTGCAGCAGGTGCCCGACGAAATCCGCCCACTCGTGACATCGTTCAACACGCTGCTGGCACGCGTGGAAAAGGCCGTGCAAGCCGAACGCGATTTCGTTGCCGACGCCGCACACGAACTGCGCACACCGCTCTCCGCGCTGCATGCCTACGCCGAGGTCGCCCTGCGTGCCACCACGCTGGAAAGCAAGGACGCCGCGCTGCAACGCTTGCTGGAAACCGCACGTCGCAGCAATCGCCTGGCCGAACAACTGCTGGATCTGGCCCGGCTGGATGCCGGCATGAGCTCGGCGGCGTATCACCAGGTGGAAATGGCCGAACTCATCACGCATGTGCTGGACGAATTCAGCGTGCAGGCCGAGGCACGCCATATCAATCTGCAGGTGGAAGCCGCACCGTGCGTGCTGCGCTGCGACGTGGACGCGGTAGGCATCCTGATCCGCAACCTGGTCGACAATGCCATCCGCTACGGGCGCCTGCACGGCACGGTGGAAGTGAGTTGCGGGTATTGCCTGCGCGCAGATCAGCTGCACCCATTCGTGCAGGTCAGCGACGATGGCCCCGGCGTGCCGGAGGAGGCCCGCGCCGCGATTTTCGAGCGGTTTTACCGTGTTTCCGGCAACGCGGTGCAAGGCAGTGGCATCGGGTTGTCGCTGGTGGCCGGCATTGCGCGGCTGCACGAGGCGCGCATTGAAACCTGCGAAGGCGGCGACGGACGTGGCCTGTGCATCCGCGTGCTGTTCCCGGCCGACACCACCAGCGGCCCCGCTGCGCGCTGAACACGCAGCACGCACGGCGCCCTCGGCGCGTGCACCAATACCGTCCCAAAAAGTGCTGCCTACAGTGCCTGGAACCGCTCGCATCCAGGATGCACGCCCATGTTCCACTCCATCCGTTCTACCCCGCCCGCGCCCGCTCCGCTGGTGCTGCGCGTGCCCACAGTTGCCGCCAACGAGAGTGCGCCGGCCGCCACCACCGACATGCACGCGGCACCGCCGTATCGCTGCCCCCGCACCGGCATCTGCAATCGCGATATCTGGAGTGCGCTGCCGGACATCCGCAGCACGCGCGACGCACGTCGCCTGCAGCACCGCCACTGCGGGCTGCTGTGCCTGGCGGCCACCGCTGTGCTGGTGATGGCTGCGTGCCGGTTGCTGCTGCATTGAATCCGCGTGCCAGCCGCGCTGGTGCTGGTGGCCCCTTCGTTGTCTCCTTCCAATCAGGTACCCCTGTATGTCCAGCTCTCCTGTTATTCGCTGGTGCGTAATGGCATCGATCGGCCTGCTGCTATGCAGCTGCGCCAGCACGCGGCCACTGCCGTATAGCCAGTTGCCCTCGTCCAGCTATCTGCGTCCGCATGACGGGAGCCGCGGCGACCGCATGCCCTACGCGTATCAAGGCGATGCGAACTGGAGCCGCTACCGCGCCGCGATCGTGGAGCCGGTCAGCATCTATCGCGGACCGGATGCGCAGTTCGAAGACGTACCCGAGCAGGACAAGCGCATGCTGGCCGAGTACATGCAACAGGAATTCAGCGGCGCCATCACCCAGCGCTGGCAACGCGCCACCACACCCCTGGCCGACACCGTGCGCATCCGCATCACCCTCACTGGTGCCAAGCCCAACAAACGGGTGATCGGCACCATCATGAAAGTGGATATCGGTGGCGGCTCCTACAACGCGGTGCAGGCCGCACGCGGCAAGGAAGGCGCGTTCTCAGGCTCGGTCAGCTACGCGGTGGAAATCTTCGATGCGCAGAGCAATCGCCTGCTGGCCGCCTACGTCGAGAAGCAATATCCAAGCGCCTTGAACATCAAGGCCAGCCTGGGCGCATACGACGCCGCCAAGGCCGGCATCCGCAAAGGCGCCGACCAGTTTGTGCAAGGCCTGCAGTGAGTGATGCCGTGACTGCGCTGCGCAGCGCAAGGCGGCTTACGCCGACGGCGGCCTGCGCAGCTGCAGTGGCGTGCCGCATCCAAACGTAGCGCTTACCTAGGCTCCGCGGCCGATGTGCGCGCAGCGTCTTGCACACCGATCAATTGGTGCGGCCGCTGTCACCGCCGCCACTGACAATGAAACAGGCCGGCGCTACTGCAGCGCCGGCCCGTGGTTTTCAGCGCGTGCCGCGCGGAAGGGCCTTCTTGACGGCGGCCTTGCGCGCAACGCTGTTCTTGGCCACCACGCGCTTGGCCGGCGATGCGCTGGCGGTGGCGGCTTTCTTCAGTGGCGCCTTTTTCACCGCCGCCTGCCGGGTCGCGGTCTGCTTGGCCGCGGGTGCCTTCTTGGCGATCTTCTTGGCGATCGCCTTCTTCACCGCTACCGACTTCACCTGCGCCTTCTTGGCGGCCGAACGCGTGCCGGCCGTGGCAACCGCCGCCTTGCGCGCGGCCTTGCTGGCAGCGGTCTTGGTGCTCAGTGCCGCCGCTTCGGCCTTGGCATTGGCCTTGGCGGTTTCCAGCTTCAACTTGGTGTTGGCCTTGGTGCTGGCGATCTTCTGCTTGGCCGCGGCCTTGGTAGTGGCAATCTTCTTCTTCGCCGTGGCGGTGGTGCCAGCGATCTTGCGCTTGGCCGTGGCCGCGGTGGTTTCGATCTTGTGCTTGGCTGCCGCCGTGCCGGTCTCGATCGACTGCCGGGTCTTGGCCACACTACGCTTCACCGCGCTGGCGGCGGCACCGGCTTTCTTGACCACGCGTTTTTCGACCTTGACCACGGCCTTGCGCGCCTTGCTGACCCGCTGCTTGACCTGCGTTACCGCGCCATCGGCGGCGTCCTGCACGCTGGCGACCGCGTCACTGGTGGTGCTGGCGATGCTCTGCCCCAGTTCGGTGGCCGTACTTTTCACGCTGTCGACGGCGTCGGACAGCGTTGCCGTCACACCATTGCCATTGCTCATAAGCCCTCCTTCGGGGCGTCAGTGTGGAAACCCGGGGCGGTGCGCATAGGCACGCCGCATTGCTGAATGTGGGGCTGTTCGAGCGGACGCTACGCCGGGCTCAAGCGGCTGTCAACGCAATGCCCACAAGGCCTGCGCGTGACTTTCACCAGCGGTTAAATCGCGCGCTGGCATCTTCGTTCAGCTTGATTTACGCAGTCAGACGCCCTATTCCTCTTCCACCGCGTAACCCGGAATCCGTTGCATGCGACCGCTGCCCACCCTGCTGTCCCTCTCGCTGGCCGCCGCGTTCGGCGGTTTCGCTGCCAGCGGCATCAATGCCTGGCTGGACAACCGCGCCGAAGCCGCGCCCACCGCCGGTGCCGCGTTTACGCTGCCCACCGCGGCCACGTTGCCGGCGGCGGTTGCCGGGCAGCCGGTGCCCTCACTGGCACCGATGCTGCAGCAGGCCATGCCGGCGGTGGTGAGCGTCAACACCAAGCAGGTGGTGCGCGTACGCAACCCGTTCTTCAATGATCCAATCCTGCGCCGGCTGTTTCCGGAAATCCCGCAGGACCGCATCAACGAGTCGCTGGGCTCGGGGGTGATCATCGATGCGCAAAAAGGCTATGTACTGACCAACCATCACGTCATCGAAAACGCCGACGACGTGCAGGTGACGCTCGGCGACGGGCGCACGGTCAAGGCCGATTTCATTGGCTCCGATGCCGATACCGACATCGCGCTGATCCGCATCAAGGCCGACAAGCTCACCGACATCAAACTGGCCGACAGCAACGCCTTGCGCGTCGGCGACTTTGTGGTGGCGATCGGCAACCCGTTCGGCTTCACCCAGACGGTCACTTCGGGCATCGTGTCGGCGGTGGGCCGCAGCGGCATCCGTGGGCTGGGCTACCAGAACTTCATCCAGACCGATGCGTCGATCAACCCCGGCAATTCCGGCGGTGCGCTGGTCAATCTGCAGGGCCAGTTGGTCGGCATCAATACCGCCAGCTTCAACCCGCAAGGCAGCATGGCCGGCAACATCGGCCTGGGCCTGGCGATCCCGTCCAACCTGGCGCGCAACGTGGTCGAGCAATTGGTGACCAAGGGCGTGGTGGTGCGCGGCACGCTTGGCCTGGAAACCCAGAACCTGACCCAGCAGATGCTGCAGGGCCTGGGCGTGGATTCGCTGCGCGGTGCGCTGGTGACGCGCGTGCTGCCGGGTTCGGCGGCGGCAGCGGCTGGCGTGCAACCCGGTGATGTGATCGTGGCAGCCAACGATCAACGCGTGGACAGCGCGCAGGCGCTGCACAACTACGAAGGCCTGCAGGCAGTGGGCAGTGCGGTCACGCTGGATATCCGCCGCGACGGCAAGCCGCTCAAGCTCAAGGCCACCTTGAAGGAACAGGACCGCGCAGTCACCGGCGACATGCTCGACCCGCGCCTGGGCGGCGCCACCTTCGTGGACCTGCCCGAATCGCTGCGCCAGTCCGGTGTCACCGGGGTCATGGTGAGCGATGTCAAACGCGGCGGGCGCGCAGCTGCCAACGGGTTGGTGAGCGGCGACGTGATCGTGGCCAGCAGCGTGGGCGAGTTCGCCGACCTGGCCAGCTGGCGGGCCAATTTCCAGCGCAAGCCGCAACAGCTGGTGCTGCGCATCCTGCGCGGAAACGCCCAGTACGACGCGCTCATGCGTTGATCCGGCGTGCACTGGCGAGCGCCTGCCCTAACACCCCCTACACCCTGCCGATGCTATTGCTACCGCACGACCGCACGCTTTCGCGGCTGCCCTCAACGACCGTAGGAGATATCGCATGAGCCCCACCAATACCGAACAGCTGAAGGACAACCTGAGCGAAGCCGGCACCCATCTGAAGTCCGCCGCCAGCGCAGCGGGTGAAGCGGTCAAGGGTGCCACCAGCGCCGCGGGCGATGAGCTCAACCTGGGCCGTGCCAACGTCAAGGCCGAACTGTCCGACACCGCGCTTGCGGGCATGGCCGCTGCAGAGTTCGGTGGTGCCGCTGCCAAGGAACAGATGGACGTGCTGGTCAGCAAGGGTAACGACCTGCTCGACAGCGCCACCGATCTGATCCGCGAGCGTCCGCTGGCCGCCTTTGGTGTGGCATTTGCTGCTGGCTGGATCATCGCCAAGCTGGCCCGTAGCAACGACAACTAAGTCGTGAGCGATCAGGCCTCTACTGCTGGCGGCCCGGACGCGCACGATGCACGTCCGGAAACGCCAGGATTGGACGAAAGCGTACGTCAGGTCGGTGCTGCCGGCCGGGCGACGCTGGGATCGGCCAGAGACACCAGCCGTGCCTTGCGCCGGCTGGTGTCGGCCGACCTGCAACTGGCACGCAGCGCCTTTGGCCGCGGCCTGGCCTGGGCATGTGTGGCGGTGGTGTTTGGCGCCTCGTCCTGGTTGCTGCTGGCCGGTGCCATCATCGCGCTGCTGCAACGTGCAGGGTTGTCGTGGTTCCAGGCGATGTTCTTCACCGCCCTGGCCAGCCTGCTGGTCACCGGTCTCGCCGCATGGCGGGTGTTCTTCTACTTCGATCACACCGGCATGAATGCCACGCGCCGACAGCTGGTGCGCCTGGGCATCTTCGATGACGGCAATGACGATGAGACCAGCCCGGCCTCGCCGGCAGCGCCATCGTCCACAACCGGAGGCCGCCCATGAAATTCGGCGCCATGCGTCATCGCGTTGAACGCGCCGAACTGCTGGTCGAAGGCCGCAGCGACGAAACCCGCCAGCATTGGGCGGAGCTGCGTCAGGCATGGACCAGTGGCTGGTCACCGGTGCGGATTCTGGTCGCCGGTTTCGGGCTGGGCTTTGTCGTCGGTCGCAACGAACCGCAGGCCGCACTGGGCAGCATTGCCAGCAAGTTGGGCGGCATCCCCAAGATCCTGCAGATGATCAGCACCATCTCGGCGCTGTTTACTGCGCACCGCGCGCAGGAAGCTTCCGAGCAGGCCGAACGCGCTGCCGACAACGCCGAAGAAGTTGCCGCCGACAACAGCGCAGGTGCTGCCATGGGCCAGGTACCGGTAGACGAACGCACGCTGGCCACGGCCACCGTGGCGCCAGCCCAGGCGACCTACCCGCGTGGCGCACCGCGTGCGGCCGAGGCCGCTACCGAGCTCTCCGAGCATTGAATCCCCGCGCACAGTTCTGTGCGCGGCGTTGACACGTTCTGCTGATAATGGCCCACCGCCGGCACCTCGCCGGCTGCTGCCAGGGCGCGCATGAACTTCCCCGTTGACTCACTGGATGCCGCCGAACCGGCAGACTCGCTTCCGCCACCACCGGCGCCACGCCCGCGTGCACCCGCCTCGTTGGTGGTGTTGGCCACGCTGGCAGTGGGCTACACGCTCTGGGCCGCGCAAACGATCATCCTGCCGGTGATGCTGGCGGCGTTTTTTGCGCTGATCGGCAACCCCATCCTGCGCGGTCTGCGCAAGCTGTACATCCCGCGCTTTCTCGGCGCCTTGATGATCCTGTGCCTGGGCCTGGCCGGCACCGTGGCACTGGCTGCGCAATTGGCGGGCCCGGCGGCCGAGTGGGTGCAGCAGGCACCGCGGCAAATGCGCCAGATCGCCCGCGATGTGCGCGACTTCACCAAGCCGGTGCAGCAGGCCAATCAGGCCGCGGAAAACTTTGCCCGCGCCGCCGGCGGCGAAGGCGCACGCGGCATCCAGATCGTGCGCACGCAGCTGGATGACCCGTACAAATCACTGACCCGCACACCCAAGCTCGCCGCCTCGGTGCTGGCGGTGGTGCTGCTGACGTTCTTCTTCATGGTGTATGGCGAGAGCCTGCAACGGCATGCGATCGCCTTGCTGCCCAATCGCCAGCAGCAACGCTTCACCACCGAAATCATGCTGGACATCGAGCGCGAGGTCTCGCGTTACGTGCTCACCATCAGCGTGATCAATATGCTGGTGGGCCTGGTATTTGCCGGCATTTTGTACGTGCTCAAGATTCCGCTGCCCGAAGCCCTGCTGTGGGGCACCGTGGTGGCGCTGCTGAACTTCGCGCCATACGTGGGGCCGCTGATCGGCGTGATGCTGATGTTGCTGATGGGCTTTGTGGAATTCCGCACCACGTTGTCTTCGCTGCTGCCGGCCATCCTGTATCTGGCGCTGCATACCATCGAAGGCCAGGTGGTCACCCCGATCGTGCTGGGCCGGCGCATGGCGATCTCGCCACTGATGCTGATCCTGGCGTTGATGCTGTTTGGCTGGCTCTGGGGCATGGTCGGCCTGCTGCTGGCGGTGCCACTGCTGGTGTGCATCAAGATGGTGCTCAGCCGGGTGGAAGGCATGCAGCGCTGGGCGCGGTTGTTGGAGTAGCCGGGAATCGGGAGTTGGGAATCGGGAATCGCAAGAGCAGCGGCTGCGCTCTACCCATTCTCGATTCCCGACTCCCCATTCCCGGCATTACAATCTCGCGATGAGTTTCCAAATCAGCGCCATCACCATCGACCTCGACGACACGTTGTGGCCCTTCGCTCCGATCGGTGCGCGCATCGATCAGGTGTTGTACGACTGGATGTGCGAGCACAGCCCGGTCACCGCAGCGCGGTTCCCGGTGGAGGCGATGCGTGAGTTGCGTGAGCGCAGCTTTGCCGACAACCCGCACCTGCATCACGACCTGAGCGCGCTGCGCAGGCTCACGCTGGAGATGGCCTTGCGCGACAGCGGCGGCGATCTGGCGCTGCTGGAACCGGCCTATGAAGTGTTCTATGCCGCGCGCAATCAGGTGGAATGCTATCCGGATGCGCTCGATGCATTGGCGCGCATCGCCGCGCACGTGCCGGTGGCTGCGCTCAGCAACGGAAATGCCGATCTGGAACGCATCGGCCTGATGCACCATTTCGCCTTCCAGCTTGGCTCGCGCGAACACGGCAGCGCAAAACCCGACCCGAGCATCTTCCTGGCCGCGTGCGCGCGCCTGCAGGTGCCGCCCGCGCAGGTGCTGCATGTGGGCGACCATGTGCGCATGGATGTGCTGGGCGCGCTCGATGCCGGCCTGCGCGCGTGCTGGATCAACCGCGAGCAGGCGCAGTGGTCGCACCCCACCCAGCAGCCGGACCTGGAGTTCGACAGCCTGACCGGCCTGGCCGATTGGCTGGACGTGCACCACACACCGGCGGCGCACGCTGGCGTGTGCGTGCCCGGCTAAACCCGGCGCCTTCTTTCCGCAGCTTTTGCGCGGCATGCCGCGCCGCATTCGAGGATTCCCATGTCGCACCTCACCGGTTTCACCGACCCCAGCGCGGCAGCGTTGCCGCTGCATGTCCTCGACCGCGAAGGGTTTGCCAGCTGGTGTGCCGACCAGCCCACCCAGGTGCTTGCATGGGCGCAGGCGCAACGCTTCGACGCCGCACCAGGTAGCGTGCTGCTGCTGCCCGGTGAGCAGGGCCTGGCCGGTGCGG
This sequence comes from Xanthomonas sp. NCPPB 2922, assembly GCF_041520885.1. Lineage (NCBI taxonomy): Bacteria > Pseudomonadati > Pseudomonadota > Gammaproteobacteria > Lysobacterales > Lysobacteraceae > Xanthomonas > Xanthomonas sp. NCPPB 2922. The sequence goes on along the minus strand of NZ_JBGOFY010000015.1, from coordinate 50,656 downwards.
TGCTGGGCATTGGTGACCGCGCTGACGCGTATGCGTATGCGTATGCACCGATGGCGCTGCCGCCGGCCAGCCGGTGGGTGCTGGCCACGCCGTTGAACGAAGCCGAACAGGCGCTGCTGCAACTGGGCTGGGGCCTGGGGGCCTACCGTTTTGCACGCTACCGCAAGGTGCCGCGTGCGCCGGCCGAACTGGCCGCCGCGCCGTCTGCGCATACCCGCGCGCTGATCGAGGCCTGCCTGCAGGTGCGCGACTGGGTCAACACACCCACCGAAGACATGGGCCCGCAGCATCTGGAAGACGCCGCACGCGCGTTGGCGCAGACGCACGGCGCACAGGTCGAGGCGATTGTCGGCGAGCAGTTGCTGACGCAGAACTTCCCCACCATCCATGCGGTGGGCCGTGCCTCGCACCGGGCGCCGCGGTTGATCGTGCTGCGCTGGGGCAAGCCGGAACACCCGCACCTGATGCTGGTCGGCAAGGGCGTGTGCTTCGACACCGGTGGGCTGGACCTGAAACCGGCCGACGGCATGCGCAACATGAAAAAAGACATGGGCGGCGCCGCGCATGCACTGGCGCTGGCCGGGCTGGTGATGGCGCAGCAGCTGCCGGTGCAGCTGACGTTGCTGATTCCGGCGGTGGAAAACGCCGTGGGCCCGGATGCATTCCGTCCTGGCGAAGTGATCATCACCCGCGCCGGCGTGAGCGTGGAAGTGGACAACACCGATGCCGAAGGCCGCCTGGTGCTGTGCGATGCGCTCAGCTACGCCAGCGAGCAACGCCCGGACCTGATCCTGGATTTCGCCACGCTCACCGGCGCGGCGCGCATCGCGCTGGGCCCGGACCTGCCGGCGCTGTTCGCCAACGACGAGGCGGTAGCGCAGGCCTGGTTGGGCGCTGGCGAACGCACCCGCGACCCGGTCTGGCGCATGCCCTTGTGGCGCCCGTACCTGCGCTATCTCAACAGCCATGTCGCCGACATGGCCAACGCCGGCTCGCGCATGGCCGGCGCGGTGACCGCGGCGCTGTATCTGGAACGCTTTATCGCCCCAGGCCTGGCGTGGGCGCATCTGGACGTCTACGCCTGGAACGACAGCGACCGCCCCGGCCGCCCCGCCGGCGGCGAAGCACTGGCGTTGCGCTCGGCCTTTGCGATGCTGCAGCAGCGTTACGGCGGCTGAGGCACACGGCCGGCGCAGCGCGCGCCCGGCATCGTCGGATACCGCGCTGAGACGTGCGGGACGCAGTGCGGGCGCATGCGTTGCAGGCGCCGGTCACACTGGCACTTGCCCGCGCGTTGCCAACATCACACGCTACACGCAGCGCCCTGCGGATGATGCGGCGCAGGCGTCCTCTGCCGCGGCCATTTGCGCGGCCAACCCGGGCGACCCCCACATCACCTCTCGCATCACCCGGAGCCAGCCATGTCGTTGCCACCTCCCTCGCCACACCGCGCACGCAGCCCTGTGGTGCCCTTGCTGGGTATCGCAGCGATTGCCGGCGGCATCGCCATCGCGTTCGCCTGGACCGCCGGCTGGATTGGCGGCGACCGGCTCACTGCCGCGCGCATGACCGACACCATCGAATCCAGCGGGCCGCCGCATCCGGGCTTCCGGCGCGCGCATACCAAGGGCGTGTGCGTGAGCGGGCAGTTCCAGTCCAGCGGCAAGGCCACCTGGCTGTCGTCGGCACGCATCTTCAGCCAGCCCAGCACGCCGGTGCTGGGGCGCATGTCGATTGGCGGCGGCGACCCGCATGGCGCCGACGGTGCGGCGCGCGTGCGCAGCATGGCGCTGCAACTGCGCAGCGATGACGGGCAGGAATGGCGCACCGCCATGAACAGCTTTCCGTTTTTCGTGGTGGCCACACCGGCCGGGTTTCAGGCGCTCAACGTCGCCTCCAAGCCCGACCCGGCCACTGGCAAACCCGATCCGGCCAAGCTGGCAGCGTTCGGCAAACAGTACCCGGAGGCGGCCAAATTCCAGCAGTGGGCCAAGACCGCACCGTGGTCGGACAGCTGGGCGAATACCCAATACAACGGCGTCAACGCTTTCCGCGCGGTGGCCGCCGATGGCCGCGAGCGCTACATCCGCTGGTCGATGCGCCCGCACACGCCGTTCAAGGGCTTGAGTGCGGAACAACGCGCGCAGGCCGATGGCGATTTTCTGGCCACCGATCTGGATGCGCGCCTGGCGCAGGGGCCGTTGCGCTGGGACATGGTGCTGACCGTCGCCGAGCCCGGCGACCCGGTGGATGATCCCTCCCAGCCATGGCCGGCGAGCCGCCGCCAGATCGTGGCCGGCACGTTGTCGCTCGACCATGCGCAGCCGCAGGCCAGCGGCCCATGCCGCGATCTCAACTACGACCCGCTGATCCTGCCCAAGGGCATTGCCGCCTCCAACGACCCGATCCTGGCGGCGCGCTCGTCGGTGTATTCGCAATCGTTCAATCGCCGCGAGCGCGAGATCGCCAACGGCAAAGGCAGCGCCGCCACCGGCCAGGGAGCCCACCCATGAGCAGCCGTACCCACTTCAATCTGCCCGCACGCGTGCTGCATTGGCTGATGGCCGCGATGATCCTGACCATGCTGTTCGTCGGCGTGGGCATGGTGGCCTCGGTGACGCAGCGGCCGTGGTTGATCGACCTGCATCGCCCGCTGGGCATCGCCATTTTGATTCTCGCCGTGCTGCGGTTGATCAACCGCCTGCGCAATCGCCCGCCGCCGCTGCCCTCCGATCTGCCGGCCTGGCAGAAGGCGGCAGCCATCGCCTCGCATTGGCTGCTGTACGCCTTGATGCTGGGCATGCCGCTGATCGGCTGGGCGATGCTGTCTGCCGGTGCGTATCCGATCGTGCTGTGGCCGGGCGCGCAATTGCCGCCAATCGCGCCGCATGACCCGGCGCTCTACGCCTGGCTGCGCAGTGCGCATGGCTGGCTGGCGTATCTGTTGTTCGCCACCGTGCTGGGGCATCTGAGCGCGGCGCTGTTCCATGCCTGGGTGCGCCGCGATGGCGTGTTTTCCAGCATGGCGCGCGGGGAGCGCTCGGTGCGTTGATGGATGGGGGCTCCCTTATCCCCTCGGGAGAAGGTGCTCCGCAGGGGCGGATGCGGGTATGGGCGAAGCATCGGGTTCGCCGCCGTCTGGAGTGGCTTTGCCACGTACCCTCTCCCCAACCCCTCTCCCGACGGGAGGGGGGCTAGCGCTGGCGTTTTGTCTTGGCCTCTGGCGCAGATGCGTCGATGCCCTTGCCGGTCGCGGCCCAGTAAATCCCGCCGTACAAATGCTCCAGATAGCGTGGGTCGTTGTAGGCCTCGGCCAGATGGCCCAATGCCGTGGCGAAGACGCGGCCGCCTTCGAAGTGGTGGTACCACGCCACCGGGTGCTGCCTGCCCATGCCCTTGGCGACCTGGCCGGGCCAGATCAAGGTGGGGTCGTAGCTGGATTCATCCACCGTCATCAGCGTCACTAACTCATCGCTGTAAGGCGGGTCGTATTCGTACCACTCATCGGTCCACACCCAGCGCGCAGGCAAGCCGGCCGTGGCGGGGAAATTGGCGTCCACCACATCCACCATGGCGGTCTGCATGTAGGGATGGGTGCGGAACGACCGCCCGATCAAATGGTCGTACCACTCCCAGTCGCCACGCTTGATCGCAAACGCCTTGTGCACGGCAACCACACCGCCGCCGTTGCGCACGTACTTCTGAAAGTTGGCGCGCTGGGCGGGATCCAGGTCGGTGGCCGGTGTGTTGAGCAAGACGATCGCCGCGTACTGCGACAGATCGCCATCGAAGGCCTTGGCATTCCAGGCCCACACCAGTTCGACGTAATGCTTGCGCGCCATCGCTTCGAACTGCGGCTTGGCGACGGGAATGTAGTCGTGGTGATATTGGTTAGGAATGGCCGCCACCAAAATCTTGAATTGCTCGGCAGATGCGTTGGATGCACACGCCAATAGCAGACCCAACAGCCACAGATGTTTCATGCAATGCGCTCGCGTTAATCACCCATCAACGAGTGTACCTGCGCACGCGTGGCATGCCTTTCCCTGCGTTTTGGAATAGGTGTCCATGCGTGTTCTGCACCACAGACGTCACCGCGTTACATCGCGCGTGCAACGGCCAAACATCGCGCATGCATGCACGCGTATCAGCGCATCACTCGCTCACAACCAGCCTTTTTGCCGCGCCAGGCGATACGCTTCGATGCGATTGGCCACGCCCAGTTTGCCGATGCATTCGGACAGGTAATTGCGCACGGTGCCGTGCGACAACTGCAGCTGTTGTGCGATCTCGCTGGCCGAGCGGCCTTCGCCGGCCAGCCGCAATACGGTGCGCTCGCGCTCGCTCAAGGGGTCGGCTTCCACCCAGGCGTCCATTGCCAGTTGCGGGTCGATCACGCGCCCGCCGCGCTGCACCGTGCGCAAGGCGCTCACCAGTTGTTCGGCCGGCGCATCCTTGAGCAGGTAGCCGGCCACGCCGGCATCCAGGGCGCGGCGCAAGAATCCGGGGCGCGCAAAGGTGGTCACGATGATCACGCGTACCGGCAACGCCTGCCGCTGGATGCGCTGCGCCAGCTCCAGGCCGGTGAGCGCCGGCATCTCGATGTCGGTGACCAGCACGTCCGGCTGCAGGCGCTGCAGCTCGCGCCAGGCGCTTTCGCCATCGGCGACGCTGCCGACCACCGTGATGTCGTCTTCCAGGCCGAGCAAGGCCACCAGCGCACCGCGCAGCAAGGCTTGGTCTTCGGCCAACAGGACACGGATCATCGGTCGCGCTCGCATGCATGCAACGGCTGCGCACGATAGCAGCCGCACGCCTGGCGTGTATGCGACACGCGCACCGACCGATGCGCCGTCAGTGCGACTGTGGCATCAGCGGCACCGGCAGCGGCGGAGTGGCCGGCGCCAGCGTGGGGCGCGGCAGCGGCACGCTGGCACGCAAGCGCATGCCACGCGGCAGCGCTTCCACATCCAGTGCACCGCCCAGGCCTTGCAGGCGCGTGCGCATGCCGTCCAGGCCGTTGCCGGGCACGATCACGCCACCGCGCCCGTCGTCGGTGATTTCCAGCACCGCCTGCGCGTCCTGTGCCTGCAGGCGGACCCGCACGCGTTTGGCCTGCGCATGGCGCTGCACATTGGTCGCCGCCTCGCGCACCACCAGCGCGAGCGCGGTCTCGTGTTCGGGTGGCAAGGCCAGCGTTTCCAGGTGCTGCTCCAGCACGATGCCGTCCAGGTCCAGCAACACCCGCGCCGAGGCCAGTTCGGCCACCAGCCCGGCCGCACGGATGCCGGTGACCGCGCGCCGCACCTGCGCCAGCGCATCACGCGAGATCTGCGCCACCGCATCGATCTCGCAGCGCGCCGCCTGCGGATCACGCTCGATCAGGCGCGCGGCCAGATCCGACTTGAGTGCCACCAGCGACAAGGTGTGCCCGAGCAGATCGTGCAGATCGCGGCCAATGCGCTCGCGCTCGGCAGTGGCGGCCAGCCGCCGCACTTCATCCTGCGACAGCCGCAGCAGCATGTCCTTGCGCTCGTTGACGCTGTACACCGCGCCGACCGCCGCCATGCCCAGCACCGAGACCGGCAACCACACCAGCGATTGCCAGCCCAGCCCCAGCCAGCGCGCCCAGCCCAGGTAGAGCAGGTTCATCAGCACCAGCATGCCGAAGTGCCGCCACAACGCGTGCCGGGTGGAGGCGCGCAGGCTCAGGCAGGCAAACACGAAATAGCTGATGCCGGAGGAATACACCGGCAGCAAGGCCGCGCTGAGCACGCCCATGGCCAAGGCGTAGCGATACAACTGGCCGCGCGGGGCAAGCAGCATGCGCGCATACAGCAGCAGGAACACCGGATACGAGAGCAGCGTGCACAGCAGCCAGGTGGCATCGTAGCCACGCGAAGAAAACACCGGCACTACAAAGATCCAGGACGACCACAGCAGGTGCACGCAATCCATCCAGGGCGACTGCCCTTGCGCAAGGCGTGCGCTGACCTGCGAATTGGCGGCGGGGCGTAACCAGGCAGGAAGCGGAAAGCGCATCTGGATGAGTCCGGTGAGGAAGCTGGAGTCTGCCACCGCGGTGCGCACAGTGGACTGGAACAGTTGAGCACGCATCCGGTCTGTAAGGCACGGCCCGCTTGTCGCGCGCGCCAGTGCGTGCACCTACGATGCGACGGGCGCAGCGCTGCCACAGCATGCCTGGCGAACGCGACAGCCTGGCATGCACCCAGCATCGCGTACTGCCACCGCCGCGCCCAGTTGCCGCTGTCATGTGCGGCGGGTGACAGCTGTCACTGGCGGTCGCGATGGGGCGGTTGCATGCTGCGCGGCACCCACCCCGTTGGTCGCCTTCGTATTGCTTGTGACTTCCGGCAGCTTGCGGCACGGCGCCCGGCCGGTCACATTTCGCGCAGCACCCCGTCACGGTCAACGATGAACACTTCCGCCGATCTGCTCAAGCAACTCCGTATCGACCGCCAGACCCCGCCACCGGCCCCGTCCCGGCGCGGGCTGTGGATCGGCCTGGCCATCGTGCTCGTCGTCATCATTGCCGCCGCGTTGTGGTGGTTCAATCGGCGCCAGGTCATCGAAGTGCAGACCGCACCGGTGGTGGCGATCAGCGCAGGCAGCAGCAGCGCCTCGGTGCTGGATGCTTCCGGTTATGTGGTGGCACGACGCATGGCCACGGTGTCGGCGCAGGTCACCGGCAAGGTGCGCGAGGTGATGATCGAAGAAGGCATGCGCGTGGAAGAAGGCCAGGTGATGGCCACGCTCGACCCGCTGGACGCCGATGCGCAACGCACCTTGTCCGCCTCGCAACTGTCGGCCGCACGCAGCCAGGTGGACAACATGCAGGCGCAGCTGGCGGTGGCCAATGCCGATGCCTCGCGTCTGCAATCGCTGGTAGGGGCGCAACTGGTCTCGCGCTCGCAGTACGAACAGGCCACTGCGCAGCGCGATGCCCTGCGTGCGCAGCTGCAGAATGCGCAGCGCAACGTGCAGGTGGCCTCCAATCAACTGGCGATCTCGGCGATCCGCTCGGACTTCAACGTGGTGCGCGCGCCGTTTGCCGGTGTGGTCACTGCCAAGGCCGCGCAGCCGGGCGAAATCGTCTCGCCGCTGTCGGCCGGCGGCGGCTTCACCCGCACCGGTATCGGCACCATCGTCGACATGGAATCGCTGGAAATCGAGGTGGAAGTGGGCGAGTCCTACATCGGCCGGGTGCAGCCGAAGATGCCGGTCGACGCGGTGCTCAATGCCTACCCGGAGTGGAAGATTCCCGGCGAGGTGATCGCCATCATCCCCACCGCCGATCGCGGCAAGGCCACGGTGAAGGTACGCGTGGCATTGCAGGTCAAGGACCCGCGCATCGTGCCGGAAATGGGCGTGCGGGTGAGCTTTTTGGAACCGGCCAAACCGCAGGAAGCGGCCACGCCGCAAGGCGTGCGCGTGCCCGCCGCCGCGCTGGTGGAGCGCGATGGCGCCACGGTTGCCTTCGTGGTCGATGCGGAAAACCGCGTGCAGGCGCACACCGTTACCACCGGCATCACCCTGGGCGAGGACAGGCAGGTCAGCAAGGGGCTTGCCGCCGGCGACAGCGTGGTGTTGCGGCCGCCGGCGCAGTTGAAAGATGGCGACACGGTGGCCGAGGCGGCCGCCGAGAGCGAATGACGCACGCGATGGCGCCTTTGCACTAAGAGCGGCTAACAAAACGTAGCGAGCAGCCGTCAGGTGGGTGCGGACGGCGCGGAGGAACCGGAATGTACGTGGGTACATGCCGATTCCGAGCACCGGCCGCGCCCGCCTGGCGGCTACGCAGTCGTTTTGATAGCTGCTCTAAGCAGACGCAACCTGGTTGCAGCGTAGCGCTGCGGCGTTTGTCGAAATCAGCAGCTGCCGAACGTCGTGTGTTGTGTGTCTTGCTGTGTCGTGCCCGCTGTTGAATTGCTGGATTGCGCTGTGCGCCGTGTTTGCCGTTGTGGCGCTGCATCGCGGCCGCCGTGTGTAGCACCCGTTGGCCGCAGCGCGTAGCCGCGGTGTTGCACCGTCGTCCTGCCATGCGTTGCCGCTTTGCCTTGCCGCTCCATTCCCGCCATTGCCCCGTCAGGAACCGTCATGACCGCCCTTGTCACCCTGCGCAACATCACCAAGACCTACCAACGCGGCCCGGAAAAAGTGCAGGTGCTGCACGGCATCGACATGGAAATTGCCCGCGGCGATTTCGTCGCCATGATGGGGCCCTCCGGCTCCGGCAAGACCACCCTGCTCAACCTGATCGGTGGGCTGGACACGCCCAGCGGCGGCGAGATCGAGATCGAAGGCGAGCGCATCGACCGCATGAGTGGCGGCCAGCTCGCCACCTGGCGCAGCCACCACGTCGGCTTCGTGTTCCAGTTCTACAACCTGATGCCGATGCTCACCGCGCAGAAGAACGTGGAGCTGCCCTTGCTGCTCACCTCGCTCAATGCCGCCCAGCGCAAGCGCAATGCGGAAATTGCCCTGACCCTGGTCGGCCTTCAGGAACGCCGCAACCACAAGCCCAGCGAATTGTCCGGCGGCCAACAGCAGCGCGTGGCGATTGCACGCGCAATCGTGTCCGACCCCACCTTCCTGATCTGCGACGAACCCACCGGCGATCTGGACCGCCACAACGCCGAAGAAATCCTGCGCCTGCTGCAGGAGCTCAACCGCGAACACGGCAAGACCATCGTGATGGTCACCCACGACCCGAAGGCCGCCGAATACGCCACCCATACCATCCACCTGGACAAGGGTGAGCTGGCCGACGCGCCACTCGCGCTGTAAAGGAGCGTTGCCATGAAGTATCTCTCGCTGGTGTGGGCGCAACTGTTCCGCAGCAAGACGCGCACGTTGCTGACACTGCTGTCGGTGGTGGCGGCGTTCCTGTTGTTCGGCATGCTCGATTCGGTGCGCGTGGCGTTTAGCTCCGGAGGCAATGTCAGCGGCGTGGACCGGCTGGTGGTCGCCTCGCGGCTGTCGATCACCCAATCGCTGCCGATCCGCCTGGAAAACCAGATTCGCAGCGTGCCGGGCGTGCGCGATGTGACTTCGGCGATGTGGTTCGGCGGCATCTACCAGGACCCGAAGAATTTCTTCCCGAACTTTTCGGTGGCGCCGAACTTCTTCGATGTCTACAGCGAATACCAGCTACCCAAGGACCAGCTCAAGGCCTTCCAGACCACGCGCACCGGCGCGGTGGTCGGCGAGTCGCTGGCCAAGCAATTCGGCTGGAAGATCGGCGACACCATTCCGCTGCAGGCCACCATCTTTCCGCGCAGCGGTAGCAACGATTGGCCGCTGCAACTGGTCGGTATCTTCCGCATGAAGGACCGCACCGTGGCAGCCAACCAGGAACGCCAGTTGATGATGAACTGGAAATATTTCGATGAATCCAACGACTACATCAAGAACCAGGTGAGCTGGTACACGGTGACCTTGCGCAGTGCCGACCAGGCCTCGCGCGTGGCGTTGGCGATCGATGCGTTGTCGGCCAACTCCGATCATGAAACCAAGTCGCAGACCGAATCGGCGTTCCAGCAGGCGTTCCTCAAGCAGTTCGCCGACATCGGTTTGATCGTCACCTCGATCATGGCCGCAGTGTTCTTCACCTTGCTGCTGCTGACCGGCAACACCATGGCGCAGGCGGTGCGCGAGCGCATTCCGGAACTGGCCACGCTCAAGACACTGGGATTCCAGGACCGCACCGTGCTGACGTTGGTGATGGTCGAATCGGTGTTGCTGATCGGCCTGGGCGGGTTGATCGGCATGGGGTTGTCGGCGTTGGTGATTCCGATGGTGGCCGCGCGTAGCGGTGGCCTGATGCCGACACAGACGGTGCCGCTGCAGACCTGGTTGGTCGGCCTGGGCCTGATGGCCGGGATCGGCATCGTGGTGGGTGTGCTGCCGGCGTTACGCGCGCAGCGCTTGAAGATCGTCGATGCCCTCGCCGGCCGCTGACAGGAGCACGCAGATGCAAAGCAAATGGAAGAACCGTCTGGTCAATCTGCTGTCGGTGGTGTTGCTGGCAATCGGCCTGGCTGCGTGGATCGCCTTGCCATGGACGTTGTTGCTGCCAAGCGCCGCGCTGTTGGCGGTGTGGTTGGTGGTCACACGCAGCGGCCGGCTGTCGCTGGCGGCGGCACGCATCGGCATTGCGACGTTGCCGCAACGCTGGGGCTCCAGCTCGGTGATCGTGGTCGGCATCGCCGGCGTGGTCGGGGTGCTGGTGGCGATGCTGGCGATGGGCCAGGGATTTCAGGCCACGCTCAACAACACCGGCGACGACAGCACCGCCATTGTGCTGCGCGGCGGCTCGCAAGCGGAAACCAACTCGGTGATCACCCGCGATCTGGTGCCGTTGATCAGCAACCTGCCCGGCATTGCGACCGATGCCAACGGGCGCCCGCTGCTGTCGCCGGAACTGGCGCAGGTGGTCAACATCGCCTCCAAATCCGATGGCACCGACGTCAACGCGCAATTGCGCGGGGTGGGTGAACAGGCCTGGGCGGTGCACACCAAGGTCAAGCTGGTGCAGGGCCGCCACTTCACGCCCGGCCTGCGCGAGATCGTGGTCGGCAAGGGCGCGTTGAATCAGTTCCGCGGGCTGGAACTGGGCAAGACGCTCACCCTGGGCAGCCAACAGTGGACGGTGGTGGGCGTATTCGCGTCCGGCGATGCGCACGACTCGGAGATGTGGACCGACGCGCAGACCCTGGCCACCACCTACAACCGCAGCGCGTATCAGTCGATCACCGCGCGCACCGCCGGCAAACCGGGATTTGCGCAGTTCAAGGCCGCCATGGCGGCCGATCCACGGCTCAAGCTGGATGTGGACACCACCCGCGCGTACTACGGCAAGCAGGGCGGCGGCTTGAACAAGTTGATCAGCATTCTGGGCACGGTGATCGGCGCGATCATGGCAGTGGGCGCGGTGTTTGGTGCACTCAACACCATGTATGCCGCCGTGGCCACGCGGGCGCGCGAGATCGCCACCATGCGCGCGATCGGCTTCCGCGGGGTGCCGGTGATCATGGCGCTGATGCTGGAAACCATGCTGCTCGCCCTGCTCGGCGGCCTGCTGGGCGGGCTGATCGCCTGGGCAGTGTTCAACGGCTACACCGTCTCCACGCTGGGCAACAACTTCAGCCAGGTGGTGTTCCAGTTCAAGGTGTCGCCGGAGCTGCTGTGGAGCGGGCTGAAGTGGGCGCTGGGCATTGGGCTGGTGGGCGGGCTGTTCCCGGCATTGCGCGCGGCGCGCTTGCCGATCACCACGGCATTGCGCGAGGTGTGAACGGGCGGTGGCCCGCCGGGATTGGGGATTGGGGATGCATGACAGCCAGGGCAAACCATCTGGCTGCGGCTGAACGCTGGGCGGGCTGTCATCGTTTTGTCACCGCACTGCGGTAGATGCGCGCGCCAGACAGTCCGTAGTCTGCTCGGCCGCTTCGCCCTTCGATGCATTGCCATGACGCGCCTGCTCCTGCTGGCCTGCGCCTGCCTTTGGCTGGCCGGCTGTTCCTCGTCCTCCACCTCGCTGAGCGAGCGCCTGGTCGCGCCCGGTGGCACCTCGCTGTTGCTGGACGAAGAGCGCATTGCCGCCACCATCGCCAGCGTGCCCAGCCGCAGCGGGCACGTGGTCACCCGCGATCAGGTGCCGATCTTCTGGCGCGCAATCGACCCGGGCCAGTACGCCATGCGCTACCGCTACCGCGGCCAGCGGCATGACCCGGCGCATGCGCTGGACGTGGATTTCAGCTTCACCGTGCCCACCGCGGCCGCGCCGGCCACACCGCGCGGCACCGTGGTGCTGCTGCACGGCTGGATGATGGATGGCGATTCGCTGCTGCCGTGGTCGTTGGAGTTGGCGCAGGCCGGCTACCGCGTGGTCACCATCGACCTGCGCAACCACGGCCATTCCGGCGGTGGCCCGTCCGGCTACGGCACGCGCGAGTCCGACGACGTCATCGACGTGATCAATGCACTGCAGCCGCGCGGCGAGATCCAGGGCCCGCTGTATCTGTTCGGGATTTCCTACGGCGCGGCCACCGCACTGTTCACCGCCGACAAACTGGGCGACCGCGTGGCCGGCGTGGTGGCCATGGAATCCTTCGCCAATGCCGGGCGCGGCATTCGCGACATGGTGCCGCACCTGCTCGCCAGCCAGCCCAACGGCTGGCGTGGGCAGGCGGTGGCAGCGTATGCGCGCTGGCGCTATGGCGGCCAGGACATCGATGCGGTGATTGCCGCGGCAGACACGCAATTGCAGCTGGATCTGGACCATGTCGACGTCACTCAGGCATTGGCCGCCACGCGCAGCTGCGTGCTGCTGTTGCATGGCGATGCCGATCAGCACATTCCGGTGGCGCATGGCCGTGCCCTCGCCCTGGCCAGCCCGCGTGCGCACTACCTCGAGCTGCACGACGAAGACCATCTGAGCCTGCCGTTGCGCCTGGATCTGCTGGCGCAGCCGATCGATGCCTGGCTGGCGCAAACGCAACAGGACCGCGGCACTTGCCCGGCCCCGCAGGCACTGCCGGCCTCCACGCTTGCTGTCGCGGCAGCGGCAACGCCGCCGCGTAGCTGATCGCAGGGCAGGCCGTCGCTTCAGATCACTGCGCGGCGGCACGCAAGCGCGCGTAGCGAAACCAGATTGCACATCGAGTCCCGCGTGCGCAGGTACATCAAGCACGCGACCACGTCCGCGCGGACTCTCACACCTGCATGCCACACGCTCCGCGCTCAGCGCGATGCCGCAGGCCTGCGCGCACGCCACACGCTGTCACCGACGAACAACAACAAGCCCAGCCAGATCGCGGCAAATCCAATCGCACGGCCCTGGTCGAACGGCTCATGGAAGAACCACACGCCCAGCAGCAGCTGCAGGCTCGGCGCGATGTATTGCAGGATGCCCACCAGCGACAGCGGAATGCGCCGCACACCATAAGCGAACCCGATCAACGGCAAGGCCGTGACTACGCCGCCGAAGATCAGCATCGCGTCGGTGCCCAGGCTCCAGCTGCCGATAAAACCGCCGCCGTGGCCGTACTCGCCCCAGCCCACCAGCAACAGTGCCGGCACGAACAGATACACGCTTTCCACGCCCAGGCCGGCCACCGGATCCACCGCCACCAGTTTGCGCAGCAAGCCATACAACCCGAACGAACTCGCCAGCCCCAACGCGATCCACGGCGGCGCGCCCGCATCCAGCGTCAGCCACAGCACGCCCAGCGCCGCGCATGCCACCGCCACCCATTGCAGGCGCCGCAGGCGCTCCTTCAACACCACCACGCCCAGCAGCACGCTCAGCAGCGGGTTGATGAAGTAGCCCAGGCTGCTTTCGATCACATGCCCGGCGTTGATCGCCCAGATATACAGGCCCCAGTTGAAGGCAATCACCACGCTGCTGCCGGCAAGCATCGCCAGCGCGCGCGGCTGCGCGGCGATTGTGCGCCACCAGCGCAAGCCGGAGGTGGCCACCAGCCACGCCACCACCAGCAGCGCACTCCAGACGATGCGATGGCCAATGATCTGCAGCGACGGCACCGCCTTGAGCACATGCCAATACAGAGGAATCACGCCCCACAACACGAAGGTGGACGCGGTGATCAACAAACCGCGGCGCGCTTCGACCGGTGACACCGCGCTCATCGGCGCGCCTTGGCAAGCGTCACCACCAGCACGCCGCACAGGATCACCGCCATCGCGCCGATGTCGTGCGCACTGAAACGTTCGTGGCCAAGCCAGGCGCCCAGGCTCACCGCAATCACCGGGTTGACGTACGCATAGCTGCCGGCCAGCGCCGGGCGCACGTGATGCAACAACCACACGTATGCGGTGAACGCCACGATCGAGCCGAACACGCACAGGTAGGCCACCGCCAGCAGGCCCTGCGTGGTGGGCCAGGCGTGCGGGCGTTCGCCCAGCAACAGGCCGGTGCTCACCAGCAACACGCCGCCGCACAGCATCTGCCCGGCGGCGGTCATGAACGGAGTCGGCAGATCACGCCCGCGCGACCACACCGAGCCGAACGCCCAGCCGATCGGCGCGATCAGCAACAACACCAGCCCACCCGGCGTGGCGGTCAGGCTGCTGCCGGCATTGAGCCAGACCACGCCAAGAAATCCGATCACGATGCCCAGCCATTCGCCGCGGCTGGCGTGCTGGCCGCGCAACGCGCCGAACAAGGCCATCCACAACGGCACCGATGCCACCGCGGTCGCCGCCAGGCCCGACGACACACTGCGCTCGGCCAGCACCACCATGCCGTTGCCCAACAGCAACAGTGCCGCGCCCATGAAGGCCACATGCGTCCATTGCGCAGGCGTCGGTGCGGCCACGCCACGCCAGCGCAGCACCGCATACAACAGCGTGCCGGCAACGATGAAGCGCGCGCCGGACACCATCGTCAGCGGTTGCGCGCCGCCGGCCAGGGCGAAGCGGATCACCAGGTACGTCGAGCCCCACACCACGTAGACCAGCAGCAGCGCGAGAACGACCAGCCCGTTGCGCGCAGGCGCAGGCGCGGCAGCGTTGTGAGAGGCAGACATCGGACAGGCCAAGTGCAGCGGAAGCTTCAATTCTAGAGCACCTGCACACGCCCACGTGCCGCATGCGCTCGCCTGCCGCGCACGTTATGGTGCCTACCGACTCTCATCACGATGGAATGCTTATGCAGCGTCGCATCACCTTGCTGGCCCTGGCCGCCCTGAGCCTGCTCTCCACCACTGCAGCGGCGCGCACGCCCGAGCCGTGGGAACTCACCGGGCAAACCCTGATCGATGCCGGACTGGACGGTTCGCTGGCACCGGAAATCGACGCACCCGGGCAGCCCGAACTCAAGGTCATGGTCTCGGCCAGCCGCGCGGGCGCGTACGTGCTCGGCGTCGCCAGCACCGGCTATCGCACCAAGTGGTGCATGCCCGCAGGCAAGGCCGGCCCGCCAGACTTGCAGGCGATCATTGCCGATCTTGCGGCGCTGCCGTTGAAGCGTCTGGAAGAGCCCGCTCCCGGCTTGATCCTGCAGGCGCTGGCCAAACGCTATCCGTGCCGCTGAGGGTCAGGATTGCTTGCGGACTGCCGCAATCCTTCGGCGGCGTGCGCGGTACAGCTGAAGGTGCATCTGCACTCAGCGATGCCCGGGCCTGACCAACGCACCGGGCACCTGCACCGCGCCGCGCTTACTTGCGCGCCGCATCGCTCTTGCTGCGGATCGCCTTGAATTCCGACCCGTCCTGCCAGCTCGGCCACTGGCGGTTGTTGGCCAGCGCCACACCCACGTCATAGACCAGCGTGGTGTCGGCCGCATGGCCGCTGGCATCCCATTGCGGGGTCCAGCGATCGCAGGGCTGGTGATAGCACTGCGCAAAGTAGGTATCGCGCAGCGCCTTGCCGGCAGCCACGCCACCATCGAGCATGTCCAGGCCCGGGCCTGCGGTGATCGCCGGCACACCCATGCGGGCAAACGCGAAATGATCGGCGCGGTAGAAGAAGCCCGCTTCCAGATTCGGGTCCGGCGAATACGTGCGCCCACGCGCCTTGGCCGCCTGTTCCAGATCGCCCTCCAACGAGACTCTTCCACGGCCCCACGAGGCGATGTCGCGGGTCGGGCCATCCGGGCTGAACATCTCCATGTTGAGCACCGCCACGGTCTTGTCCAACGGTGCCAGCGGATGTGCCGCGTAGTAGTTGGCACCCAGCAGGCCCTTCTCTTCGGCCGTCAACGCAATGAAGTACAGCGTGCGCTGCGGTCTGGGGCCGGCAGCGAACACGCGCGCCAGTTCCAGCACGCTGGCCACGCCGGTGGCGTTGTCCACCGCACCGCGCCGGATCGTGTCGCCGCTTGCATCGGCCTTGCCAACGCCAAACGCATCCCAGTGCGCGGAGAAGATCACCGTCTCATCCGGATGCTGGCTGCCGGTGAGCTTGCCCACCACGTTGTGGGTCACCACCCGCTCGCGCTTGAGCTTGAAGTCCACCGACAGGCGCGCATCGCCCAGCGCGATCGGTGCGAAGTCGCGCTGCTGTGCACGCTGCTTGGCCTGCTCGAAATCCAGGCCGGCACGCTGGAACAACGATTCCGCCAACGCACGCTGCATCCAGCCACGCACCGACACGTGCTGCGCGCGGGCGTCGGCATCACTGCGTTCGATATCGAACAGCGGCGACAGGCCGGAGCTCTGCACCGTGGCCCAGCCATACGCGGCCGGCGCGGTCTCGTGCACGATCAACACACCGGCCGCGCCGCGGCGCGCGGCTTCTTCGTATTTGTAAGTCCAGCGGCCGTAGTAGGTCACCGCCTTGCCGTCGAACGCGCCCGGCTGCGGCGTAGCGAAGTCGGCATCGTTGATCAGCACCACCGCGATCTTGCCGCGCAGGTCCACGCCCTTGTAGTCGTCCCACTGCCGTTCCGGCGCGCTGATGCCGTAGCCCACGAACACCAGCGGTGCATTCTTCAATGCCACCGTGTCGATCGGCCGCAGGCTCTGCAAGGTCACATCGGTGCCGTTGATCAGAGATTGGTCCTTGCCGCCCACATGCAACGTGGCGCGGACCGGCCCATCCACCTGCGCACGCACCAGCGGCACCGCCTGGGTCCAACCGCCCTGCTCGCCACCGGGCTGCACCCCTGCGGCCTTGAATTGCTCGACCAAATAATCCACGGTGCACTGCTCGCCGGCGCTCGCCGGTGCACGCCCTTCAAAATCGTCGGACGCCAGCAGGCGCACATGCCGCGACAGCGCTTCGGCATCAATCCCGCCGCCGGGCAGATCGTTGGCGGCCTGCGCCACACCTCCCACAAACAGGCAGGCGGACAACAGCAGGATGCGCATCGGATTCACGGCGTGGCCTTGCAACTCAAAGATGACCAACAGTTTACAAAGCGCGCGCGCAAAACCGTAGCGCTGTGTTGCTGCGCGATACGGGCAAGCGTGCTGCGCAGTGATTCGCACGCGGTTGCCGCCACTTGCAGCGCAACCACACGCCACACGCTGCCTCAGCCCGCGCGCACCGGCCGATCCAGCCAGCAGGCCAATCCCTGCGCATTGAGTTCGATATCGGTGGCCAGCAATTGCTCCACCGCGGCATCGTCCAATGGGCAGCCATGCTGGCGTGCGCGCTCCAGGTAGAGCGCGGTCAATGCGGCCACCAGGCAGCGGTGGCGGTCGGCACGCTCGGCACAGCCGTGCGCGATCTCGGTCATCGCATGGATCTGCTGCACAAGCGCCTGCGCCAATCGCTGCGGATGGGTCACGCGACCATAGTGGGTGAGATACATCGCCTCTGGCGCCATTGCCATCAGCCGTGCGATGGACTGCAGCATGGCCTCTGGCTCGAACTGCACCGGCGATGAGGTCGGCAGGATGAAGGCGCCCTGCGCGCTATCGAGCTGGCGATACGACAACCCGAAGGTGTCGCCGGTGAACCAGCTGCGGCTGCGCGCATCCCACAGGCACAGGTGATGCCGCGCATGCCCGGGCGTGTCGATGCACTGCAACGCGCGTGTGCCCAGCAGCAGCGTGTGCCCGTCCGGTGCCTGCACCACGCGTTCGGCCGGCACCGGCAGGATCTCGCCATAACTGCGCGCCATCGCTTCGGCGCCATAGACGGCGGTGGCGCCAGCAATCAGACGCGCCGGATCGATCAGATGCGGCGCACCGCGCGGATGCACCAGCACGCGCGCATTGGGCAGGTGCTGCAGCAAGGCCCCGGCGCCGCCAGCGTGATCCAGGTGCACGTGGGTCAGGATCAACCACTCCACCTGCGCCGGCGTCAGCCCGGCATGGGGCAACGCCGCCAGCATGTGCGGCACCGACAGACTGGTGCCGCAATCGACAAATGCGCCGCGTTGTTCGTCGACGATCAGGTAGGCGGCATCGAAGTTCGCGCCGCCAAAGCCGGTGTCGATGGCCTGGATGCCATGCTCGACGGGTTCTGTCATGCCCACCACACGATTGCCATGCGCAGCCTCAAGTGTAGACGCGTGCGCAGCGCTCCGCTGTGGACCACGTCAAGCGGCGACAATCACGCCTCGCGCAGCGCGCGCAATGCGGCAAGCACCGGCGCCGCATCGGCGGGCAGCTGCACACCCGGCAGTTGCAGCTGGGTGGTGTCTTCGGCCTGTTTCAGGCGCGCAATCAGCTGGCCCGCCTCGCGCGGCGATGCAAAGCCATCGCTCTGCAACAGCAAGGTGCCGGCCGCGTCGTGCAACTTGAAATAGAACTGGCCATCGCTCTCGCGGTATTGCTTGAATACCGGTAATGCAGCCTTGGCCGTCGTCGCCGGACCCACCGCGCTGGCCTGGCTGGACAGATCGCGCAAGCCCACCGCATCGCGCAGTTGCGCCAGCAACGGCGTGGCATAGCGGGCCCGCAGGCGCGCACCGCCGGCACGTAGCGTCGCCTCGATCTTGGCCGGCTCGGCCATCAATGCCTCATAGCGTGCGCGCAGCGGTGCGATCTCCAGATCGATGCGTTCGAACAGTTGCTGCTTCGCATCGGCCCAGCTGATGCCATCGGCAAACGCCTGCGCAAACGCAGCGGTTTCCTGCGGCGTGGCGAACGCCTGGTACAGCTGGAACAGCGCCGAGCCCTGCGTGTCCTTGGCCTCGCCCGGCGCACGCGAGTCGGTCAGGATCGAGAACACCAATTTGCGCAATTCCTCGCGCGGGGCGAACAACGGAATGGTGTTGTTGTAGCTCTTGCTCATCTTGCGGCCATCCAGGCCCGGCAAGGTGGCCACCTGTTCATCGATCACCGCATCGGGCAGGGTGAAATAGTCCTGCCCATACACATGGTTGAAGCGCTGCGCGAAATCGCGCGCCATCTCGATGTGCTGGATCTGGTCGCGTCCCACCGGCACCTTGTGCGCATTGAAGATCAGGATGTCGGCGGCCATCAGCACCGGATACATGAACAATCCGGCGGTGACTCCGGCGTCTTCGTCCTCGCCCTCGGCGCGGTTCTTGTCCATCGCCGCCTTGTAGGCATGCGCGCGGTTGAGGATGCCCTTGCCGGCCACGCAGGTCAGTAGCCACATCAATTCGGTGGTCTCCGGCACATCGGACTGGCGGTAGAACCACACCTTGTCCGGATCCAGGCCACAGGCCAGCCAGCTGGCTGCGATTTCCAAAGTGGAGCGCTGCGTCCGCGCCGGGTCCTGCGCCTTGATCAGGCTGTGCAGGTCGGCCAGGAAGTAGAAGCTCTCGGCATCGGTGGCCGTGCTGGCCTGGATGGCCGGGCGGATCGCACCGACGTAGTTACCCAGGTGCGGTGTGCCGGAGGGAGTGATGCCGGTAAGAACGCGAGTGGTCATCTGCATAGGCCAGGGAATCAGCCTTCAAGTTTAACGGTTCCGCGCCAGGGCATCTGGCAGCGCCTGGCGCCGGTGCCGCGTACAACGAAAGACGGGCCGCAGTGCAGCCCGTCCCTTGCACACGCTGCTTAGCCGATGGGCAAGCTGGCGCGCTGTGCCTTAGCGGTCGTCGCGCAACGACTTCTCGAAGGCGCGCACCTCGGTCTGGGCGCGATCACGGTCCCAGCCATAGCGCTCCTGCAGCTTGCCTTGCAGGTATTCCGCATTGCCTTCGGCCACCTTGAAATCGTCGTCGGTGAGGTCGCCCCACTTGGCCTGCATCTGGCCCTTGAGCTGGGTCCACTTGCCGGAAATGATGTCAGTGTTCATTGCGATTCTCCGCTGCTTGCGGCCGCGATTGACCGTGGCGCCAGCTTGATTCTGGCCGCGTTCGGCACAGGTCAAAAGATGTCGAGCGCGCACTCACCGCGATGAACGGTTGCCATCGCATCCGCGTGCGAAGGCGACGCCTGCACCCGCACATAGTGCCGCGCGCCATTGCGTTATCCACAAAAAAACGGGCCTTTCGGCCCGTTTTTGTTCACCGATGCAGCAAGTGGATCACTTGCGCGCGGCGTCTTCCACCTTCTCGCCAGCGCCCTGCACGTCCTTGCCGGCACCTGCGACGGTGTTGCAACCCGCCAGCATTCCAACCGACAACATCGACAGCACCAACAATGCAATTGCACGCTTCATAAACTCACTCCTTCATAGGCACGCGGCGGTCGCCGCAGATCAATCAAGACCAACCAAACAGATCAAACAAAACCGATCAGCACTTACCGTCGCTGCATTTGTCGGCGGTCTTCTCGACCTTGTCACCCGCACCCTGCATGTCCTTTCCGGCACCAGCCATGGTGTTACAGCCAGTCATCATGCCAGCCGAGAACAGGCCCAGCACCATCAGTGTCAGCAGTCGCTTCATTTGGTCTTCCTCGGTTCCGCGTCCGGTGCCGATGCACCCCGCTTGGCGCCAAATCTGACTGCGCGACCGTGGATTTGATGTGAACGCCGGGCCAAACGTTCAGGCACCGATCAATCTCGCATCAGCGTCGACTTGCCAAACAGGCTTTCCACCAGATCCACCGCCAGCTCGGCGGTGGCGTTGCGGTTGTCCAGCACCGGATTGAGCTCCACGATATCCAGCGACCCCATTCGCCCGGTGTCGGCGATCATCTCCATCACCAGCTGGGCCTCGCGATAGTTCGGCCCACCCGGCACGGTGGTGCCTACGCCCGGCGCAATGCTGGGGTCCAGGAAGTCCACATCGAAGCTCACATGCAGGTGGGTATCGGCGCTCATGCCCTGCAGGGCCGCTTCCATGGTGCGCTTCATGCCGGCTTCGTCGATGTAGCGCATGTCGTAGACGTCGATACGGTGCTGCTTGATCAGGCGCTTCTCGTCCGGGTCCACCGAGCGGATGCCGATCTGCCGGATCTGCTCGGGCAACACGGCGGGCGCGCTGCCGCCCAGGTGGGTCAGCGCCTGCGGGCCAAGGCCGCACAGGCAGGCCACGGGCATGCCATGCACGTTGCCGGACGGGGTTACCTCGCTGGTATTGAAGTCCGAATGCGCATCCAGCCACAGCACCCGCAGCGGGCGATGCTGCTCGCGGCAGTACTTGGCCACCGCGGTGATCGAACCGATGCCCAGGCAATGGTCGCCGCCCAGCATGATGGGCATGCGGCCTGCGCACAGCTGTGCGTAGCTGGCGTCCATCAACGCCTAGTTCCAGGCGACCACCTCGTCCAGATGCCGGTACCCGGCCTGCGGTGCCTGCCACGGATTGCGCGGGCCATCCAGATTGCCCAGGTCGCGCACCTCGACGCCGCGTCCGATCAAGGCCTCCTGCAGCCCGGCGATGCGCAATGCCTCCGGCCCCATCCGGGCACCACGGTGGCCGGCACCGATGTCGGTGGGCACGCCAATCAGGGAAACCGGCACGTACTGCGTTGCCATGCATTGCTCCAGCATCGGGAAAGCCGCGCAGTCTAGTCGTCGCATCGCGCAACTACGCGCGGCAGCGCAGCACGGCACACCGCTTGCATCGTGGTGCGTAGTCGTCATGACTGCCGTGAGCACCGTCATAAGTGACGTTGCGGGGCAGTTTGTGGCACGCGCAGCTTTGCGGGCTGTGCTTGTCTGACCGCACAGTTAAGAAGCTGAGTCCGGTATGACTATGCCCTCATATGCCGATGGTATCGTTCGCCCGCCAGCGCAGGACCGGTGTCACTTATTCGCGCAGGCCGTTCGCAACAGGGGGAAAACGTTCATGCCGCACAACGCCGTCAACCAGGTCGTCAAGGCTGCCGTGGGCGAAGTCGCGCGGGCGTCGCATCAGTACGACCTGCAGCGCATCGGGCGCGAATTTGCGCAGACCATCGAGCGCGAACCGGGGATCCGGCTGCTGATGTTGTCCACCGCGGACGGGCGCGCGATCACCGAGCAATCCAGCCTCGACGCCGATGGCCGCCGGCTTGCCGCCATGGCCAATTCGTTTTTGACGCTGGGCGAGACGCTGGCGCGCGAATCGGGCCTGAGCGAAGCCGATTACGCCACCATCAGCACCCGTGGCGGGCAGTTGGTGCTGATCCGCATCCGTGCCGACAAACCATTGACGCTGACCGCCGTGGGCGCCAGCGATCTCAATGCCGCCGCGCTGCTGTTCAACGCACGCGATTGCGCAGGCCGGCTGGCCACGGCGCTGGCAACGCCACCGCCGGCCGCCGCGTAGCACTGCTCGCTTGGCACTGTTCGTGCTTGCGTGTACGCACGGCATCCGCCCACTCATTTCTCAACGCTGGTAAGGACGACTCGTGTCAAAACTCAATCTGGAACAACTGCATTCGCTGGCCGGTTTCGTTGGCGCCGCGCTGGTCGACAGCGACAGCGGCATGGCGCTGGGCATGACCGGCGGTACCGAGCTCAACCTGGAACTGGCCGCGGCCGGCAACACTGAAGTAGTGCGCGCCAAGCGCCGCATCGCCGAACAGCTGGGCTTGAACGACACGATCGAAGACATCCTGATCACCCTGAGCAAGCAGTACCACCTGTTGCGTCCGCTGGAAAGCAACGGCGCGCTGTTTCTTTACGTGGTGCTGGACCGCGCCAAGGCCAACCTGGCCATGGCACGTCACGAACTGAAGGCGTTCGAGAAGACCCTCGACTTCGGTTGATCCGCTGATCGTTAAAGAACGGCGCCACTGCGCCGTTGCTATTGGCCTGCCGGCGCCCGCCCGCAGGCGTTGCTGCCTCGATGCGCCGCCAGGCGCCAGATCATGACCACACCCATCCACACCATGCGGGTCGCCACGACCGGCCTGGACCTGCTGCACACCACGCGCCTGAAACTGGCCTGCTCGCTGCTGCTCGCCGAACGCATCGACGTGCAGCTGGGCGAGTGGCCCGAGCACGCCGCCGATGTGGTGGTGCTGGGTCTTGAAAGTGCCGATGGCCTGGCCGCGTGGCAGGCCTTGCAAGGCCAGCCGGTGCGGGTGTTGGTGGTGTCGCGCACGCCGGTGGCGGGCGCATGGCTCAAGCACGGTGCCACCGTGCGCGAACTCAACGAACAATTGCGCCTGCTGCTGTCCTCGCCACAGCACGCGCCGGCCGCCGAGCCGGCGCTGTTGCTGCGCCATTGCCGCGGCGAATTCGGTACCGGTGCGGTGGTGCTGCAACAGGCGCAGCTGCGCGTCCGTGTAGACCCGGGCAATGGCTGGCTGGAGTTGCCCGCCTCGCTGCCGCTGGCTGCCTTGGTGGCTGCGCTGGACCGCCCCGATTGGCAACGCGCAATGGGCGACATCGGCACCACCGCCACCCGACGCATCTCGCTGGAAGCGCTGTATTTCGCCTTGCCCGAACACCTGCGCCCGGCACTGCCGGCGGTGGAACCGGGCCACGCGCTGCAACTGCGCCAATGGCCGGAACTCAGCGCCGATACCAGCACGCCGTCACAGTTGCTGGCCATCGCGCACCTGCATGCCCGGCCGTGGCGCCCGCAGGCGCTGGCCAATGCTTGCAAGCTGCCGCTGCAAACGGTGGAATGCCTGTTCGCCGCCGCGCTGGCCAGCGGCCTTGCCCAGACAGCGGAGATTGCCGTGCCGTCCACGCCGCGTCGTCAGAACAGCAGCAATTCCCGGTTCTTTTCCTGGGTTGCGCGTCGGTTCGGTCTCACCCTCTCCCAGGCACAGTCATGAGTCTTCCGGCCAACAAATTGGTGTTCGTGGGCGGCATGGGCGCGGGCAAGACCACCGCGGTGCGTGCGATCTCCGACGTGGAGCCGGTCAGCACCGAAATGCCGCTGAGCCAGGATGCCTACGGCGACAAGACCTACACCACCGTGGCGCTGGACTACAGCTCGATCGAGCTCGAAGACGGCGAGCTGCTGCACGTCTACGGCGTGCCCGGCCAGAAATACCTGGATTTCATGTGGCCGCTGGTGTGCGACGGCGCCCTGGGCGTGATCGTGCTGACCAGCGCACGCGATACGCAGATGCGCGACACCACACTGGAGCTGCTGCGCGAATTTTCGCGGATTGCGCCAGAGGCCAGCCTCGCCGTTGGCGTCACCATGACCGACGAAGTGCAGGAATTTCTGCTGCCGCCGTTCCGCGAGGCGCTGGTGTCCGCAGGCTTCCGTATCCCGGTCATGCGCGTGGATGCGCGCTCGGCCACCCAGATCACCTTCCTGGTGAAAACGCTGCTGTCCTATCGCTACACCTCCGCGCCGGTCTGAGCGGAAGGTGGCCGTGCGCGATCAACGCACACACAAAGTGAGTCAAGGAATCCGGTCACGACGGTGCCTGCAGAGGGCGTCACGCGGAGGATGCCGCCTCTAGGGTGGCGGCGACGCGTCCTTCATCCTTGAAGTCAGTAAAGCGTCGCTCAAACGCTACACGATTGAGCACCGTGCCTGACTTGTTCAGTATGACAACCGGACACGAGCGGCGGCATCGGGACATTCCTGACACATACGGCGGCGAATGCTGCATGCGCTTGTCGGTGCACCGACCAGCACGCGACTGCACGCAGCAATCGGCGGATTCAGGGGGATCGGCTAAAGTAGCGTGATGACTATCGAACTCACGCCAGGCGGCTTGTTGATCGCGATCGAAGGGATCGACGGAGCCGGCAAGACCACCCTCGCCAGGAGCCTGGCCACACTGTTGGAGCAGGCCGGCGCGCGCGTCGTGCTGAGCAAGGAGCCGACCAACGGCCCCTGGGGCACACAGCTGCGGCAGTCGGCCGCCACCGGGCGGCTGAGTGCCCAGGACGAGGTCGACCTGCTGCTCCGCGACCGCCGCGAGCATGTGGAAGCCTTGATCGCCCCGGCGCTGGCGCGCGGAGAGATCGTGATCCTGGACCGTTATTTCCCGTCCATGGTTGCCTACCAGGGCGCCGCCGGCCTGCCGCTGGATGCGCTGCTAGCCGCCAACGATTTCGCGCCGCGCCCGGACCTGCTGCTGCTGCTCGACCTGCCGCCGCCCACCGGTCTGGCGCGCATCCGCGCACGCGGCGATGCCCCCAATCATTTCGAAACCCAGGACAACCTGGAACGCTGCCGCACGATCTTTGCGGCGCTGCAGTTGCCGGGCAAGCACGTCATCGACGCCAGCGCCGATGCGGACAGCGTGCTCCGCCAGGCGCATGCGCTGGTGGTGGCCGCACTGGCCGAACGCGTGTCCGGCCATGGCGCAGGCACCGAGCAGGACGTACTGGGATTGCTCTCGGCCGGCCGCCCGGCCTGAGCCGAGGTCGCCGCCGGCCAACGCGCTGGCTGGCCTCACCGACAACCACTCTAGCGGTTGTCGACACGTCACCTGCGCCGTGACCAAACCAAGCGTCGCCCGCTGCGCGCCGTGGAACCAGACATCCACGCACAACACATCAGCGCGCGCCAGACGGTGCGCACTGTGATGACTGAAGAACGGGGATGGTGCCGACACCCGGATTCGAACCCCCTTGTGCTGCAAGGGTTTCCAGGCAGAGTGGGGAATTTGCTAAGTCACAGCCCTGCGATCGGGGCGTGTGGCTACCCAGAAGTCAGCCGCCCCTGGCGGTCGTCGTCAGCAATCTCAACCTGGCTGCGCGTCAGATTGATCGGCTACACGCGCGTCGTGGCGGGACAAGAACCGCGCCGGGCTGCCGAAGGGCCACAAGAAATGAAGAAGCCCGCCAAGAATATCTGGCGGGCTTCGTCATATAGGAAAAAACGCTGCGTCTAACAGCTCAACTTGCTCAATCAGGCCGTCGCCGACGCCTCACACCGTTCAATAGCACGGTCCAGATGTCGGTCAATCATGGAAAGCTCGGCCAGCACTTCGTGCGCCAAAGCGATCAGATCGTTCCTGTTCTTCGGCTGCGCCATTGCGTACAGGTCAAAGTTCAGGGTTGCGCCATTCATGTCAATTCTCCAATGTGCTTCGGGGTGGGTTAGATCTGCGCCTGCTGCTTGAGCTCGTGCATGACCTTGGTGTACTCATCCTGATTCTGGACTGCCAACGCGTTAGAAAGCAGCTTCATCTTTAAGATGCATTGCTTCGCGTTAAGGGCCTGCCGCATCTCGTCGTGTTCTAAGTCTCCACTCTCCACAAACTTAGTGAGGGCGAAGTCAGCGAACTCAAAACCCTTGATCACTTCTTCAAGGGACGGATTCAGGTTCTCTAAAAAATTGAAAAACTCGAAGGTTTCATGCGCTCTGAGCAGCGCGTTGACTTGACCGATGACGCGATTCCAAATTCGCCCAAGTAGTTCAGGCAGTGCATCTTCGGTCAACCGTGTTTCTTCATTCATCAAATAATCGTCCTTGTCAAGCCTCTCCGCGCTACGCCTACTACCTTCGCCTTCTTGCTTAGGCATGCGGAAACGGATGTTGCAGTAGTTGAGATAAGTTCGCTAGTGCCAGCGGCCTACTCCTTTTTGCTACATTTTCCAAGACTTAAAGTCGCACGAAAAAATCTATGTTTTTCATAAACTTACGATGGAATCCACCTTGAACGAGCCCGTACCATAGGACAATTGTCGGCAGATCGAACGAAATCTTTAACGAACATTTGCGCAAATTCTTAGCAGCGCTGCAAAATCTCAACTAGCATGAGACCGAGGTACTAGGCAGCGAGCGGCCATCGCAGACAAAGGCCTCCGACCAGCCTTCATGGTATGTAGTACCCCAGCCGCATCAGATTAGAAGGGGACGGTACGCTTGATATCTAAGCTCCCGACTTGGCGCTGCTCAGGCGCCTTGCGGAGTGAGCTGCCATTTTGGCACCGCGACCGGCACAGGTAGATTGGCGGCGATAGGTTCCCCAACCTCAGCCTCATAGCGTTTCAGTGCGTCATCGAAAGTCTTGTCTGGCAGCTTTGTGCCGCGCAGCTCGGCCTCGCGCTCCAAAGCCACTGAGCGGCTTCCTGACGCGTCGCCTTCGTGGTCGAGTCACGCACGCCGTCGATGTAGACCTGCACGCGGTACTTGTTGCCTGTTCGTTGGATGCTGGCCATCGCCGCATCGTATGGGGAATTTCTGGGGAGTGGGTAGTGACGAACCGTTGCGATACCGGGCGCCCACGTTTTTCACCGCCCCTGCGAAACCCTTGCTGCATGGGCCTTCCGGGCCTTCCGGGCGATTCGGGGATGTTGCGAAAAAACCTTCGTGGTGCCGACACCCGGATTCGAACTGGGGACCTACCGCTTACAAGGCGGTTGCTCTACCAACTGAGCTATGCCGGCAAAGGCGTGCGCGCATCGCGCAGGGTGCGCATTCTAGCGCAGCGCGGTGCAGTCTAGCGATCGTTGCCGGCTCGCGCCCGCACTGCGCTGCAGGCTGGACACCGACGCACTGCTGCGCACGTCGATCCACCAGCGCGATTGGCCGGTGCCACTGGGCACCAGTTGCGCGGGAAAGCCGGCGCTGACCAGGCTGGCCTGGCGCCGCTCTGCACGCTCACGGCTCTGGTACTGCCCCAGCGCGATGCTGTTGTCCTCCCCCTGGGCAATGACGTAGTAATCGCCGATTCCGGCCGCAGCAATGCGCTTGACCAGCGCCTGCGCCGCGGCGCGGTCGCCGACATTCGGCAGCATTACCCGAAAGGTACTCACTCCCGCATCCTTGTCCTCGCGCACGCTGGTCCGGCTGGCCTGCCCGCGCAGTGCGGGCAAGGCCGCATCGGCTTCGGCACGCGCCGCATACGGCCCCAGGCTGGTACAGCGCTCGGCGGGTGCGGCAACGGCGGGCGGCGGGCTTGCGGCAACCGCCGCTGGGGTGACAGCGGCGGTTGCCGCCGGCGTGGGCGGTGGAGTGTTGTCCACCGCTGCGACAGCCGGCTGCGCTGCAGGGGCCGCCGGGGGCGGCACGGGCGCTGCTGCTGGCGCCACCGTGGCAACGGCGGGCGCGGCAGCGGTGGGCGGCGTGGGCAGCAGCTCCAGCCGCGCCACACCTGCCGGTTGCGACGGCGCCGCCGGCGGGACAGCCGCCGGTTGCAGTGCCCACCACAACGCCACGCCGGCGTTGAGGATGATCAGGACAACGATGAGTGCGCGTACGTACATGCGGCCGATTCTACGGCGCGGCCGAATGCGTCGCCCAGGTCGCCAGGCCGTCCAGCACCAGCGCGGCGCGGAACTCGGCCGTGGGCAGCAACGGCAGCAACGGCGGCGCGCCACCGCCGTGCACCAGCAAGCGCACCGGCATGCCAAGGGTGCGCGCGGCGTGTTGCAGGCTGCGTTCGATCAAGGCCACCGCCGCGCCATCGCAGCCGGAGGTCAGCGCATCGTCGGTGTCGTTGGCCAGTTCGGCATAGGCGCCGCCGGTGGGCGGTAGCTGCACGGCGCGCGCATGCAGCGCCTCGCGCATTGTGGTCGGCGAGGCAGCGATCCGCCCGCCGTGATGCTGGCCGTCTGCGCCCAGCACGTCGATGGTCAGCGCGGTGCCGACCCCGGCCACCAGCACCGGCGCATCACCGCGCGCGCCGAGCAGGGCCAGGAAGCGGTCCACCCCGAACCGGCTCGGGTCGGCATAGGCAATCCGCACGCCGGCACAGGCAGCGGCGGTGCGCACCACCCGCACCTGCTCAAAGCGCGTGCGCAGGCTGGCCAGCACGCGCTCGGTCAGGCCCGCGGCGGCCACGCTGGCCACGTGCGCAACCTTGCCCGACGGCAGCGCCGACAACGCGGCGGTATCCATTGCCTCGGCCCCGTGCGCCCAGGCCTGCACATCGCCGGCGCGAGTGCCGTCCAGCGGCGCGTATTTGAAACGCGAATTACCCAGGTCGAACAGCCACTCACTCATGCAGGTCTCACGCTCACTTCTCCGGAGTGGAACAGGCGCACATCGCTGCCGATCTGCACACGCAGCGCGCCATCGGCCGCCAGGCCAAGCGCGGTGCCGCGGTGCAGGCTGCCGGCTTCCTCCACCTGCACCGCGCGCCCGCTCAGCAGGTCCAGCGCGGCATAGCGGCTCAGGAACGGGGCCAGCCCCTGCGCCTCGAACAACGCCAGCGCCGGGATCAGCCCGGACAGCACGGCCGCCACCACCTGGTCGCGCGACACCGGCCGGCCGGCCAGGGTATCCAGGTCCACCCAGGGCTGGTCGATGCTGGCAGCCGCAGCCGGCGGCATGTGCACATTCAACCCCAGCCCGATCACCGCGCGCGCATTGCCGGCCATCTCACCGCCGCCTTCGATCAACAGGCCGCCAAGCTTGCGCCCGCGCGCCAGCAGGTCGTTCGGCCACTTCAGCCCGACTTCGTTGAACCCGCAGCCGCGCAAAGCCTCGGCCACCGCCACCCCGACCGCCAGGCTCAAGCCGGCCAGCTGACCGAGCCCACCACTGAAGCGACGCGATGCCGACAGGTACAGGTGCGCGCCCAACGGCGAAGCCCATTGCCGGCCCCGGCGACCGCGCCCGCCGGTCTGCCGCTCGGCCAGCAACACAGACACGCCGTGTTCCGGCTCCGGGCGCGCCAGCAGCGTGGTGTTGGTGGAGTCCACGGTCCAGGCCAGCTCCAGCGCCGCCAGCCCGGCGGCGGCATCGGCTTGCAGGGCGGCGCGGATGCGCTGGGCGTCGAGCAGGTCCAGCGGCGCGGCAAGCTGGTAGCCCTCGCCGGCCTGGCCGTCGATCGCAACCCCGGCCGCGCGCAGGTTCTGAATGCGCTTCCACACCGCGGCACGGGTGAGCCCGGCCTCGCGCGCCAGCGTGTCGCCGGAGAGCCGGCCAGTCGCAAGTTTGGCCAGCAACGCGCGGTCGTCCACGGCAAGGTCCCCAAATCGATCCGTGAAATTATGCGCCAAGCTCCCCCAGGCGCCCAGCGCGGCTTGCGTGATGGGGTGAAAACCACGTTATGATCGGGGACTTACGCCGCTTGCCCTGGATGTGGACGATGCGCCGACTCACGCTCTGCCTGCTCTTGTTGTTGGCTCCGCTCGCCGCTCTGGCAACGGACCAGCTGGCCGACGGCGATCATGAGAGCTGCGTCAGCAGCAACTCGGCAGCACGCGGCAGAACGCCAAATGGCGAGCCACCCGCCGCGTCGCGCGTACCGGCCCACAAGCCTGCACCCGCCTCCAATGGCGGCGGTGGCGAAGGCGATGCGTTGTTCCCGCGCATGCGCATGATGCCGCGCTGGCACAGCTTCCTGCCGGGCATGTTCCGCTGATCCAGTGGGTGTTGCGCTGGCTACGCCGGCCACCTGCAGCCCTTGACGATGCACTTTGGCAGGCGGTCTGCACCGAGTGCGCCTGGGTTACCGCGCTCGATCCGCCGCGGCAACACCGCCTGCGTGCACTGACCACGCAATTCCTGCAGCAAAAGACCATTTCGCCGGTGCATGGGCTGACCCTGACCCCGCACGATGCCGTGCTGCTGGCGGCCACCTGTTGCCTGCCGCTGTTGAACATCGGCGCCGCCGGCTGGCGCGGCTGGTCGCAATTGATCGTGTATCCGGATGCCTTCCGCGTGCAGCGCACCCACATGGATGCCGCCGGCGTCATGCATGCCTGGGACGACACCCTGATCGGCGAGGCCTGGGAGCATGGCCCGCTGATCGTCAGCTGGGCCGATGTGCAGGCCGATCTGGCCGATCCCACCGCCGGCTTCAACGTGGTGGTGCACGAGATGGCGCACAAGCTCGATGCGCTGGATGGCGCGCTCGACGGCACGCCGCCGCTGCCGGCAGCGCAGTTCCGCGACTGGGCACGCGATTTCCAGCAGGCCTATACCGCGTTCTGCCGCCAGGTGGACGCAGGCACGCAGACCGACATCGACCCGTACGCCGCCGAAGCGCCCGAAGAATTCTTCGCCGTGCTCAGTGAGTATCACTTCTCCGCACCGCAGGTGATCGCACGCGAGATGCCGCGCGTGGCCGCACATCTGACCCGCTTCTACGGCGCCTCGCCGTTCGCGCACACGCCGCCAAACTGAAGTAACACGACGGCCACGGCATCGCTTGCGATCACTGCCGCAGTGCCGGCAACGCACGCGCACCTGATACGCCGTGCCGCAGGTTCTGCATCATCGTGACTGCATTGGTTTGCTGCCTTAGACCAGCCCAAGATTGCGCGGCCTGGCGCCGGGGAATACCCGCTCCAGCTGCGATGGCGACAAGCCCCACAGCCGGCCCAACAGGCCACCAAACAGGTCACGGTAATTGTTGAGTACCGGGTAATCGCGGTTCTGCAGCAGTTGCGCCTGCGCCACCGCGACCTGCTCGCCGGCGATGCGCCCGCCATGCACGGCGCCGCCCAGCACCCAGTACGCGGTGCCGTGGCCATGATCGGTGCCCTTGCTGCCGTTTTCGCGGAAGGTGCGCCCGAACTCGGAAATCACCACCACCACGGTGTCCTGCCATGCCGGCCCCAGCGCGTCCGCATAGGCGGCCAGGCCCTGCCCGAGGTTGCGCAGGTTATTGGCCAGCCCACCTTCGACGCTGCCCTGGTTGGCATGCGTGTCCCATCCACCAACATCCACAAATCCCAGCCGGTAGCGGTCGCGCATCAAGGTCGCCATGCGTCGGGTCTCGTCGGCAAAGGTGCGTGCGCTGGCCGCACCGCGGCCGGCCTGCTCCATTTCCTCGCGCAGTTGGGTGGTCACCTGCTGCCGCAACGCCAGGCCATCGCGCGCGGCCGCGGCCAACGGCGTGGCGCCATACATCTGCGCCAGGATCTGCGCCTGGCGGTCATCCAGGCCGCGCTTGCCAATGCCCTTGAGCGAGACATTCGGCAGATCGCCGGCGCCCTGGAACGTCAGCGGCAAGGAGTCGGTAAAGGCGATCGCCGGCACCCCGCTGAGCACACCCGACAACCGCGCCATGAAGCCGGAGCGGTAATCGCGGCGCTGCGTGGCCACCTGGCCGGATTCGATATCGTCCTGGGTTTCGAAATGGCTGCGCGACAGATCATCGGTACCGGCGAACGGCACGAACGCCAGTTGCTTGCGTTGCCACAGCGGCAGCAACGACTCCCCCACCACCGGGTTGAGACCCCACTGCGCATCCAGTGCCAGCGCGCTGCGCGGATTGTTTGTGTCTGGCCGGGCGATCGCCAGCGTCGGACGCGCCTGATAATAGAAATCGCTGCCATGCGGCACCAACAAATTGTTGCTGTCGTAGCCGCCGCGCAGGAACACCACCAGCATGCGTGCGCTGTCGCGTGGGGCAGCAAACAGGCGGCCGCTCCACGGCAGACTCGCAGCGGCAGCGGAGGCCAGCAAAAATTGACGTCGTTGCATCGGTGCACTCCCGCTCAGCGATAGTTGAAATCCGGCGAAGACAGCAAGAACCCATTCCACTCCTGCGGTGTGCGCGCCTGCTCCAGCCCCTGGCGCGTCGGCGCCGACAGCGATGGTTGCAGCCAACGGTACGCGGGGCGCGCATCGATACGCGTCAGTGGTGGTTTGCGCGCATTGCTCAGCTCTTGCGGCACATCGTCACGTTGAAACAACTGCACCGGCGCGCTGCCCAGCGTGCGTGCCACTTCGAACCGACGTGCCAGCTGCCCGGAACTGGTCCAGGCCTGCGATTGCAGCGACCATCCATCCGGCGTGATCCGTCCGAACAACGGCTCACCGAGTTGCTGCACCCAGCTCACCATCGGCGCGGCATTGGTGATGACTTCCCCGTCGTAGGCAAGCCGCATCGCCGATACCACCAGACGATTCGGGTCCTTGAATTTGCGCGGTTGCGCAGTGGCAAATTCCGGTGCGGCGAGCATGGTCTGCATCACTTGGGCGATGTCGCCGTCGCTGCGCTGGAACGTGGCGGCCATGCGCTTCACCAACGCCGCAGGCGGCTTGTCGCTGACGAAGTATTCGGCGAGCTTGTGCGAGATGAACTGTGCGCACGCCGGCTGCCGTACCAGCAGTTGCACGGCGCGCTCGATCTCATCCAGGCCGCCACCGGCAATGCGCTGACCCAGCAAGGTCTTGTCGCCGGGCTGATGACGCGCCGGGTTGAATTCGAACAGCCCCTTGCGCACGACCTGTGCTTGATCCTTGGCGGGCGGCGGCACCAGGCCCTCGCGTTTGACCTGCACCAGGCCGGCGCCAGTGAGTATCAAGGCCAGCTGCTGCACATCCTGCTGCGTGTAGCCGCCATCCACGCCGAGCGTATGCAGCTCCATCAGCTCACGCGCGTAGTTCTCGTTGACCTTGCCCTTGGCATTCTTGGCGTTGTCCAGATACTCCAGCATCGCCGGGCTCTGCAGCGTGGCCATCACCAGATCGGCGAACTTGCCGGTGGCATTGGGGCGGATGGCGGTTTCCATGTAATCGGCGGCCATCCACTTCACGCGGCCCTTGTCGGCATACACGCTGAAATGATTGAGCCAGAACCACACCAGTTGCTCGCGCATCTGATCCGGCGCATACACCGCGCGCAATAATTGCGCCTGGCGCGCCTGGGTGAGCATCTGCCCACCGCGCGCGCGCCACTGTTTGCTCGCGGCCACCTTGTCATCGCCATCGGGCATCGCCTGCAAACGCGCCTTGTCGGCCTCGTATTGCACCAGCAAGGTGTCGAGCGGGGTATGCAATGCATCGAACTGCTGCAGCTGCGCGCGCACCGGTGCAGGCAACGCTGCATCGTCGCTGGCTTGCAGCAGGGCCGCGCTGTAACGCGCCTGGCCCAGCCGCAGCAACTGCGCCACGTTCTCCGCACTGGCACCGTAGGTAGCGCGCTGCAGCCATTGCAGTTGCTGCGGTGTCGGCGCCGGCGCGGCGGTGGCCACCGCGCTGCAGACAAGCAGCCAGCCCGCGGCAAACACGCCAGCCCAATCGCGGCCGCGTATCACCCGCGCGGACGTGGCAGCTTCACTCTGCATGGCGTCGCTCTCCATCGTGGCGGCCGAACACCGGCCCAGTATGGTCAAGGCAACGCGTGAGGCGTTAAACGGTTGTCGGTGCGCCGCGCGGCAGTCGCAACGGGTTCATGCAACCGTGGGTGTCAGTTACAAGCCTGGCGGCAGGGTGACTTCGAAGCGTGCGCCGCCCAACTCCTGCGAGCGCAGCACCTGCAGCTCGCCGCGGTAGGCCTTGATCAGGTCCTGCACGATCGACATGCCGATGCCATGGCCCTGCACACGCTCATCGCCACGCACACCGCGCTGCAGGATCTTGGCCACATCTTCCGGCGCAATGCCGGGGCCATCGTCTTCCACCGACAGAATCATGCCGGCGCGGCGGCTGCCCGTGGTCGGGCCCGGCTGCGCGGTCAGCAGCACGCGGCTGCGCGCCCACTTGAAGCCGTTCTCCAACAGGTTGCCCAACAGCTCCTGCAAGTCACCCGGCTCGCCGTGGAAACGCGCATCGGGCGAAATATCGAATTCGCACAACACGCCCTTGGCCGCGTAGACCTTTTCCAGGCCACGCACGATTTCCTCGGCGGTCGGCTCGATCGGCAATGGCGCGGCAAACAGCTTGTGGCCGCTGGAAGCCGCGCGAGCGAGCTGGTAGGACACCAGATCATTCATGCGGCGCAACTGCACATCCATTTCCTCATGCAGATCGCGCTCGGACTGGCCGCTATCGAGCTGGGTGCGCAACACCGCGATCGGCGTCTTGAGGCTATGCGCCAGATCGGCCAGCGTGTTGCGCTGGCGATCCAGGTTGTCGCGCTCACTTTCGATGAAGGCGTTGATGCTTTCGGTCAGCGGTTCGAGCTCGCGCGGATGCTGTTCGCTCATGCGTTGGATCTCGCCGCGCTGCACCTTGGTCAGCTCGTTGATCACTCGCCGCAGCGGGCGCAGGCTCCACTGCAGGATGAAGGCCTGCAGCACCAACAGCACCACACCGGCACTGCCCAGGTAGAACCACACCGCGCCGCGGAACACGCGCAACTGCGCGCCCATCGAGCGCGCATCTTCCATCACATAAATGGTGTACGGGATCTCGCCGCCGTTCTCGCGCTCGACATAGCTCACGCCTAGGCCGTAGCGATAGACCTGCCCAGGGCTGCCGTCGATCTGGGTCATTTCCAGCGGGCCGATGAATTCTTCCTGCCGCGGCTCCAGCATGCGCCCATGCGGAATGCTCGGCCCTTCGGCCGATACGGACGTATAGCTTTCGTCAGGTCGCACCACTTCCACATACAGGCCGCCGCCCGGCACGTCGAAGCGCGGGTCCGGCGGCTGGCCGCCGAGGTACAGCGAGCCATCGCGGACGAAGTCGATGTTGTAGGTGTAGGCGTTGGCGTAGTTCTTCAGCCGCTCACGCAGATTCTTCTCTGCGGTGTCGGCGAACGCCACGTCGAGGGCGTAGCCAGCCAAGGCCAGAAAGGCCACCAGACTGAGGCTGGCGGCCAACAGCTGGCGGGCCTGCAACGAGCGCGGCCGCCAGCGCCGATACCACTTGGAACGTCCCGACACTGGCCGATCGCCGCTGCGCTGACTCAGCCTTCGGTACGCGGGATGGCGAAGCGGTAGCCGCGACCACGCACGGTCTCGATCGGCTTCAACTCACCATCCGGGTCAAGCTTCTTGCGCAGGCGACCGATGAACACTTCCAGCACGTTGGAGTCGCGGTCGAAATCCTGCTGGTAGATATGCTCGGTGAGGTCGGCCTTGGAGACCAGTTCGCCGGCATGCATCATCAGGTATTCCAGCACCTTGTACTCGTAGCTGGTCAGATCCACGTTGGCGCCGTTGACGCTCACCGTCTGCGCAGCAAGATCCAGGGCCACCGGGCCGCATTCCAGCGTCGGCTTGCTCCAGCCGGCCGCACGACGCAGCAGCGCATTGACGCGCGCCAGCAACTCTTCGACGTGGAACGGCTTGACCAGGTAATCGTCGGCACCCTGCTTGAGGCCTTCGACCTTGTCCTGCCAGCTCGAGCGCGCAGTCAGGATCAGCACGGGGAATTTCTTGCCCTCGTCGCGCAGCGCCTTGATCAGTTCCATGCCCGACATCTTGGGCAGGCCCAGGTCGATAATGCCGACATCGAACGGCACTTCACGGCCCATGTAGAGACCTTCTTCGCCGTCCTGGGCAGCGTCAACAGCAAAGCCTTCGCGCTTCAGGCGCGCGGCAAGGGTCTCGCGCAGCGGAGCTTCGTCTTCGACCAAAAGGATACGCATGCACTCTCCCTACTTACGTTGTGTGGCCACAGGCCAGGGGATTTATGTCACTGAACGCAGAAGTATCTGCGCTTACTGGTGATCGGCGCGTGGTGGTGGCGGCGCGTCGGACGGAGATGGTGCCGGGCTGCGTGCATTGGCCGGCGGTGGACCGCCTTGCCCGCCTTCGGGGTGGTAGACGATATGCACGCGGCCGCGTTCGTCCATGTACTTGACGCGCGTCAGCCGGCTATCGCCAAACGGAACACTCTCCGCACCAAGGATCTGTCCACCGGTAGACCGCTGCACGCGGCGAATGGTGTCCGAAAAAGAACGGCTGTCGCGCGGGCCAACGCCCTCGCGACCGGCCTGCGCCATCGGATATCCCTGCCCCCACGCGGACGGCGCGACCACAGCAACCCAGAGGGCCACCAGGGCGAGACGACGGGACGTGTGGAAGGGCTGGGTCACGGATGAATCCTAGCGGGTTGTTCAGAAACATTCAAAATTCGTGAAACCGGCACCGTGTCACACCAATGCCAGCCGCAGAAATCGAGCCAAATTCTTGATTTTTCGGGGTGAATCCGATCTGAACTTTTTAGCTCGGTGTTAACGCCATTCAGTGAAATGAACATCTAGACGGCAATTCCGGGAAAGGACTGGAGTGGATAGCTGGCGCAATCGCGATGGCGCATGCCGCTGGCATGCCTCAACCGTACAGCAGCTGCCCATGCCCGAAGATTGCAAAAACCGGGCCGAACTTTCGTCTTGGAGGTACCGACTGTTCAGGCAGCAATACGCCGCGCCTGATCGTCGGTGCGCTGTAACGCCTGTTCCACCAGCTCCCAACCCGCGCCGGGGCGATGGGCGCCCTCGCTCAGCACCTGGCGGAACACCCGGCCGCCGGGCTGCCCGTGGAACAAGCCGAGGATGTGCCGGGTCATGTGCTTCAGGGCCAGCCCCTGATCCAGTTGCGCCTGCACGTAGGGCTGGTAGGCCTGCAGCAGGTCTGCGCGCGCGCGCTCGGGGCGCCCGGACAAGGCCGCCTCCAGCTGATGCAGCACGTACGGGTCGTGATAGGCGGCCCGGCCCAGCATCACTCCGTCGGTGTGCTGCAGATGTGCCAGGGAGTCCTCGACGCTGGCGATGCCGCCATTGAGCACCACCGGCAAGGCCGGACGCTCCTGCTTGAGGCGGTAGGCCCAGTCGTACCGTAACGGCGGGACTTCGCGGTTCTCTTTCGGCGACAGGCCCTTGAGCCAGGCGTTGCGCGCGTGCACCACCACCATGGCGGCGCCAGCGCCGACCACCTGGTCGATGAAGCCGGCAAACACGGCGTAGTCGTCATCGTCGTCCACACCCAGGCGGCACTTGACCGTAACCGGCAGGGCGGTGGCCGCGCACATGGCCGCGACGCAATCCGCCACCAGCGCCGGCTCGCGCATCAGGCAGGCGCCAAAGCGCCCGGCCTGCACCCGATCGGACGGGCAGCCGCAATTGAGATTGATCTCGTCATAACCCCACGCCTGGGCGATCTGCGCCGCCTGGGCGAGCAACGCAGGATCGCTCCCGCCCAGTTGCAGGGCCAGCGGGTGCTCGACCGCATCGAAGCCGATCAGGCGCTGGCGATCGCCATGGATCACCGCATTGGCGTGCACCATTTCCGTGTACAGCCGCGCCGACGGCGCCAGCAGCCGGTGGAAGACCCGGCAATGACGGTCGGTCCAGTCCATCATCGGGGCGACGGACAGGCGCAGGGAATCGGCGTACGCAGCGGGAGGGGGCAGAGTCATCGACGATGGGCCGCGCAACCGGCGGCCTGGAATGCGGAGCAGGATCAACAGCTTACACGGCAGGCGCTGAATCTGCGGCAGCGCGGCGTGCATGCTGGCGCCCCTTGCTGTCGGGCCCTGCTCGAGAATCAGCTGTTCGCTGCGCTATGTGATCGACCCTACCTGCTGGCCGAGTTCGAACAGTACGCGCGCTTGTGGATCCCGCTGGTGACGCGCTGTGGCGGCCAGCATCATGGCGACTTGCTGCCGTCCGAAGGGCGAACAACAGCGTCGCTTGCCGCGTACGAGCGCTATCGGAGCGCTTCACTAGAGGACGCCGAGTGCCTGGCGGCGTTTGCGTATGCCGAGCACACGCGGTGCATCATCAGTGACGAGCGGAGCTTCTTTCGTCCGCTACCGGGGTGAGCGCTGCGGCGCTCCCCCATCACCATCCGCCTCAGCTGCGGATGCTGGCGCGTTCTTCAATACTGAGCGGCTTGCCGAGTGCGTGGTACGAGGCGACCAGCGTGATCAGGGCGGTGCCCATCACGGTGTAGAAGCTCCACGACTTGGCCAGCAGATGCACCTGACCGAACACCAGGGCCACGACAGCTGTCGCGGTGCACAGCACCATGGACAGCAGGGACATCAGAAACGGGATGGAGGGATCGAGCTTCATGGTCCGGGGGTTCCAGGGTGCGATAGCTCCAGCATCGGCGTTCGCCGACCTTTCTTGAAGGATTTTTTGAGGTTTTTATCGCCGCTTTTTTCGCAAGTCAGCGAGCGCTCAGATAAATGTCAAACCCTTGGCGTGCAAGGGTTTGCGCGTCAGAAATTCCCTGACAGCAGCGCAGAAAAACGACCACGCGTGTCGGCATTCCAACGCACGTGCGGCGGAAAACCGACGGTGTTGCTGGTGAGATTTGGTCGGCGGAAATCGGGGTGGTCGACGGGCTGCGCGCCACCGTGGATGTCTATGCCGGAGCGCCAGATCATTGCAACGGTGCAAAGAGGAGCCAGCAGCAGGGACCCTCATCCCTGGCTGTCGCCTGGCGTGTTGCGGGGGCGGGACGACATCACCAACCCCCGATGCCGCCTGCGGAATCGTTCGGCACGCACACGAACGATTGCCCTCTCGCACGCTGAGGCGCTGCTGCGCCTTCAGCGTGCCGGCGCGGTGGCGAATTCGCCGCGTTGCAGCTTGGTCACTTCATTGCCCTGCGCATCCTTGATGCTCAGGTCCGCTCCCTTGGCGGCGAGATCCTTCAGCACGTCAGTGCGCTGGAACAGCGCGGCGTACATCGCCGCGGTCTGGCCGGCATTGTTGCGCTGGTCCGGCGCGCAGTCGGCCTGCATCAGCCGCTTGGCGATGGCCAGCTCGCCCTTGAAGATCGCGCCCATCAGCGCGGTATTGCCACGCTTGTCCTGCGCGCACGGGTCCGCACCGGCCTGCAGCAACTGTTCCACTGCCGGGGCCTGGCCGTGATACGCGGCCAGGATCAACGCGGTGTAACCCTTTTCGTCGCGCGTATTGAGGTCGTAATGCGAGCGGATGAATTCGCCCAGCATGTCCTGACGCCCCTCACGCGCGGCGTCGAAGAAGTAGGTCTGCAGCTGTGTCTTGATCTGTGCAGGCGTTGCCGCCGCGGTCGGCGCCTTGGCCGCGACCGGTGCCGGCGAGGCAGCGTTGGCGGTTACGGCCAACGCCGACCACGCTAAAAACAACAGAGTGCGCATCTCGCTCTCCCGAAACGAAGGACGGCACCGCGGCATGGCGCCGCGATACCGTCGGGTGGATCAGTCCTGCAGGGTCGACGCGAGCTGCTTCACGCGCGCCAGATCGCCCTTGGCCACGCGGGTGACACCGGCGCCGTACTCGGGGTCGGCCTTGTACAGGAACGACAGCACCAGGTGCTTGCTCTCGGTGTCGGTGGTGGCCAGCGACTCGCCAAAACTCTGCACCAGATCGGCACGATCCTTCTTGCTGTAGGACCGATACAACTCACCGGCCTGCTTGAAGTTCTGCTCGCGGGTGATCTTGGCCTGCTGGGTGGTGCCCGACAACGGCAGCTCGCTGTAACGGGCGGCGGTGTCCTGCGGACGCGGTTCAAGACGGCTCGGCTCGTAGTTCACGCCGCTGGTGGTGTGCCCGGTGTTGGCTTCGCCGTCCTGGTTGCCATTGTTGACGGCCACACGCGGACGGTTGACCGGCAGGCTCAGGCCATTGGTACCGATGCGGTACAGCTGCGTGTCGGCGTACGAAAAGATACGGCCCTGCAGCAGGCGGTCTTCCGACGGTTCGATACCCGGCACCAGATTGGCCGGCGCCATCGCGACCTGTTCGGTCTCCTGGAAGAAGTTGTCGACGTTCTTGTTCAACACCATCTGGCCAACCTTCTGCTCCGGCACATCCGGCCAGATCTTGGTGGCATCGAGCGGGTCGAAGTCAAACTTGGCCAGGTCGTCCGGCTTGAGCACCTGCACGTACAGGTCCCACTTCGGGTAGTCGCCCTTCTTGATCGCACCGACCAGATCGTTGGTCAGATGGCTGTAGTCCTTGGCTTGCACCGCGGCGACCTGCTTGGGGTCGAGATTCTTGATGCCCTGCAGCGTCTTCCAGTGGAACTTGACGTAATGCACTTCGCCCTGCGCGTTGACCAGCTTGTAGGCGTGCACGCCGTTGCCATCCATGAAGCGATAGCCGGCCGGGGTGCCTTCATTGGAATACAGCAGGGTCAGCGTGCGGGTGGATTCGGGCACGTGCGAGAAGAAATCGAAACGACGCGAATCATCGTCCAGGTTGGTGCGCGGATCCGGCTTGAACGCGTGGACCATGTCGGGGAACTTGATCGCATCGCGAATGAAGAAGGTGGGGAAGTTGTTGCCGACCAGATCCCAGTTGCCTTCGCTGGTGTAGAACTTGGTGGCGAAGCCGTGGGGGTCGCGCAGCGTTTCCGGCGAATGGTTGCCGTGCACCACCGAGGAGAACCGCACGAACACCGGGGTCTTTTCGCCGG
Organism: Xanthomonas sp. NCPPB 2922; assembly: GCF_041520885.1. Taxonomy (NCBI): domain Bacteria; kingdom Pseudomonadati; phylum Pseudomonadota; class Gammaproteobacteria; order Lysobacterales; family Lysobacteraceae; genus Xanthomonas; species Xanthomonas sp. NCPPB 2922. The sequence continues at coordinate 9,958 of NZ_JBGOFY010000015.1, read as the reverse complement.
CGCTGAACACCTTGGCCTTGGTCAGGTTGGACAGATCGGCAGTGGCGGTGAACTCGCCTTTGACGCCGGTGCCGCGCGCATGCACCACGCGCTCGGGAATGCGCTCGCGATCGAAGCGCTGCAGCTTCTGGATCAGTTGCACGTCCTGCAGCAACGTCGGGCCGGTGGCACCGGCGGTCTGCGAATTCTGGTTGTCGCCAACCTTGGCGCCATTGTCGCGGGTCAGGACGGATTGGGCGAAGACCGGCGGGGCGATCAGCGTGGGGGCTAGCAGGGCTAGCACCATGAGGGATCCAGGGCGCATGGCGTCAGCTCAAGTTGAAGGTGCTGAATCATGGCTAGCCAGCTGATGCGTGAGAAGTCGTTAGTTCTGATCGCTGCGATAGGGGAACATGATGATGACTGCGTAGCGTGATATGCATCGCCAAATGCATCGGCAGCGTGTTGCAGATCGTCGCTGCATGCTTCGTCTTTGCGTTGAGCATCTCGCGGCGATGGTCAGCGGCTGCCGTGCGTTGCGTGCGCTGCGCGCTATAAATGCTGCGCTGCACGCATGCGTGCCTGGTCAAGACGGTGACTTACTTGGCAGGCCTGATCAAGGCAGCGATCCGCGGATGTGCATGCGAATGGCAATGCAGGCACGCATTTCTCAACCGCGCGACAGCGACATGCCGTGTGCTTGCAAGACGCACGCTCCAGCGTGCTGCTCGTCTACTGCATGGAGCAGGCTGTCTCTCCTGCATCACCTCAAGACACGCCTGCCAGCTGCCACTGATGCCGCAATGATCACCATGGCTGCACGCGAGACTAGCTCACGCCCACCTCGCCAAGCAGCAGTATGGGTGCGTGGATCTGCACCGTGCCTGGCATCGCGCATCCATCCGCTGCACCGCGCGCTGCGCGCATCCGTCAAGCGCGCAGGCCGATGCACGCACACCGGGCTCACCGCCCGATCACCCGCTTGAACGGCGGCAGCGCATCGAGGATGCGTTTGCCATAGCGGCGCGTGAGCAGGCGCGAATCGAGGATGATGACGCGGCCGTGGTCGTTGGAACTGCGGATCAGGCGGCCGGCAAACTGGGTGAGCGTGCGCAGTGCGTGCGGGATGGCGATCAGGTTGAACGCGTTGTGGCCGCGGCTTTCCAGCCACTCGCTCAAGGTGGAGGTCTGCGGGTCGGTGGGCACGGCGAAAGGCACCTGGGTGATCACCACCGTGGTGCAGGCTTCGCCGGGCAGATCCAGACCTTCGCCGAAGGAGTTCAAGCCGAACAGCACCGAGCCCTCGCCTGCCGCGATCCGGCGCAGATGCTCGGTGATCAGTTGCGACTTGTTGCCTTCGCCCTGCACCAGCACGCGGTTGCGCTGGGCCAGCGGCAGCAGGTCGGCGACCTTTTCCATCTTCCAGCGCGAGGTGAACAGCACGATGCTGCCCTTGGCGGCCCAGTCCAGTTCGCGCACCAGATACTTGGCGACTTCCTTGGGATGGCCTTCGCGATCGTCGGGGGTGACCGGGAAATTGGGCACGATCAACTCGGCCTGGTTGGGCAGATCGAACGGCGAGGCCAGCGAGGCCATTTCGGCATGGTCGGGCAAACCGTTGTCGATGGCGAAGGATTGGAAATCGCCGCCGCCGGTCAGCGTGGCCGAGGTCATCACCACCGAATCGACTTCGTTCCACAGCAGGGTGCGCAGCACCTGGGCGGCGGAGACCGGCGAGCAGTGGCAGATCAGATCACCATCGCGCGAGAGCGTGATCCAGCGCGCCATCGGCGGCTGGCCGTCCTTGTCTTCGCGGCGCCAACCGCTCCACAGATTGTGCTGCTGCTCGGCCATTTCCAGCGCCATGCCCAGGCTGCGCTGCAGGCGCTCGCGCGCGGCATCGTCCTGCTTGCCCTTGGCCACGGTGCCGTGTGCGGCGTGCACCCAGTTGAACAGCGCGCGGGTTTCCTCGCCCAGTTCTTCGATCGCCGGGCCCCATTGCGGCGGCAGCTTGCCGTTGGGCGCACGCCACAACGGATCGCGCTCGCCGGGTTCGGGCTTCCAGACGCGTTCGACTTCGGTATGGAACGCCTTGAGCAACTTGGACACGCGCGCGGCCACCTCGATGGCTTCGCTGGGCAGCAGGTTGCCGATCTTGTCCTTGTCCACCGCGCGGTACGCGGCGGCGATCAGGATCTGCATGCGGCCGGTGCGCTTGGCCATGTCGTCCAGCGGCAGGTTGGCCGCGCCCTGGTCAATCGCCACGCCGGCAATGTGATGGCCTTCGTCGAGCACCAGCAACATGTCCGACGGCGGCGCAATCAGCGGCTGGCCGTTCTCGGCATCGCCCAGCGACAGCGACGACAGCAACAAGGCGTGATTGGTGACCACAATCTGCGCCTCGCGCACATCGGTGCGCGCCTTGAGCACCGGGCACTGCGCCGCATAGCTGCAGCGACGTCCGGCGCAGCCGGAGGCCGGCGTGGTGACGCGCATGCGCAGCGGCACCGACACCGGCTCCGGGGCGTCGTCCAGGTCACCGTTCCAGGTACGTGCGGCGTAGGCCTTGGCCAGCCGCTTGGCCAGGTCGGCATCGGCCGGGCTGAGCGGGCGGTCGTACAGCACCTGCTCGTCCTCGAACATGCCGTTCTGGCTGGTTTCGCCTTCCAGCTCGGCGGCGTTGCGCGTGCACAGGTACCGGGTGCGGCCCTTGGCCAGCGCGACGGTCGCCTCCAGGCCGGTGGCCTTGAGGAAGGCGGGGATGTCGCGTTCCACCAGCTGCGATTGCAGTGCGACCGTGCCGGTGCTGATCACCAGCTTCTTCTTGGTGGCCAGCGCGATCGGCACGCCGGCGGTCAAGTAGCCCAGGCTCTTGCCCACGCCGGTCGGCGCCTCGGCCACGCCGATGCCGCCGGAGGTGGCCAGCGCGCGCGACACCAGGCCGATCATCTGGCTCTGCGCGCGGCGGGTGGCGAAGCCGGGTGTATTGGCCTGCAGCTTGGCGTAGGCCTCGCGGATGCCGGCCTTGACCGGCTCGGTCAGGGTGCGCTGGGTAGGAACGGGCGCCGACGGGGCGGCCGGTGTGGCAATGTCACTCATCGCCCTATTTTCGCACGGACCGACGCAGCGCCTGCGACCGCGCCGCGCGCCGGCTGAACCGCTGGGCAAAGTGCAAGGGTGGCGCGCTCAGGCACGCGCTGCGGCGGGCCTGAGCACCATGCGCCACCGGGCCCGCGTGCCGCCAGTTCGGGCGCGATCACCTCCTGTGACTGTCGCTCGCCTGACTGCCGCTCGCCCGTTTCAGACGTGGCGCGGCCAGGCGTAGCGGGCCCAGACCAGGCCGATCACCAGCATCGCCAGGCCCATCACCAGCATACCCACGCCCACGCCGTTTGGCCCGAAGCGTTCGTACAGCAGGCCGCCGCGGTTGACCGTGGCCAGCCGCTCCGGGTGCAGCAGCGTCCAACCGCCCTGCCCGGCACAGACCAGCCCGACCAGGGTCAACGCGATCGCCTTGAGCGGAATCACTGCAACGCTTCCGGCGTAGGCCGCGCCCGTTGCAGGCTACTGGCCAGGGTCCAGACCAGCACGCCCAGCGCCACGCCCTGCACGCTGACCAGCACCAGCCGCGACACGCTCATCACCATCGAGATGCGCGCCACACTGCCCTGCTGCATCAACCACAACGCCACCGCCTGAATCGTGACTTCGGCCACCGAGCAGGCCAGCAGCAACCACAGCGCCGCCAGCGCGGCCCGGCGTGCCGCCACCGGCGGCGTGCGCCAGACCAGCGCCAGGCCCAGCACCAGGGCAATCAGCACCGGCACCCGCGACAGCAGGCTGGTGACGATGGACAACAGCAGATCGGTGGTGATCATCGCAACGCGCTCAGTCGGCGCTGACCAGGACGGCGTCGCGCGCACGCAGCGCGTCGTACACCGGGTCGGTCTGCGGGCGCACGCCGTGCCACAGCGCAAAGCTTTCCGCGGCCTGTTCCACCAGCATGCCCAGGCCGTCGATGGCGTAGCGGCACTGCGCCGCACGTGCCCAGGCCAGGAACGCGATGGCGGTGGCGCCGTAATTCAGGTCAACCGCCGCAGTGAGGCTGTTGACCAGGCCCAGCGGCAGCGCGAACGCACCGGCGTCGCGATCGCGGCCGGCAGCGGTGGCATTGACGATCAGCTCGAAGTCGCCCAGCTCGCGCAGGTCTTCCAGATAGCGCGACACCACGCGCCCGGGTTCGCCCAGCGCATCGCACAGCGCATCGGCGCGCTCGGGCGAGCGGTTCACCACCACCATCTCGGTGATGCCAGCCTCCAGCAGCGCCGGCGCAACGCCGCGTGCGGCACCGCCGGCGCCCAGCAGCAGCACGCGGCGGCCGCGTAGATCCAGGCCGTGCCGCTCGGTGAGGTCACGCACCAGGCCGGCGCCATCGGTGTTGTCGCCCTGCCACTGGCCGTCGTTGCGTACCAGCGTGTTCACCGCACCGGCCACGCGCGCGCGGTCGCTCAGGCTCGCCGACAGCGCGAAGGCGGCTTCCTTCAGCGGCAGGGTCACGTTGGCACCCTTGCCACCATCGGCCGCGAAGCGCTCCAGCGCAGCGGTGAATTCCTCCGGCGCGGCGTCGATGGCGGTGTAGTCCAGCGCGATGCCGGTCTGCTTCCCGAAGTCGGCATGGATGGCCGGCGACAGCGAATGGGCGACGGGGTGTCCGAACACGGCATAACGGGATACGGGCATGAAACGCTCTCTGGGTTGACTAGACTGGGCGCGACTCAGGCAGGAACACCCCATGCAACTTCGAGTGACGCTGCTCGCGCTGGCGGCAAGTTTACTCTTCGTCCCGTCTGCTTCGGGACTTGCCGAATTCGGCATCGAGGGCATGGGCGTGGTCTCCACGCCCGCCAACGAGGCACGCGCCACGCTCAGCCCCGACGGCCAGCGCATCGTCTGGGCCAGCGATCGGGCGGGCGGCGCGGGTGGCTGGGACCTGTGGCAGGCGCAGCTGGTCGGCGGACGCTGGCAGCAGGCCACGCCGCTGCCGTTGAACACGGCGCAGGACGAGACCACGCCGGTGTTCAGTGCCGACGGGCGCTGGTTGCTGTTCGCCTCCACGCGCGCCGGTGGCGTCGGTGGGAGCGATCTGTATCGCGTGCCGGCGGACGCACAAGGGCAACTGGGTGCGGTGCAATCGCTGGGCGCGGCGATCAACAGCCGCGGCAACGAGACCGCACCGACACTGTCGCTGGACGGCACCGCCCTGCTGTTCGCCAGCGACGGCCATGGCGGTGCCGGCGGCCTGGACCTGTTCGTCGCCCATTGGGATGGAGCGGCTTTCATCGCCTCGATAGCGCTGGGCGAGGTCAACAGCGCCGCGGACGAACGCGACGCGGCCTGGCTGGGCGATGGCCGCGCACTGGTATGGGCGCGCTGCACGTCCGCAGGCCCGAGTCAGCTGTTGCTGGCTGCCTGCAAGGGCGGCCACTACGGCCAGGGCCAGCCGCTGCCGCTGTCGTTCAACGGCCCGCAGGAACGCACCTTTGGCGCAGTGGTGGACGCAGCAAAGCCCGGCGAACTGCTGGTGACCGGCAGCGCCCGCGCGCCGCGCGCCGGCCAGCTGGATATCTACCGGATGAAGGCACCGGTGGTGGATGGCGAGATGGGGTGTCGGTGAGTTGGTCGAGTGTGGTCGAGCGCTGCGTCAGGTGATGCTGCGTTGACCGTGTTGGGGAGGCGCGTGTCGCAGGCGTTGGCTGGTTGTGCACGCTGCGTGGGATGCGGTCCTCTCAATACACGTGGGAATAGCGGTGTTGGCTTTCCGGATGTCGATGTCGATGTCATCGCCACGCTGCCAGCGCAGATGAGGTTTGCCTGAAGCACGTTCGATCCATCGACGCTGCTTCTTAGTACCTGCAACGCCAATGCGCTGGTCGTCCTGGGTGGCCGCGCAGTTCTGCGCCTGCAACACGGACTGCACTCAATACACGTCGCGTCGATACCGGCCGGCGGCGGTGAGCAACTCCAGCCGCGTCTCGCCCAGGATCTCGCGCAGGGCCGCATCCACCTCACGCGCCATGCTGTCCAGGCTGCCGCACACATAAATGACGGCGCCGCGGTCGATCCAGTGCCGCAGCGTCTCGCCGCGCTCGCGCAGGCGGTGCTGCACATAGCGCTTGTCGGCCTGGTCGCGCGAGAACACCCAATCCAGTTCCTGCAGATGTCCGGCGGCCTGCCAGGCCTGCAATTCATCGCCGAACAAGCGGTCGTGCGCGCGATGGCGTTCGCCGAACAGCAGCCAGTGGCCGTGCACGCCCGCCAGCTCGGCGTCGCGCAACAACGCGCGTAATCCGGCAATGCCGGTGCCATTGCCGATCAGCACCAGCGGCGCACCGTCCACACGGTGGAAGCCGGGATTCGTGCGCAGGCGTGCGCGCACCGGTGCGCCCAGCGGCGCATGGCAGACCAGCCAGCCAGAGCCCAGGCCCGGGCTGCCATCGGCGCGCGTGGTCAGCCGCACCACCACCTGCGCGCTGCCATCGGCGGGCACGCTGGCGATGGAATAGTCACGCGTCGGCAGCCACGCGCAGCCATCGAGCCAGGCCTGCGCCACCGTGCCGGGCACCGGCGGCTGCGCAGGCGGCTCGGGCAGCACGCGTTCGGCGGCGGCCTGGTGCAGCGGCAGCAATTGCGCGTCCACATGCACCAGCGCATCGGCCGCCAAGCCCCAAGCTTGCAGGCAGGCGGGCACGGCGGCGTCGGCATGCGCAGGTTGCACTTCCAGGATGTCGCCGGCCAACCACTGCGCCTCTGCCGGCGGTTGCAGGTCCACCTGCCAGATCGGTGCGCCCACGCTGCCTGGATTGAGCTGGGTCCGCGACCGCACCGGCCAGTCCATCAGCGCCGGGCGTGCCAGCGGCACGGCCGCCACCGGCGCGCCGCTGACCTGCGCCAGCTGCGCGTGCCATTGCGCCAGGGCCTGCGGATCGGTCTGGTCCATTTCCACCGCCGGGAACAGCGCACGTGCGCCCTGCGCCTCCAGCCACTGTTCGATACGCCGCGAAAACCCGCAAAACCGCGCGTACTGCCGGTCGCCCAATGCCAGCACTGCGTAGGCCAGCTGTGGCAATGCCAGTGTCTGCCGCAGCATCTCGCGCTCGAATCCGCGCGCCGCATCCGGCGGCTCGCCGTCACCGAAGGTGCTGATGACAAACAGCGCATGCCGCGACTGCTGTAGTTGCGCCGCATCCAGTTGTGCCAGCGAGCGCACCTGCACCGGTACCCCGGCCGATTGCAGATGGCCGGCCGCCTGCCAGGCCAGCCGCTCGGCAAATCCGCTTTGACTGGCAAACCCGATCAGCCACGGCGCGGCCTGCGAGGCGGGCGGCGCGCTCTGCAGCACCTCGCGCGCTGCGCGCAGCTCGCGCTTCTTGCGCCGGCGATCCAGATACAGCATCCAGCCGGTCACGAAGAACACCGACATGCCCGCACTGGCCAGCAGCACCACGATGCGCCCAGGCAGGCCGAAGAAACTGCCCGAATGCAGCGGGAACATGCTCACCAACAGTTGCTGGCCAAGCGGCAGCCGGGCGTAGTCCTGGCGCCGCAACAGCACGCCGCTGTGCGCATCCAGTTCCAGGTTGTCATAGGCGCGATCATGTGCGGGCGCGTCCGGCAGAAAACGCACGCTCAACGGCTGGCCGGCGCGGGTGGGAATGCGCAGATCCATCGCCGCGCTGCGGGTTCCCGCGATCCCGTCGAGGGTGCGCTGCACACGAGCGAAATCCACCGGGGGCGGCCGGTGCCCGCGTCCATCGCCGCGCATCGCCGGCTCATTACCCAGCAGCGCCACCATGCCGTCGCGGTACCAGGTGTAAGACCAGGTCAGCCCGGTCAAGGCAATCAGCAGATACACCAGCAGGCACCAGGTGCCGAACACCGCATGCAGGCTCCACAGAAAACTGCGCCCCTGCCGCCGCCATTCCACCGCCCACCAGGTCCGCAGGCTCCACCAGCGACGCGGCCAGCGCAGATACAGGCCCGAGGCGCAGAAGAACAGCAGGATCAGCGTACTGGCGCCGGTAATGGCCTGGCCGCGCTCGCCGGCGGTGAGATGCCGGTGCAGGTCTTCGATAAAGGCGAATGCCCCGCTCAGCCGTGGCGCGCCCACGCGCGCGCCGGTGTAGGGATCGAAATACACACGGCCGCCGGGCTTGCCGGCCAGACGCACCGTGGACGGGCGCCCACCGGTCGGGTCGATCAGCATGCGGGTGATGCCCTGCCCCGGCGCCAGGTCGAGCCGGCGCACCAGCACATCCACGGGCAGTGGCGCCTGCCCGGCGGCATGCCGCTCGGCCAGCTGCGCGATGGCCGGGTTGGCCAGGCGCACGATCTCGTTCTCGAAGGACATCAATGCGCCGGTCAGTCCCATGACGGACAGCACCAGCCCGGCAGTGATGCCCAGCAACCAGTGCAGTTGGAACACAACCGTCTTGAACACGCGCGAGCAGCCTGAAGCAGATGGCTCGCCATTGTAGATGAGAATCGTTATCGCAGTTGCGCAGGCGCAGGAGCTGCGCGCACTGCATTCAATCGCTCACCATATAAAAAAAGGCGCCCGCAGGCGCCTGTTCGTGCACTTAGGGCTGCGCTTAGTCCTCGCGCAGCCAGCGCGCCACCTGCGGCGCGAAGTAGGTCAGCACGCCATCGGCACCGGCGCGCTTGAACGCCATCAGCGCTTCCAGCACGCACTTGCGTTCGTCCAGCCAGCCATTGGCGCTGGCGGCTTTCAGCATCGCGTACTCGCCGCTGACCTGGTAGGCGAAGGTCGGCACGCGGAACTCTTCCTTGACCCGCCGCACCACATCCAGATACGGCATGCCTGGCTTCACCATCACCATGTCCGCGCCCTCTTCCAGGTCCAGCGCGATCTCGCGCATGGCCTCGTCACTGTTGGCCGGGTCCATCTGATAGGTGGTCTTGTCGGCCTTGCCGAGATTGCCGGCGCTGCCCACCGCATCGCGGAACGGGCCGTAGAACGCGGACGCGTACTTGGCCGAATACGCCATGATGCGCACGTTGAGATGGTCGTCGGCATCCAGCGCGCGGCGGATCGCACCGATACGCCCGTCCATCATGTCCGAGGGCGAAATGATGTCCACGCCCGCCTGCGCATGCGACAGCGATTGCTTCACCAACGCCTCGACGGTGATCTCGTTGAGCACATAACCCTTGGCGTCGATCAAACCGTCCTGGCCGTGGGTGGTGTACGGGTCCAGCGCCACGTCGGTCATGATGCCCAGCTCGGGGAAGCGCGCCTTGAGCGCGCGCACTGCACGCTGCGCCAGGCCGCCCGGATTCCAGGCTTCGGCCGCGTCCAGGCTCTTGCCGGCCGGGTCGATCACCGGGAACAGATCGATCACCGGGATGCCCAGTTCCAGCGCGTTTTCCGCCTCGCGCAGCAACTCGTCCAGCGACAGACGTTCGACGCCGGGCATCGAGGCAATCGGCGCGCGCCCTGGCAACTCATGCACGAACACCGGCCAGATCAGATCGTCGGTGGTCAACGTGTTCTCGCGCATCAACCGGCGCGAAAACGCATCGTGGCGCATACGACGGGGACGGTAGTGGGGGTGGGCCATCACGGGCTCCTGAAGTCGAAGAAAAAAGTGGGGCGGGCCATCGGCACGGCACTGTCGTGCGTCGCTCCAGCCTGCCGGCACGGACGCCCCGCGCACGCAACCGCTGGCAATGCGGCGCCTGGCAACTGCGCAGTGACCCCGCCGCCCAACCGCAACAGTCGCCGCGAAAGACGCGAACGTGCTGACAGACAAAGCAGTGCATGGAACGAACGAGCGGAGAGCATCGAAGTCGCCTGCAACACGGTGGCAGGCCAGCGGTGGCAGGCGATGGACAGCGCACAAGTCTACGCCCGCCAGCAGCGGCGGAATGCGCTGCGACGCTGTGTCGCAGCGCTGCAACG
>NZ_JBGOFY010000014.1:0-132867 GCF_041520885.1 Xanthomonas sp. NCPPB 2922 | reverse complement strand
ACATCGGCGGCATCGCCGATCGCTTGTTCGAAGCGCGCGCTGCGCAGCTGCCGCGGCGCTGCAAGCCGCCAGCCATCTCGTAGGAGCGGCCTTGGCCGCGAACGCGTTACCGATAACACCTGCACGTAATCGATAAAAACCCTCGCAGCCAACGCTGCTCCTACGAAATGCGATGGCTTACTTGAACGTGTAGACCAGGTTCACCGTGGTCAGCGTGTCGGTCTTCTTGTCGCCCTCACTGACGTCGCTGTTGTGGCGCATCTGCCAGGCGGCCTTGAGTGCGAAGTGCGAATTCATACTGACTTGCACGCCGAAATCGTTCTGCGCGTAGGTGTTGTATTCGCCCGATTCCACCAGCAGCGTGTTGATCAGATCGGTGTTGTCGGTGACGGTGTATTTCAGGTCGAACAGACCACGGCCGATCAGCCCGGTCTCGTTGCGGTCGTCGTCGCTGTTGTGCGCGCGGCGGATACCCGGGCCGATCTGCGCATCCAGATAAAAACGATCGGCATCGATCAGGCGCGTGCCGTAACCGATACCGAAGGTGGCCAGGCGGTCGTAGGTGGCGAAGTCATCGTGTTCGTAGCGGCCGGTTGCGGTGAGCTGGCGGTGTTCGCCCAGCTGCAGCGCGCTGCCGGCACTGCCGGTGTAGCGCTCGGCGGTGGTCTGGCGCTCGCGCGTCACGCTGCCGTCGTCGTTGGTATTGGTGTATTCCGAGCTCGAGCGCAGCGCGGTGGCATCCAGGCTGTGGATCCAGTCGCCATCGGTGTAGCGCAGGCGGATGCGCCCGTTGAGGCTGTCGGTGGTGCTGTTGCCGTGCGCGGACGCATAGCCGAGCTCGCCACTGCTGCCGCTCCACGGGGAGGGCATCAAGGCAGCGGCCGGGTCTGCCGGCGCCGGTGCGACCGCCTGGGCCCAGACGGTGGGCGTGATCAACAACAGCGGCAACAGGGCAGACAACGGGGCACGGCGTGACATGGGCGGCACTCTTGGAGACGAAAGGGAGGGCAGAGAGGTGAAAGCGATTTCATGATAACGGACTGGGCGACCGCGTCAGGACCGGGTGAAGCCGCGCTTCATTGGCGGTTCGGGCGATTGGCGCGCCGCGCCCCCTGCGCCAGGCCGGGTAGGCAGGCCTGGCGTGGGGCGTGGATGCTCACCCCGCCGCGCGAAGACTCGGACATAATCAGCGCATGGACCGCTACGAACGTATCAACGCCCTGCATCGCCTGCTCAAGTCGGCCCGCTACCCGGTCACGGTGGCGCGCCTGCAAGATGAGCTGAGCTGTTCCCGCGCCACCGTTTACCGCGACTTGGCCTTTCTGCGCGATGCGCTGATGGCCCCGGTGGAGGGCGACGGCGAATCCGGCTTCCGCTATCTGTCTGGCGAAAGCGACCGCTTCGAGCTGCCGGGCCTGTGGCTGAGTTCCGAAGAACTGCACGCCTTGCTGGCCTCGCAGCAGTTGCTGTCGCGGACCGGCGGCGGCGTGCTGTCCTCGATGCTGGCACCGCTACAGCAGCGGATCGAAGGCCTGCTCGCCGCCCAGGCCGGCGTCTCGCAGTGGCCGGTGGACCGGGTCCGGGTGATCCCGCACCGCGGCCGCAAGCTCGACGAAGCCAGCTTCCGCAGCGTGGCTTCGGCGGTGCTGGAGCGCAAGCAGTTGAGTTTCGACTACCGCGCCCGCTCCACCGACGAATCGACCAAGCGCACGGTGTCGCCGCAGCGCATTACCCATTACCGCGACAACTGGTACCTGGATGCGTGGGACCACGGCCGCGAGGGCGTGCGCAGCTTTGCGGTGGACCGTATCAACCACGCGCGCATCATCGATACCACCGCGCGCGACGTGCCCGACAGCGAACTGAATGCGCAGCTGGGGGCCAGCTACGGCATTTTTTCGGGCGCGCCCAAGGGCTGGGCCACCATCGTGTTCAGCGCCAAGGCCGCGCGCTGGGTGGCCGACGAGCACTGGCATTCCAAGCAGCAAGGGCGCTTCCTGCCTGACGGCCGTTACGAACTGAAAGTGCCGTACAGCGTCTCGCGCGAGCTGCTGATGGATGTGCTGCACTACGGCTCGGACGCGGAAATCGTCGAGCCGATGTCGTTGCGCGAGCAGGCCAAATCGCTGCTATCGCTGGCGTTGAGTAATTACGACTAAGCGCGGCTAACGGAACGTAGCGGGCAGTTGTCAGGTGGGTGCGGGCGGCGCGGAAGAACCGGACCGTACGTGGATACATGCCGGTTTCGAGCACCGGCCGCGCGCCCTGGCGGCTGCGCAGTCGTTTTGATCGCGGCTCCAAGCCCGGCGGGCAACGCCGGGGAGCGCACGCCGACATGGTCGCGTGCGCGGGCGCCAATCAGCGCTTGTCCGGAACTTCGAAGCCCAGCCGGCCTACTTGTTCTGGCAGCTGCGGCACGCGCTTGAGTTTGTCGGTGTAGATGGCGTAGTCGTCGCGCATCTTGTTGACCAGGGTGCGGTACTGATCGCGGCTCATGTCCGGCTTGCGCGCGAAGATCCAGGCCAGGTCGCGGCCGGGGTAGGAGATCAGCATCCACGACCCGTCGGGCGCAATTTCCAGGATGCGCTGCTTGGCCGGAATGACTTTGTAGAACCACACCCGCCAATCGCGGTTGCCGCTGTCCGCGTCCACCGAGGCGCGTGCGTTGACTTCCTTTTCCGGCTCCTCGAAGCCTTCGCGGTAGCGATAGCGCACCGCCACCTTGCCGTCTTCCACCAGGGTGTATTCGTCGCGGCTGGCCACATGGCCGCGCTCGACCGGGTTGGGCATGCGTGCAATCACGTACCAGGTGCCCATGATCTTGGACAGGTCGATCGGCCGCTCCGTGGTCGGTGTGTCCTTGGCCTGCGCCGTGGGCAGGCCAAGCACAAGCAGGAAAGCGAGGGCGATCGAAACGGTCAGGCGCATCGCAAAGTCACAGAGGGTCAGTTGGGTCAGCACACTACCGCATGCAGGGGGCAAGTTCGCGTCAACGGTTGCGCCTGGCGTCGACAAACGCCGCTGGACCGGCCGGGCGCGCGTGCCAGCCGGCCCAGTGGACGGCAGCCAGATGACGGAGCCGCGACAGTGGCGGCGCTGACCGCGGGCCGGTGGATGCGGCTGCGCATGCCGCATCAGCCTGATCTGGCTAATCAGCCCGCGTGACCGGCGACGCGGTGGGGAGGGCTGGGGGCGGTTGATGCATGCACCGGGACAGCGCGAATGCTGGGATCCGCCGACGCCTGTCTTGCATGGCCCGGCTGCGCGTTGCGGCACTTCGGTAAAGCTGCGCTACTGGCGACGCGTGGGTAACGGCCGTGGTGTGCGGTTGGTGCCGGAACCGGAAACCGCGCGAGTGCTGGTCCAACCAGGCTTGCTCGGCGTTGCGCGGCCTACGCACGGCGGAAGTCCATCAATGGCGCAGCGGCGGCGGGAACACCGCGTGCCCCAGCCGCGAACGAGCAGCGCGCAGCGCCGCCGCCAGCCAGCCACACACGCGAAACGGCAGCGCGTCACCGGTGTCGCACAGGTCGCAGCCGGTGAGATGGCCGCAGGCAATTCTGCCGGCCTGTCCTCATCCATCCCGCCACGGAGTGCCGCCATGTCGCATCGCCTTTCCCGTCGTTCCGAAACTCCCGACCCACGCGTGCTGCGTCCGGTGCGTCAGGTCGCCCTGGCCGGGCTGGCCCTGGTGCTGGTGTGGCCGGCGGCGCGCGGCCACAGCGAGTGGATCGGCTGGTTGCCGCTGTGGCTGGTTGGTATGCCGATGCTGGCGTGGTGGAGCCTGTACCGGTTCGCCGTGCCGGCATTGCCGCGCCGGGGCGAGCGGCCAGCAAGAACACGGCGGCGGGGGCCGCAGGCGCAGCGCCGTCGCGTGGGTTCGCGCACGGCGACGCAGGTGCGCGCGGCCTGACCTTCGGCAGGGGAAGCCGCCGAACGGCTATGTTACGGTCCGGCGGCTCGCTTTTCTTAGGGAACCCCCATGTCCAAATTCGCCTCGATCTGCCTGGTTGCCGGCCTGATCACTGCTGGCGCCGTCTCTGCAGAGGAAACCGCCGTGTCCAATGATCCGTATGCCTGGCTGGAAGATGTCACCGGCGCCAAGCCGCTGGACTGGGTCAAGGCGCAGAACGCCAAGACCGAGGCGCGGCTGGCAGTGACCCCGGCCTTCAAACAGATGGAATCGAGTATCCGCGAGGTGCTCGACTCGAATGCCAAGATTCCCGCCGTGCAGAAGATCGGCCCGTACTACTACAACTTCTGGAAGGACAAGCAGCACGAGCGCGGCCTGTGGCGGCGCACCACGCTGGACGAATACCGCAAGGCGGCGCCCAAGTGGGAAACCGTGCTGGACCTGGATGCGCTCAACAAGGCCGAGAAAGAGAACTGGGTCTGGCACGGCGCCGATTGCCTGCGCCCGGGCTACCAGCGCTGCCTGATCGCGCTGTCGCGCGGCGGTGCCGACGCGGACGTGACGCGTGAGTTCGACCTGTCCACCAAACAGTGGGTCAAGGACGGGTTCTTCCGCCCCGAAGCCAAGGGCGGGCTGGGCTGGATCGATCAGGACACCGTCTACGTCTATACCGATTTCGGCGCCGGCGCGATGACCAGCTCCGGCTACCCGCGCATTGCCAAGCAGTGGAAGCGCGGCACGCCGCTGAGCACGGCCAAGGTGGTGTACGAGGGCAAGCCCACCGACATGTACATCATGGCGATGCACGACGACACGCCTGGATTCGAGCGTGATTTCGTCAGCCGCACGCTGGCCTTCTACAACGACGAGCTGTATTTCAAGAAGGCCGATGGCGCGCTGGTAAAGGTGGATGCACCGAACTCCGCCAACAAGAGCGTCAAGCGCGAGTGGCTCACCCTGGAGCTGCGCGAGCCGTGGACGGTGGGTGGCAAGACCTACAAGGCCGGCTCGCTGCTGGCCACGCGCTTTGATGCCTTCATGCAGGGCAAGCGCAACTTCGATGTGCTGTTCGAGCCCACCGACACCACCTCGTTGGCCGGCATCGCCTGGACCAAGTCGCACCTGGTGTTGAACGTGCTGGAGGACGTCAAGAATCGCCTGAGCGTGGTCACCCCCTCGCAGGATGGCTGGAAGAAGAGCGCCTTCGTCGGTGCGCCGGCGTTTGGTACCGTCGATGTCAGCGCGGTGGACAGCGACGACAGCGACGCGCTGTGGTTGACCGTCACCGATTATCTGACCCCCACCACCTTGTCGTGGGTGGAGGTGGGCAGCGCGCCGCAACCGCTCAAGACCATGCCGGCGTTCTTCGATGCCGGCAAGGACAGCATCGAACAGCACTTTGCCACCAGCAAGGACGGCACCCGCGTGCCGTACTTCCTGGTGCGGCCAAAGGATCTCAAGCTCGATGGCAGCGCGCCGACCCTGCTGTACGGCTATGGCGGTTTCGAGATCTCGATGACGCCGAATTATTCCGGCGCCCTGGGCCGTGCCTGGCTGGAGAAGGGCGGTGTTTACGTGGTGGCCAACATCCGCGGCGGTGGCGAATATGGCCCACGCTGGCACCAGGCCGCGCTCAAGCAGAACCGCCACAAGGCCTACGAAGACATGGCTGCGGTGGCCAAGGACCTGGTCACGCGCAAGATCACCTCGACCAAGCACCTGGGCGTGCAGGGCGGCAGCAACGGCGGTCTGATGACCGGCAACATGCTCACCCAGTATCCGGAACTGTTCGGTGCGGTGGTGGTGCAGGTGCCGCTGCTGGACATGAAGCGCTACAGCCATCTGCTGGCCGGTGCCTCGTGGATGGCCGAGTACGGCAATCCTGACACCGACGACTGGAAATTCATCCAGACCTTCTCGCCGTATCACCTGTTCGATCCGAAGAAGACCTACCCGCCGGTGATCTTCCTGACCTCCACGCGCGATGACCGCGTGCATCCTGGCCACGCGCGCAAGATGGCCGCCAAGATGATCGAGGCTGGCAAGGACGTGACCTACTACGAAAACATCGAAGGTGGACACGGCGGTGCGGCCAACAATGCGCAGGCGGCGCATATGGCGGCGCTGGCGTACAGCTTCCTGTGGGAGCGGGTGGCGGATTGAGTCGTCGACCGGAAGTGGTTCTGTCAATCGAGTTACGTTCGTTTCGCCAGGAAAACTTCATCTCATCAGGGATTCAAAAAGGACGGACATCTGATCGCCAGCATCCAGATCGGCGCTCACCCAGACTGTTAGCGGATACCTCTTAGGATGTTTGATCCCAGGCTTTGATGGTGCATTATTTTCCATCGAATGGAAGGAAGCACGATGGGCCAGGTTCTGCATGGGAGCGCCACCACGACAGAGGCGATCCGTCGAGCGATACAACATAGTCAAGAGAGCCTGAGAACGCTTTCCAAGCGCTACGGCATCAATCAAAAGACGGTGGAGAAGTGGAAGAAGCGCAGTTCGGTTGCGGCTCTGCCAACTGGGCCGACGCACCCGCGTTCCACGGTGTTGTCCATTGAGGATGAGGCGGCGATCGTCGCCTTCCGCAGGCACACATTGCTGCCGCTGGACGACTGTCTCTACGCACTGTAGCCGAGCATCCCGCATCTGACGCGCTCATCATTGCACCGCTGTCTGCAGCGCCATGGTATCTCGCGCTTACCCGACATCAAAGGCGACAAACCTGCCAAACAGCAATTCAAGCACTATCCGATTGGCTACTTCCACATCGACATCGCAGAGCTGCAGACGGCCCAGGGCAAGCTCTATCTGTTCGTGGCCATCGACAGAACGTCCAAGTTTGCGCTCACCGAGCTTCATCCCTCGGCCAACAAGCTGGTTGCAGCGCAGTTCCTGCGCAATGTGATTCAGGCGGTGCCCTACACCCTGCATACGGTTCTGACGGATAACGGCATCCAGTTCACCAACCGCAGTTCCGACCGCTACGCCTTCGTGCAGCTCTGTCAGTCGCGTCTGCGAGGAGCACGGCATCGAACATCGCTTGACCAAGGTTAAGCATCCCTGGACCAACGGGCAGGTCGAGCGGATGAACCGGACCATCAAGGAAGCCACTGTCAAACGCTTCCACTACGACGATCACGCACAACTGCAACAGCATTTGGCCAACTTCATCGACGCCTACAACTACGCTCGCAGACTCAAAGCCCTGAAGGGTCTGACACCGTACGAATTCATCTGCAAACAGTGGGCATCCGAGCCCGAGCGGTTCAACGTGAACCCGATCCATCTAATGCCGGGACTGAACATCTAAGGTTTTTTCAGAAAAATTGCTTGAAAACTAACTTTATCTTTCACGCCATTATTATCTCTAAAAAAATCTTTTGTATCTTTGAATTCAATAGCTTCTCCATGGAATGGCTCCCTTATGCTCAAGTAAAATTTCCCCCTGTGCTCCCTCACGCCATCGAGCATTAAAACATGCCCGCCTTTAGAAAATATGCAAGAACCCATTTCGTTGATCTTTTTTCCAAGATCGCGCAGCGCATCCCTTCGGGTCTCATGCAAACTTCCCATTAGGCTTTTTTTATAGCTGACGTTTTTGTATTCAAGCAAAACAGGCTCCATCCCGGTGTTTGCACTTAACGATGATGCAATCTCG
This sequence comes from Xanthomonas sp. NCPPB 2922, assembly GCF_041520885.1. Lineage (NCBI taxonomy): Bacteria > Pseudomonadati > Pseudomonadota > Gammaproteobacteria > Lysobacterales > Lysobacteraceae > Xanthomonas > Xanthomonas sp. NCPPB 2922. The sequence goes on along the minus strand of NZ_JBGOFY010000014.1, from coordinate 125,287 downwards.
GGCATATCCCTCCGCCTACCCTTATCCATGGGGCCGCTATTGCCATCAACTGAGATTTTATGATGGTCCAACCTCATCATTAATTCGCATGCAAAGGTACAGTCACGAAAACTAGGTTGCAGCACCATAAATTTGCCATTAGGAATCGGATATGCGTCGAACGACCCAATGCGTATCGGGCTGACAGCATAGCCATCTACTATGAATGCCTGCTGATGGTCATTTGTCGCCTCCACACCACCAAAGCGTCGAGTTACCGAATCCGAGGGTGCACTGTAAATTAATCCCTCTGCGATTTGACTTAGGTAATTTGCATCTGGGAGCCTTTCAAAGGTCGGATAGCGCCGGACAAGGCCATCCGAACAACGCACCATGAGTTCAGAACCCCAATCACGTGGGCAGGGTCGGACATCCCAGCGCGGGCCGAGAGTGTCGATGATACCTACGACGTTCGGAACATTTTTATATATGTGCGAAGTTTCTTTTGCTCTAATGGTTTTGAACGTCTTATCACTAGCTACCGGCGATTTAGGGGGTAATCTAGAGGACGGCCCCGCTTCGCCTTGGTGCCGTGCCTCCCTAAGCCCCGCATTCGCTGTTACCAGATTAGATGTTGTTGATCTAGCGGATGAGGCGTTAGAGGTATGCCGATGCCTCCTGGGCGGACGCATCGGAGGCATGCCCTCCGGCATGCGATCCGCTGTTTGTGAATTCTGGGTTGATCGTGCCGGCGTGGGCTGTGGCTCGACTGATTCATCTAAAAAGTTCACGCGACCACTGGCATGCGGCTTGTTGACAGAATAGTCCATAATTTCTCACCTAATATATTTGATGAATTTTTTGATTTCCAGAGTGGCGCGCTTTATATGCTTGCACGCGGCGTGTAAAGGTTGGTAGGTCCGTCCGAAATCATTTGCCACTTTGCGAAAAAACAGCGAACATCTCAACTCGGCAGCTCTGTCCCCGACAAAATCGCGCTCCTCCCAAAGAGATGATCCCCCGCGTAGCGCACTGATGTTCGACTTGTTTGCCGAAGCCTCTCGTCAGCACAGCTGCGATAAGGGGTGGGTCACATCAACCCTGGACTCTAAATCCCGCCGCTACTCAAGGCGGGGGGACGTCGACGGAACGACCTGCTCCATCTCGGCCAGGAAGATCTCCCGGCGGGTCTGCTTGGGCTTGCCCAGGCACTCAGCGTCACCGAATGTCAGTTGCATGGATGATTCCTCAACGTGAGTGGGTAGTGTCGCGTATCTGCGATGCGTTGTTCAGAGGTTCCCTAAACGCAGCTGCGGAGATGAGCCGTGCGATCACACGTCGCGCAATCAAAGATGCTTCAACCCACGCGCAATCCGCTCTACCGCCTGCTCAAGGCGCGGCAGGCTCTGGGTATACGCAATACGGACGTGTTGATTGGCGCGATGAAAGCCGAAGTCGATGCCTGGGGTGAAGGCGACATGTTCGGTTTCCAGGAAATGGGCGCAGAAGGCCTGGGCATCGCCGGAGAATGTGCTGATATCGGCGTACAGATAAAACGCGCCTTGCGGCTCGACGTCGATCTTGAAACCCAATGTGCGCAAGGCCGGCAGTAAATAATCGCGGCGTTGCTGGAACTCGGCCCGGCGGGCTTCGAAGATGGCGATGCTTTCTGGCATGAAACAGGCCAGTGCGGCGTGCTGGGCAACCGTGGAGGCGCTGATGTAGAGATTCTGCGCGAGTTTCTCCAGCTCGGGCACTGCCTTGGGTGGGGCGATCAGCCAGCCCAGGCGCCAGCCGGTCATGCCGAAATACTTGGAGAAACTGTTCAATACGAAGGCGCCGTCGTCTACTTCCAGCACGCTGTGCGCATCCATGCCATAGGTCAGGCCGTGATAGATCTCGTCCACCACCAGGTGGCCGCCGCGCGCATGCAACGCCTGCGACAACGCCGCCAGTTGTTCGCGCGACAGCACACTGCCGGTGGGGTTCGCCGGCAAGGCAACCAGGGCGCCGACGCTGTCGGCATTCCAGCAGGCGTCCACCAGGCCTGGCGTTAGCTGGTAATCGGTGTCCGCGCCGACCGGCACCAGTTGTGCGGCGCCTTCGACTAGGCGCAGAAAGTGACGGTTGCACGGATAGCCGGGGTCGGCGAGCAGCCAGTGTTTGTTCGGGTCGACCAACAGACTGCTGGCCAGCAGCAAGGCGCCAGAACCGCCGGGCGTGACCAGGACGCGTTCCGGATCGATGTCGCAGCCATAGCGCTGCGCATAAAACCCAGCGATGGCTGCGCGCAGTGCAGGAAGGCCGCGTGCGGCGGTGTAGCGGGTGTGCCCGGCGGCCAATGCGGCCTGTCCGGCGGCAACGATCGGTGCGGCGGTGGTGAAATCCGGTTCGCCGATTTCCAGGTGGATGACATCGTGGCCGGCCTGTTCCAGTGCGTTGGCGCGTGCCAGCAGGGCCATCACATGGAAGGGCGCGATGTCCTGGCTGCGGCGGCTATAGCCGGACACGGGCGAAAGCAGTGAGTCCATTGCGAAGATGATAGACCAGCATGACCTCGGACACATGACGCTCCCCGGCGGCCTCTTCCACACTCGCGCGCTGGGATGGCATTGCGTTCATCCAACGGACCCCAATCTGATGAAACCTGTCCTGACCTTGTTGATCGCCAGCCTGATGACCAGTTCTGTTCCTTCCGCACTTGCCGCCCTCCCGACGCCGCCGGACGTGGCCAAGCATCCGCACGTGGTCAAGGCCCCGTTCGGTGCCACCCGTAACGATGACTACTACTGGCTGCGCGACGACAAGCGTGAGAACAAGGCCATGCTGGCGTATCTCAACGCCGAAAACACCTACGCCGACGCCTTGATGGCGCCGCTGAAGCCGCTGGAAGACACGCTGTATACCGAGATCGTCGGGCGCATCAAGCAGGACGATGCCAGCGTGCCGTACCGCGAGCGTGGCTACTGGTATTACACGCGCTACGAGGCCGGCAAGGACTACCCGATCCAGGCGCGCCGCAAGGGCAGCATGGAGGCGCCGGAAGAGATCCTGCTCAACGTCAACACCCTGGCCGAGGGCAAGGGCTACTTCAGTGTTGGCGATGCCGAAGTCAGCCAGGACAACCGCATCCTGGCCTGGGCCGACGATGCAGTGGGCCGCCGACAGTACACCATCCGTTTCAAGAACCTGGAGACCGGCGAGGTCTATCCGGACACCGTGGAAGGCGTCTCGGCCAACGTGGTGTGGGCCGACGACAACAAGACCCTGTTCTATGTGGAAAACGACCCGGAAACGCTGCTGACCGTGCGCGTCAAGAAGCACGTGCTCGGCACGCCGGCCAAGGACGACGTGCTGGTCTACGAGGAAAAGGACGACAGCTTCTACATGGGCATCTCCCGCACCCGCGACGACAAGTACATCGTCATCGGCGTGGAGAGCACGGTGTCCTCGGAAACCCGCTACGCGCCGGCCGACAAACCCGAGACCTTCACCGTGCTGGCCAAGCGCGAGCGCGACGTCGAATACCAGCCGGAGCATTTCGATGGCCGCTGGGTGATCCGCACCAATGCCGATGGCGCCAAGAACTTCAAGCTGGTCACCGCGCCCACCAATGCGACCACGCGCAAGCAGTGGACCGACTGGGTGGCGCACGACCCGAACGTGTATATCGAAAGCTACGCACTGTTCGATGGCTTCACCGCCATCGAAGAACGGTCCGGTGGCCTGGAGCGCGTCCGCCTGCTCAAGCGCGATGGCAGCCACGAGTACGTCAAGACCGACGAGTCGGCGTATTCGATGGGGTTGTCGGTCAACTCCGAGCCGGACACCGCGTGGTTGCGCTACACCTACACCTCGCTGACCACACCGGCCACCACCTACGAACTCAACACGCAGACCGGCGAGCGCAAGCTGCTCAAGCAGCAGCCGGTGATCGGTTACGAGGCCGGCAACTACGTGACCGAACGCGTCTGGGTGACCGCGCGCGACGGCGTCAAGCTGCCGGTGTCGCTGGTCTACAAGAAAGGCTTCAAGAAAGACGGCACTGCCGCGTTGTTCCAGTACGCGTACGGCAGCTACGGCATGTCGATGGACCCGGCGTTCAACCTGCCGGCGGTGAGCCTGCTGGATCGCGGCGTGGTGTATGCCATCGCGCACATCCGTGGCGGGCAGGAAATGGGCCGGCAGTGGTATGACGACGGCAAGCTGCTGCACAAGCAGAACACCTTCAACGACTTCGTCGACATCACCCGCGGCCTGGTGGCACAGGGCTACGCCGCCAAGGACCGCGTTGCGGCTTCCGGCGGCAGCGCCGGCGGCCTGCTGATGGGCGCGGTGGCCAATATGGCCCCGCAGGACTACCGGGTGATGGTCGCGCAGGTGCCGTTCGTGGACGTGGTCACCACCATGCTCGATGCCAGCATCCCGCTGACCACCAACGAATACGACGAATGGGGCAACCCGGAAACCAAGGATTACTACGACTACATGCTGTCGTATTCCCCGTACGACAACGTGCGCAAGCAGGCCTACCCGGCGATGTTCGTCGGAACCGGCCTGTGGGATTCGCAGGTGCAGTACTGGGAACCGGCCAAGTGGGTCGCCAAGCTCCGCGACGACAACACCGGCACCTACCCGATCGTCTTCCGCACCAACATGGAAGCCGGCCACGGCGGCAAATCCGGCCGCTTCCGCCGCTACCGCGAACTGGCCGAATCCTATGCCTTCGTGCTGGACCAGCTGGGCGTCAAGTAGTTGAGGGGCGGGGATTGGGGAGTCGGGATTTGGGATTCGTAAAAGCAGAGCGCGAGGGTTTTTAGCGATTAGCTATTTGCCTGGATGTCAGGGGGCGGTGGATGCGGGAGGCTGGTGTTGACTCCGCCTCCGCCTCTACTTCCCACTTCCTGTCTTCCGTCTCCTTCTTCCCCCTTTTCACCTCTGCTCCGGCTTCCGCTTCCTGCTTCGCTTCCCGCCGTCCCACCTAGCGTTTTCCTGCCTGTTTTTTCGCTTCCTGCTCCTGCTCCTGCTCTCGCTTCTGCTGACGCTCTCGCTCCACCAACGTCGCCTTAAAGCGAGCCGAGCAACGCAGCTGCGCGGGGCCGAAGAGGCGCCCTTGTCTGAGCGCAGCGAGTTTGGGCGCCGTGCCACGCGTGGTGAGGAGCGCAGGGCACCGGTGCGGCTTCACCGCACCGGATCGCGGCGGCTACAGCGGTTTTGGTTCCTTTTGCCAAGACAAAAGGAACTCGCGCCGCAGGCGCGAAAGCCCTGCACTCGCTCTGCCGTGCTTTCAGACGTGCCAGCAATAAGCGACAAACCAATCGTCGCCCAAGCACCGCAATCAACCCACCCCTTCGTGCGCTCTCCGGGCAAAGCATCCGGCTGAAAGAACGCCGCCGCAAAAGCGAAGCGAGCCTGAGCGCACACACATGGCACGCACCCCAACACAAGCTGCTCCCAAGCGCACCCCACATCCCCTGCAACAAAAAACCGTCCACCCACCAACCCCCACCACTGGCCGTATCATTCCCCCATGACGCGACCGAACCGATTCCGCTGGGCGTGGTGGCTGCTGGCCTATGCCAGCCTGGCCACCGGCATTGTCGGCATCTTCGTCCCCGGCCTGCCCACTACCGTATTCGTGCTGATCTCCGCCTGGGCCGCCTCGCGCGGCTCCGAACGCCTGCACCGCTGGCTGATGGCGCACCCGCGCTTTGGCCCGGCCATCGTCGAATGGCAGACCTATCGCGCGGTGAGCCGCAAGGCCAAATGGATGGCGACCCTGACCATGACCATCTGCGCCGCCATCATGCTGTGGTGCGTGCCGGTGCTGTGGGTCAAATGCCTGTCGATCGGCAGCATGGCGGTGGTGGCCATCTGGCTGTGGCTGCGCCCGGAGCCGCCGCCGCGCGCACTGCAAACGCCCGCCTCGCACTGAGCGCACGGCAGTCAGGGTGTTCTGGCTATACTTCGGTGCATGAGCATTATGTCCCGACCGTCTGTTCGTCTCGCACTGGTGGGTGCGACCCTCGTCCTGCTCGCCGCCTGCGGCAACAAGGGCCCGCTGGTGATGCCGCAGAAGCCGGTGCCGGTGGAAGCCCAGCCCGTGCTGCAGCCGCCGGATGCACCGCAACCGCTGGACGAATCGCAGACGCCCGCGCCCGTGCCGGCCGACAGCACCACCCAGCCCGCGCCGACCACGCCGACCACGGATCAGCCCGCCAGCAGCGGCAATGAGCGCTGACGTCCACACCGGGCGCTTGCGTTTCACCAAGATGCATGGCGCCGGCAACGATTTCGTGGTGCTGGATCTGCGCAATGGCACACCACCGCCCGATGCCAGCCTGGCCGCGCGGTTGGCGGATCGTCATTTCGGTGTGGGCTGCGACCAGATCCTGACCATCGAAACGCCACGCAGCGTCGAGGCGGTGGCCGCCTACCGCATCTGGAATTCCGACGGATCACACTCGCAGCAGTGCGGCAATGGCGCGCGCTGTGTGGCCGCGTGGCTGGTGCGCGAGGGCACCGCGCAGGGCGATGTCTTCACCATCGACAGCCCCTTCACCGCGCACCGCGTCGAGCGATTGGACGCGGGCACATATTCGGTGGCGATGGGCGTGCCGCAGTTCGAGCCTACGCAGATTCCGCTGGCCGGCTTTGCCCATGCGCGCGACGAATACGCGCTGCCCGTGCACGGAGAAACCGTGCGCTTTGGCGCGGTGTCGATGGGCAACCCGCACGCGGTGGTGGAAGTTGGCCGGGTCGATGCGGCGCCGGTGGAGCGGGTGGGTGCGTTGCTGCAACAGAACGCGGCGTTTCCCGAATCAGTCAATGTCGGGTTTGCACAGGTGGTGGACCCGGCGCATGTGCGGTTGCGTGTGTACGAACGCGGCGTTGGCGAAACGCTCGCCTGCGGCAGCGGTGCGTGCGCGGCCGCGGTGGTGCTGATGCATCGGGGCCGGGTCGAGCGCAATGTACGCGTGTCCTTGCCGGGTGGCGAATTGCGGATCCGCTGGGCCGGCGAGCAGGCGCAGGTGGTGATGTCCGGGCCAGCCGTGTTCGTCTTCGATGGAGAGTGGAACCAATGAGCGAGATCGACAAACTCGGCGCGCATGACGTCGCCAACTGGCTGCGCCGCCATCCGACCTTCCTCAAGCAGTTCCCGGATCTGGCGGTGAGCCTGCTGGTGCCGCGCGATGACGGCCCCACTGCCTCCCTGGCCACGTACCAGCTGGAAGTGCTGCGCGACAAGAACCGCGAGTTGTCGCGGCGCCTGCACGAACTGGGCAGCAATGCGCAGGTCAACGAACGGCTGGCGGTGCGCACGCATCAACTGACGCTCGCGCTGATGCGCCAGGCCACCCCGGCCGACACGCTCAAGGCGATGGCCGCGTCGTTGGCAGAAGATTTCAATGGCGAACTGGTGCGGCTGGTGTTGCTGCAACCGGTCGCCGGGCTGGAGGCAGACTGGTTGCAGGTGATGGCGGCCGATGACGCGCGCCTGGCGCCATTTCGCGATTGCCTCACCGATGGCGAGCCGATCTGCGGCCGCCTGCAAGCCGAAAAACATGCGCTGTTGTACGGCGCGCATGCCGGCGAGGTGCAATCCACCGCGTTGCTGCCGTTGCCGGGCATCGGCCTGATCGCAGTGGGCAGTAGCGACGCCAATCGGTTCTACCCGGGCATGGGCACGTTGTTCTTGCGCATGATGGGCGAGTCGCTGGTGGTGGCACTGCAGCGCTTCGATGCCTGAGGCGGCGCCGCCGGTTGCGGATGCGCAGGGTTCCTCGCCGACAGCGACGACCGGGCCCGGCGCAGATGCAACGCTGTCTGCGGTGGAGCCCTTCCTGGCGCATCTGCAGATCGAACGGCAGGTCTCGGCACATACGCTGGATGCGTACCGGCGCGATCTTGCCGCGCTGATCGGTTGGGCAAGTGCACAGGGCAGCGAGGATGTCGCGCAGCTCGACAGCGCGCAGCTGCGGCAATTTGTCACTGCCGAACACCGGCGCGGGTTGTCGCCGAAGAGCCTGCAGCGTCGCCTGTCGGCTTGCCGCAGTTATTACGCGTGGTTGCTCAAGCATGGCCGCATCGCGACCAGCCCTGCGGCTGCGTTGCGCGCGCCCAAGGCGCCGCGCAAATTGCCGCAGGTGCTGGATGCCGATGAAGCGGTGCGGCTGGTGGAAGTGCCAACCGACGCGCCGCTGGGCCTGCGCGACCGCGCCTTGCTGGAGCTGTTCTATTCCTCCGGGTTGCGTCTGAGCGAGCTGTGCGCCTTGCGCTGGCGCGATCTGGATCTGGACAGCGGCCTGGTCACGGTGCTTGGCAAAGGCGGCAAACAACGCCTGGTACCGGTGGGGTCGCATGCGGTGACGGCCTTGCGCGCCTGGCAGCGCGACAGCGGCGGCAGCGCGCAGACGCATGTCTTCCCGGGGCGGGCGGGCGGTGCGATCTCGCAACGCGCGGTGCAGATCCGCATCAAGCAGCTGGCGGTGCGCCAGGGCATGTTCAAGCACGTGCATCCGCACATGCTGCGCCACAGTTTTGCCAGCCACATCCTGGAATCCTCCGGCGACCTGCGCGGTGTGCAGGAGTTGCTGGGGCATTCGGATATCGCCACCACGCAGATCTATACCCATCTGGATTTCCAGCATCTGGCCAAGATCTACGACGCCGCGCATCCGCGGGCGAAGCGCAAGAAGGCGACGGAATGAGTGCGCGCCTCTGCGCGTGAGTGTGAGAGACGTCATCAGCCTGCCGGCCAGCTATTGTGATCGAGACGCTGGTGCTGGCCCGGTCCAGCATAGGTGCCGTTGATAGAGCCGATGCAGCTGTTAAAGCCAGTAGTTGGCAAAACAAGTACCGCTGGTAAGCCACCACCGTTGATAACTCAGTCCAGCTAGCGGCCCAGTCCAGCTGATTGGGCCATCACAGCGGTAAAGCAGTGCTTGGATAGCTGGGAGCTCATGAAGTGTGCTCCGCTCTAGCCCCTCTCCCCTCGGGGAGAGGGGGTGGGGTGAGGGTCCCTGTGCAGACGCTGCTTGGCGTCTTGGGAAAGTTGGAGAACCTCAGAGTTCGCTGTGTCCCATTGAAGTTCAAATGCCGCGCGCAAGGCAACCGCGGTTAAACAGCGCAACGTTTCAATGATGGGTGCGAGAAGCGCAGCTGTTTTCGAGACATCTCTGCAAGTCGCCAATAGAGCGTGTTGACTCACTGGGCATGCAATCAATTGAAGCGGCCGTACCCTCACCCCAACCCCTCTCCCGACGGGAGAGGGGCTATACGGATGGCATGCGGTCACCTGCTTGGGTGGCGGTCGGTGCGCTCCGCCAGCGTGTGCGCACTTCGCGCCTGTCCATTCTCCAACTCCAACTCCAACTCTATTCGCCCAATGGCCCAATGGCCACCCGCTACTTGTTACCTGCACCACCGGCATCACTCTCTTCCTTCGTTGCATCCCGCTTGAACCCGGCAGGGGCGTCCCCACCTCTTTGGAAACCCCCGGAGGACCCATGGATCCCAGCCAGAACCCCAACGTCGTTCACGCCACCACCATCATTTCGGTCCGACGTGGCGGGCATGTCGCCGTCGCCGGCGATGGTCAGGTCACCCTCGGCCATACGGTCATGAAAGGCAATGCGCGCAAGGTGCGCCGGCTCGGCCGCGACGGCCAGGTACTGGCCGGTTTTGCCGGTGCAGCCGCCGATGCGTTCACCCTGTTTGAACTGTTCGAAGCCAAGCTGGACAAGCACGGCCAGCTGACCCGCGCCGCCGTGGAGCTGGCCAAGGATTGGCGCACCGAGCGCCGCCTGGGCAAGCTCGAAGCATTGCTGGCCGTGGCCGACAAGGAAACCTCGCTGATCATCAGCGGCACCGGCGATGTGATCGAGCCGGAAGACGGCATCATCGCGATCGGCTCCGGCGGCTCGTACGCACTGTCTGCCGCCCGCGCGTTGCTGGCGCACACCGAACTGGACGCCAAGACCATTGCTACCGAGGCGATCAACATCGCCGGCGATATCTGCATTTATACCAATCGCAATGTGGTGGTTGAAGAGCTGTGAATCGGGAGTGGGGAATCGTGAATCGCAACAGCGGTTCCTTCCCTATTTCACCGGTGCCGGCTTTTGCGTTTCCCCTTTTCCCATTCCCGATTCCCGACCATGACCGATACCCATAGCACCATGACTCCGCGCGAAATCGTGCAGGAGCTCGACCGCCATATCGTCGGCCAGCACGATGCCAAGCGTGCGGTGGCCATTGCGCTGCGCAATCGCTGGCGGCGCATGCAGTTGCCGGAAGAATTGCGCAACGAAGTGATGCCCAAGAACATCCTGATGATCGGCCCCACCGGCGTGGGCAAGACCGAGATCGCGCGGCGTCTGGCCACGCTGGCCAATGCGCCGTTCGTCAAGGTGGAAGCCACGCGTTTCACCGAAGTGGGCTACGTCGGCAAGGATGTGGAGCAGATCATTCGCGACCTGGCCGATACCTCGGTCAAGTTGTACCGCGAGCAGGCCAAGGTGCGCGTGCGCAACCAGGCCGAAGAGCGCGCCGAAGATCGCATCCTGGATGCATTGTTACCGCGACGCTCGGCCGGCATCGGCTTCGACCCGGAGGCGGCGCGTCATGAGCCGTCGGCGCAGGACAACGAAACCCGCATCAAGTTCCGCCGCATGTTGCGCAACGGCGAGCTGGACGAGCGCGAGATCGAACTGGAAGTGGCGGTCAACGCCAGCATGGACATCATGACCCCGCCGGGCATGGAGGAAATGGGCCAGCAGCTGCGGCAGATGTTCTCCAACCTGGGTGGCGGCAAGTCGCAGAAGCGCAAGCTCACCATCAAGGCGGCGCGCCCGCTGTTGATCGAGGAAGAAGCCGGCAAGCTGGTCAATGAAGACGACATCCGCACCGCTGCGATCGAGGCCTGCGAGCAGCACGGTATCGTGTTCATTGACGAGATCGACAAGGTGGCCAAGCGTGGTGAAGCCGGTTCGTCCGGTGGCGATGTCAGCCGCGAGGGCGTGCAGCGCGATCTGCTGCCGCTGGTGGAAGGTTCCAACGTGTCCACCAAGTACGGCACGGTCAAGACCGACCACATCCTGTTCATTGCTTCGGGCGCGTTCCATCTGGCCAAGCCCAGCGATCTGATTCCGGAATTGCAGGGCCGCTTCCCGATCCGCGTGGAACTCACCGCGCTGACCAAGGCCGATTTCGTGCGCATTCTCACCGAGCCCAAGGCGGCGTTGATCAAACAGTACGAAGCCTTGCTGCAGACCGAAGGTGTGGCCTTGACCTTCGGCGCCGATGCGGTGGACCGCCTGGCCGAGATTGCCGCGCAGGTGAACGAGCGGCAGGAAAACATCGGTGCGCGGCGGCTGCATACGGTGCTGGAGCGTTTGCTCGATGTGCTGAGCTACGAGGCGCCCGACCGCGATGGCCAGAGCGTCACCGTGGACGCGGCCTACGTGGATGCGCAGTTGGGCGAGCTGGTCCAGGATCCGGATCTGAGCCGTTACATCCTGTAACCCTGTGCGGCCTGCTTGCGGTAACGCATGCAGACCGGCAGTTGTAAGAAGACCCGCCGATGGCGGGTCTTTTTTGCGGAGATCACGTCTTTAAAACGCCACGCAAAGCTGCAGAAATCGCCCAGGCGCGATCGCTGTGTCAGCGGCATCGCTCGCGCATTTCACTGCGGCTCACCGCGCTCGCACATTGATCTGCTCACGGCTGGCTCCAGCAGCGCCGTTCGCTGCCGTCAGTCGGCTTTCGCGGCGAAACAATCAGCGCAGGCTGTCTCTGTAGCGCCGGATCAGCAATGCGCCCAGCTGCACATGCGCGTGCAGTGCGCGATCGGCAGCCGCGGGCGGCAGGGTGTTCTCACCCTCGCGCGCGGTCTGCGCGGCCGTGTCGCTCTCTGTCAGGTCAGTTGCTTCCAATGCCGGCAAGGCGTCGTTCGCCAGCAACACATCAAGCGCCCGCCCGCCGTCCACTGCGGCCAGATGCCGCATTGCCGGCGCCCGCTCCAACGCAAACGGCTGCGCCGCAGCGCCATTCGCCACCACCACATCCACTGCTGCCATCGACGCCTTCCCCCTGTGTGAAGCGCGAGCGTAGCGCTGGGCATGTCAACGCGCGTTGACAGGCCGGGGCAGGGCATTGGCGAGCTTCACCTGCTGCGAAGATCCTGACCGGCCAGACGTTTTTACACAGGGAGTGCTGGCCGCCTGGCGCATCCAGTTACGGCACAAACGCACCATGGCGCTGCAACGACAACCGCCAGCGCCACCGCAGCACGTCCTCAGTCTTCGCCGATATCCTCGTTCCACACATCCGGGTTGGCGGCGATATAACCACCGAGCAGGTCCATGCACTCCTGGCTTTGCATGTCGATGACGGTGACACCATGCTCGCGCAGCCAGTCGATGCCGCCCTGGAAGGTGACCGATTCGCCCACCACCACAGTGCCGATATTGAACTGCCGCACCAGCCCGCTGCAGTACCAGCATGGCGCCAGCGTGGTGACCATGATGGTGTCCTGGTAGCGGCGTTGGCGACCAGCCTTGCGGAACGCATCAGTCTCGCCGTGCACGGAAGGGTCGTTCTCCTGCACGCGGCGGTTATGGCCGCAGCCAAGCAAACGTCCGTCGCTGTGGTAAAGCGCGGCCCCGATCGGGATGCCGCCTTCGGCCAGGCCCTGGCGTGCTTCGGCGATGGCGGTGTCGAGCAGCGCGCGGTAGTCGGGTGTGGTGATCATGCAAGCTCCTGAGGGGCTGCGTCGGCGCGACGCAGCATGTCGATATGCGGAATGCCGTCTTCGAGATACGGCGCAGAGGTGGGCGCAAAACCATGCGCGGCGTAGAGGTGTTGCAGGCGCGTTTGCGCACCCAGTTGCACGGCACGGCCGGGCCACTGGGCCTGCACCAGGCGCAGGCCTTCGCGCAACAAGACGTGGGCCAGCCCATGGCCGCGGTGTGCGGCAGCGATGACGACGCGGCCGATGCTGGGTTCGGGATAGCTCAGCCCGGGCGGCAGCACGCGCAGGTACGCGGCCAGCGCGCCATCGGCCGTGGTGCCGAGCAGGTGCAGCACTTCGGCGTGGGTGTCCTTGCCGTCCAGCTCCGGGTACGCGCAGTGCTGCTCGACCACGAACACATCGGTGCGTAGCCGCAGCATTGCGTAGAGCTGGAGCGTGTCCAGCTCGGCAAAGCGCAGTGCGCGCCAGTGCACAGGAAAGGGGGCCAAAACAGTCATCGCCGCATCATAGCGGCTGCGTTGCTTACTCGGCGCGCTGGGCGGTGTCGATGGCCACTACCACCGACATGCCCGGGCGCAGCCGTGCGGCCTGCGGCTGGCCGGGATCGACGCTGATGCGCAGCGGAATGCGCTGGGCAATCTTGACGAAGTTGCCGGTGGCGTTGTCCGCGCGTAACACGCTGAACTCGGAGCCGGCCGCTGGCGAGATCTCCTGCACGCGGCCCTGCAGCCGCGCATTGGCGAGCGCGTCCACGGTGAAGCTGGCGCGCTGGCCCACACGCACATTGGCCATTTGGGTTTCCTTGAAGTTGGCCACCACCCACAAGGTGTCCGGCACCAAGGCCATCAACTGCGTGCCGTTGGTGACATAGGCGCCCTGGCGCACGCCGAGCTGACCCAGCTGGCCGTCGCGCGGCGCGAGGATGCGCGTGTTGTCCAGGTTGATTTGTGCCAGCTGCACGGCTGCCTGCGCATTGGCTACCGCCGCTTCCAGCGCTGCACGATTGACGGTGACACTGCGCGCGTTCTCTTCGGCGGCCTGCACTGCGGCGCGCGCCTGTGCCACGCCGGCGTCGGCCTGCGCGCGCGCGGCAAATGCGGTGTCGCGGTCCTGCTCGGACACCAGCTTCTGGTTGGCCAGTTGCTGCGCGCGTGCATACGCCGAGCGCGTGCGATCGCGCTGGGCCTGGTTGCTGCTCAGGGTGGCGCGTTGCTCGGCGATGGTGGCCTCGGCGCTGTGGCGCTGCTGTTCCCAGTTGGCCAGGTTGGCCTGCGTGGTCTGCAGTTGCGCCTTGGCCTGTTCCAAATGCTGCGCATAGATGCGGTCGTCGATCTTTGCCAACAGCTGGCCGCGGCGCACATGCGCAAAATCCTGCACCGGCACCTGCGTGACATAGCCACTGACCTGCGGCGCGATTACCGTGACCTGGCCATGCACCATCGCGTTTTCGGTGCGCTCCACCGCGCTGGTGAATGGCGGCAGCCGCCACGCATACAGCACCAACGCCACGCCGATCAGCGCAAGCCCGCCGAACCCGAGCACGCCATACAGACGGCGGCGACGGCGACGCCGTCTCTGTGCGGCGGTTGGAGCGGTGTCGGCAGGTGTATTCATGGGCGCGCAGTCGGAACAGAAGGAGAGGGGGCAACCAGAGGCCGCAGATAACGGCGCCACACCAGCACGGAGAGAATCCACAACCCGGTGGCAATGGCAATGCAGCCGATCAACAGGAACACATCGTTATAGGCCAGTACGTTGGCTTCGCGGGTGGCCACCGTGCCCAGTGCACGCACGCCTTTCGCCTGGCGCAGGGCCGGGTCGCCGATCGCGCGCCCGTACACGCTGGCATAGGCCTGCACGCGCGCGGCCACCTGTGGGTCGGTGAGCACCAGGTGCTCGACCAATTGGCTGGAGTGATATTTCTCGCGCACCACCTGCAGCGTGCCCAGCAGCACGCTGCCGAGCAGGCCGCCCATGTTCTGCGCCATGCCGAACAACACGATGAAACTGATCAGGTTGCGCGGCTGGGTGACTACGCGGCCGATGCCGGCCACCATCGCCGGGCCCACGAAGAAGGTGCTGCCGAACGCCAGCAGAAACTGGCTGACATACATCTGTTCCGGCCGGGTCAGGCTGGTGGCGCGCGCATCCATGAAGCAGCCGATGCAGATCGCCGCCACCGCGATGATCAGGTGCTCTGCAATGCGCGCCGGATTGATCAGCAAGGCACTGGCCACCACGCCCACCACCGCGCCCAGCAACATCAGCGCGAACAACGTCTGCAATTGCGTGTTCGCCAACCCCAGCGTCTGGAAGAAGCCGATCGCGCCGGTGCTCTGTTCGGACAGCACCAGGCGGATCAACAGGATTGCCAGGCCCAGGCGCAGCATGTCGGCACTGGCCAGCCAGCGCGTGTTGATCATCGGATTGCGGCGGTTGTGTTCGATCCATGCGGCCGCGCACAGCAGCACGATGGAGGCCGCCAGCACCACGCCCAGCCACGGCGTGCTGGTCCACCACAGCAGCCGGCCCAGCGAGAGCACCGCGGCCAATCCCGCCGCGCCGGCAGCGAACAGGCTGAAGGTGAGGAAGTCCAGCGGCTCGAATACGCGGTACCGGTCGCTCGGCGGCAGCTTGAGCGCCAACACGCAGGCCAGCGCAAACACCGCCAGGCCGAATTCGAACAGGTACAGCCCCTGCCATTCGCCAAATTCCAGCAGGTCGGTGGAAAACACCCGCGCCAGTGGCAGTGCCAGCTGGGTGAGCCCCAGCCCGGTCACCACCGCCTTGAGCCGGTATTTGGCCGGGAACGCCTGGATCACGTAGTACAGCCCCAGCGAGCTGAGCGCCGCACCCACCAGCCCGTGGGCGGCCCGCACGGTGATGGCCGAACTCAGGCTGTGCACGAACAGGTGCGCGAAGGCGATCACTGCATACAGCGCCAGGAAGATCTCGGTGAACCGCCGCAGCCCGAACTGCTGGCGGAACTTCACCAGCAGCAGGTTGGCCGACATGTTGGTCATCACGTAGGCGGCCGGCAGCCAGGCCATTTCGGTGGCGTACGCCCCCAGCGTGCCTTGCAGATAGGGCAGGTTGGCGGTGACCAGCGCATTGCTCAGCCCACCGGTCAGCGCCACCACCACGCCGACCAGGCCGTACTGGATGCGGCGCCGGGTCGGGTGCAGCGGCGTGGAGGCCGACCCAGGCAGGGTGGGCTTCTCATGGGGCTGCCAGTCGCGCTGAACGTACTTGTCGCGCACCAAGTGCTCGCTGGGGCCGTCGCAGGAAGAGTCGTGATTGTGGTCCCGTTGCGGTCATGGTGGCGTCAGCAGTGCGATAATCCGCCCATGAGCGAATCTCCCTATACCTCCGGCACCACCCATTTCGGCTTCCGCAACGTCGCAGCAAAGGACAAGCAGAAGCTGGTCGGCGAAGTGTTCACCTCGGTCGCGCGCAACTACGACCTGATGAACGATCTGATGAGCCTGGGCATCCACCGTGCGTGGAAGCGCTACTTCGTGGCCACCGCGCAGGTGAAGCCGGGCGACCGCGTGCTGGACCTGGCCGGCGGCACCGGCGACATCGCCGTGCTGCTCAAGGAGCGCGTGGGCAACGAAGGCGCGGTGGTGCTGGGCGACATCAACGCCGGCATGCTCTCGGTGGGCCGCGACCGCCTGACCAACCGCGGCCTGGTGGCCGGCTTCGACTACGTGCAATGCAATGCCGAAGCGCTGCCGTTCCCGGATCAGAGCTTCGACCTGGTGACGATTTCCTTCGGCCTGCGCAACGTCACCGACAAGGACGCCGCGCTGCGCGAGATGTACCGCGTGTTGAAGGTGGGTGGGCAGGCACGCGTGCTCGAATTTTCCGAAGTCACCGCCGACTGGTTCAAGCCGATCTACGACTTCCATTCGTTCAAGATCCTGCCCAAGCTGGGCCAGCTGTTCGCGCGCGATGCTGACAGTTACCAGTACCTGGCCGAGAGCATCCGCAAGCACCCGCCGCAGGATTCGCTCAAGGGCATGATGGGCGAAGCCGGCTTCGCGCGGTGCCACTACAAGAATCTCACCGGTGGCATCGTGGCCATCCACTCCGGCTACAAGATCTGATGCACCGACCGGCGCGTGCCAGCGCGCCGGTGTCGCTCCACTGCACTCCTCGCTGCATGCACGCTTGGGTTCGCTTGCGCGCGTGAATCGACGCAGTTGCGCGCGCTCACCGACGGAATTTTGAGACACCCGTCGCGTTGGCTCCACAAACCGTCGGCGACACTAGGCGTTCTTTTTGCCGGAGACATGGATGCGCTTGTACGCCGGGCTGTCGCGCCTGTTTCCCCGCTCCTTCAGCGCCAAGCTGTTGGCGGTGACGTTCGTCGGCATCCATCTGCCTCTGTTGTTGCTGATCGCTTGGCTGGCCGCGCAAAGCGAGCTGGACGGGCGGCCGCTGTGGTCGGTGGTGATCGTGGCCTTGCTGGCCACGCTGGCTGGCACTGCATTGACGCTCTCGGCGCTGTATCGCTTGCTGGCGCCGCTGCGCATCGCCGCCGATGCGCTGGATGCGTACTACGCCGATCAACGCTTGCCCACGCTGCCCGAGCACGGCGATGACGAACTGGGCCGCCTGTTGCGCGGCATCAACCGCAGCCTGCGCGGCATCGACGCGGGCATGCGCGATCTCAAACGGCACGCGCTGTTCGACCCGCTCACCGAAGCCTTGAACCGCCGCGGCTGCGAGCAGGCAATGCGCGACTCGGTCACCGCCGCGCAACGCGAAGGCTGGCCGTTCGTGCTGTTCGTGCTGGACATGGACAACCTCAAGCCGATCAACGACCGCTTCGGCCACCTGGCCGGCGACCGCGTGCTGGTGCGCTTGGTCGAATCGGCCTACGGCTGGCTGGGCGCGCAGGACTGGATCGGCCGCTGGGGTGGCGACGAATTCCTGATCGGCGTGCATGCCTCCGAAGACGAGGCCACACTCAAGCTCAATCAGTGGCTGTCGATGCTGGAGCGCGAAGATGCCGAAGAAGCGCCGCTGCACGTGAGCGCCGGCAGCGCGGTGTGCGAGGTAGGGATCGACGCCACCGAGCTGTATCGGCGTGCGGATGCGGCGATGTACCGCGCCAAGTTCTCCGGTGGCCGGCGGCTGGTGCGGGATGGCCACGACACCCCGCGCAGCCACCCGGTGGCGTGATCGGCCCACCGCGGCACGGGCAGCGGCCGGGCGAGGGCGCTAAAATGACCAATTCCTTTGCTGCGGTGCCGTCGATGCGCTTCCCGTTCCTGTCGCTGTCCCTGGCCGTGTCCATTGCATTGGCCGGCTGTTCCAACGAATCCACGCCGCCGGCATCCACTGCCGCCGCCCCGGCCGCCACCGCCAAGGCTCCCGTGAAAGCAGACGCCCGCAACCACGACGAAAGCTCCTACGCCCAGCCGCAGCTGGTGGTCATCAAGGACCTGGCGCTGGACATGAAGCTGGATTTCGACGCCAAGCAGATCGGCGGCACCGCCACCTACACGCTTGAGTGGAAGGACAAGGCCGCCAAGCAACTGGTGCTGGATACGCGCGAGCTGAGCATCGCCCAGGTGCAGGCCGACGACGGCAAGGGCACGCTGTCGCCACTGCAGTTCGTGCTGGCGCCGGCCGACAAGACCTTCGGCAGCAAGCTCACCATCGAAACCCCCAACCAGCCGGCCAAGGTCGTCATCACCTACCACACCGCGCCCACCGCCTCGGGCCTGCAGTGGCTGGAGCCGGCGATGACCGAAGGCAAGCAACTGCCTTTCATGTTCAGCCAGTCGCAGGCAATCCATGCGCGCAGCTGGGTGCCGCTGCAGGACACCCCGAGCGTGCGCTTCACCTATAGCGCGCATGTGACCTCGCGCCCGGACGTGATGGTGCTGATGAGCGCCGACAACGACCCCAAGGCCGCGCGCGACGGCGACTACAGCTTCAAGATGCCCGAGCCGATTCCCTCGTATCTGTTGGCGATCGCTGCCGGTGATGTGGTGTTCAAGCCGATCTCCACGCGCTCGGGCGTGTGGGCCGAGCCGAGCATGGCCGACAAGGCTGCGAAGGAATTCGAAGACACCGAGAAGATGATCGGTGCCGCCGAAAAACTCTACGGCCCGTATCGTTGGGGCCGTTACGACATGCTGGTGCTGCCGCCGTCGTTCCCGTTCGGTGGCATGGAGAACCCGCGCCTGACCTTCGCCACGCCGACGGTGATCGTGGGCGACAAGTCGCTGGTGTCGCTGGTGGCGCACGAGCTGGCGCATAGCTGGTCGGGCAATCTGGTGACCAATGCGAGCTGGAAGGACATCTGGCTCAACGAAGGGTTCACCACCTACGTGCAGGGCCGCATCACCGAAGCGCTGTACGGCAACGAGATGGCCGAGATGGAGCGCGAGATCGACCAGGGCGACCTGCTGGCCGAAGTGAAGGGCATGGCGCCTGCCGACCAGGCCCTGGCGCTGCCGCCGCTGGCCGAGCGCGACCCGGATGAAGCGCTGAGCCAGGTGGCCTACGTCAAGGGCGCCTGGTTCCTGCAGTTCCTGGAACAGCGCTTCGGGCGCGAGGTGTTCGACCCGTTCCTGCGTGGCTGGTTCGACGATCATGCGTTCCAGAGTGCAACCACCGACCAGTTCGTCGACTATCTCAACAAGAACCTGCTGGCCAAGCATCCCAACACGGTGAGCGCCGCCGAAGTGGACGCCTGGTTGAAGCAGCCGGGCATCCCGGCATTTGCGGCCAAGGCGCGCTCGCGCAGTTTCTCGATCGTGGACACCGCGCGCATCGCCTGGAGCGGCAGCGGCACCTTGCCGAGCAAGCAGGTCACCGGCGAGTGGGGCACGCAGGAATGGGTGCATTTCCTCAGCGGCATGGGCGCTGCCTTGAAGCCGGAACAGCTCAAGCAGCTGGACGATGCCTATCACTTCACCGGCACGCCCAACGGCGAGATCGCAATGCGCTGGTATCCGCTGGCGATCCGCAGCGGCTACACCGATGCACGCCCGGCCGCGGGCGAGTTCATCGAACGCGTGGGCCGTCGCAAGCTGGTGCTGCCGATCTACACCGAATTGCTGAAGACCCCGGACGGTATCGCTTTTGCCGAGCAGGCCTTCGAAAAGGCCAAGCCGAGCTATCACCCGATCACCACCGCCTCGGTGGCCGAGATGATCGCCAAGGCCAAGGCTGCGCCGCCAGCGCAGCCGTAATGGTCAAGTCCAAGGCCGCGCGACCAGTTCAGCCGTAATGGCCGGGGAGGGCGTTGCCTACGCCCTCCCGTTGTTTCATCGGTCTCGCGTGTGCGCAATCGCCCTTGTAGGAGCGCGCTAGCGCGCGATGAGGCGTTCCCGGTAAAGCCCATCACGCACAAGTGCGCTCCTACGAGAGCGTGGGCCCTCTGCGCACGCAATGCCGCATCCTCAAATGCTGCACGCTCCGTAGGAGCGCGCTCGCGCGCGATGAAGCGTTCCCGGTAAAGCCCATCGCGCACAAGTGCGCTCCTACGAGAGCGTTGGCCCCTCTGCGCAGGCAATGCCGCACCCTCAAACGCTGCACGCTCCGTAGGAGCGCGCTCGCGCGCGATGAAGCGTTCCCGGTAAAGCCCATCGCGCACAAGTGCGCTCCTACGAGAGCGTGGGCCCTCTGCGCAGGCAATGCCGCACCCTCAAACGCTCCACGCCCCGTAGGAGCGCGCTTGCGCGCGATGAGGCGTTCCCGGTAAAGCCCGATCGCGCACAAGTGCGCTCCTATGGTGCTTGGTCGCCCCGTCTGATCGCGGGCGCTGCGGTCACCGCGATACGCCCATGCCCTTGATCAATTCCATCGGGGCAGGCTGGTATCGTTGCCATTGAATTTGCCCTGGAGTCGACGATGAAATATCTGTTGAGTGCGGCCCTGTGCGTCGCGGCGCTGAGTGGCTGCACCGATCGCGAGGCGCAACGCCAGGCGCAGGATGCCGCGCAGGCGCAGGCCAAGGCACACGAGGCCGATGCATTGGCCAAGCAGTACGACGCAGCGGTGCAGGTACAGAACTGGGACATGGCGCGCGCGCATGGCGCGGCCCTGCTGGAAGGCTACGCCGGCACGCCGGCCGCCACCCGCGTGGAAGCCGGCTATGCCGAGATCAAGGCCAAGGGTGAACAGGCGCGCGAGATGCGCCGCATGCAGGCGCTGTGGCAGTACTCGCAGGTGCCGGCCAAGGGCGGCACGCAGCGCTCGGCGATGATCGATGCCAAGCAGCGCGTGGACGTGGATGGCAGCGGCCCCAAGCCGGTGAGCCTGGTGTTCCGCGACCATCCGCAATGGAAGCGCCACAGCTATCTCGTGCTCAAGGCGGGCGATTTCAATTGCTACCGCAGTTGCAAGGTGCAGGTGTCGGTGGACGGTGGCGCGGCGCGCCCGATGGCCGCACATCGCCCTGACACCGACGAGGCGATCGCCATGTTTATCGACGACGACAAGGCGCTGTGGAAACTGGTGCGCGGCGCCAAGCGCATCAGCATCGCGTTCCCGGTCAAGGCCGGCGGCACGCGCACCGCCGAGTTCGAGGTGGGCGGGCTGGATACCACCCAACTGCCGGGCTGGAAATAGCGCATGGATGGCACCGTTCCGGCAGGGGCTGCACCGGCCTTGCGCAGCTGCCGGCATTGGGTATTCGACATGGACGGCACGCTGACCGAGGCCGTGCACGACTTCGCGCTGATCCGCAAAGAACTGCAGATCCCGCCCGAGGCGGACATCCTGCATCACCTGGCCGCCTTGCCTGCGGCGCAGTCGCAGGCCAAGCACGCCTGGCTGCTGGAGCACGAGCGCGCGCTGGCCGAAGGCGCGCGTGCTGCGCCGGGCGCGGTGGCGCTGGTGCGTGCGCTGCAGGCAAGCGGCTGCCGGCTGGGCCTGCTGACGCGCAATGCCCGCACGCTGGCGCAGGTGACCTTGCAAGCGATCGGGCTGGGCGATGCCTTTGCCTGGGACGACATCGTCGGCCGCGACGAGGCCGCACCCAAGCCCGCACCGGACGGATTGCAGTACTTCGCACGCCGCTGGGCGGTGGAAGGCAGCGCGCTGGTGATGGTGGGCGACCACTGCAATGACCTGGCCTGCGGCCGCGCGGTGGGTGCCTGCACCGTCCTGGTCAACACGCCGGGCGACCCGTGGCAGGGCCTGGCCGATTGGCGCCTGCGCGACTGCGCGCAGCTGCTGGCGCAGTGGCAGGGTTAGCCTCCTGTCTCGCTGGCTGGCGGCAGCTGATGCTGATTCGACGCCTGGACGTCCCGGCTTCGCTGACTAATTCCTAGGGCGACTTTCGGCAAAGAGCTCGTTAAAGATAGATCTTTGCAGTGGCTTCGCCGGCCGGGTCCGGCAGCCGCATGCCCAGGCGATGGCGTAGGAACTGCCGGCCGGGTCGGCGAACAGGCGGCGAAGGTCGTCGATCGACACACTGGCCGGCAATGCGCTGGCGTCGGTCGGCAACGCACCGGCCACCCACGTCGCCAGCGGCTGGCGTTGCCCGGCCAGGCTGTCCGTGATGCACCTAGGGCGAAGCCCGCCTCGTCGCCGCACCGCTGGCAGCAATGCAGCTGTCCGGCGGGGAGGCGCACCTAGCCGACGTTTGGGCGATTGGCTGCTGGACGTCGGCGACGCGCCTGGATGTGATCCCGCGCCCGAATGGCAAGCCCACACCATGTAGTGCTCTCAATCCTGCTAAGGGCGAGCTCAGTGAGCGCAGAAGATGGCAGAAATGGCCGGCACCACGCCCAGCCATAACAGCCATCAGCAAGCCTCCTATAACGAACTGCTCCATCCGTGTCACAGCACGCACGGCGCAAACTGTGCCATATCCGTGACACCTGCCATGGACCAGCCCGCGTTACCAACGTGAAAGCCGCGTCAGCGCGACGTGGTGCAGCGCACCAGTGCACTGGCATGGGCTTTGCTCTATCTCCCTCGACGTTTCCGACGTCTGCGATGCGATCGGCCGCTGTCACGCCGGCGCCTCGGGATGCTTCAACCAACGGGTTGTTCAATCGAGAGGGGTAGACGCAATGCACCAATCTTCCTGTCGCAGCGCGCGTGGCGGCGTGTTGCTCATGCTTGCACTGAGCGCTGTGCTGGCCGGCTGCAAGAAAGACACGCCGGCCGAACCTGCCGCTCCTGCGCAAACGGCGGCACCTGCCGCAGCGGCGCCGGCGGCCGCAGTGGTCGATACCGATGGTGAATTCACCACCAACGCCAGCAACCCGGATAACTGGGGCGGCGTCGGTCGCGACTTCGCCTTGACCCGCCACAGCCCGTTGGCGGAGATCAATCGCGACAACGTCAAGAACCTCAAGATGTCGTGGGAAATGAAGACCGACGCCACGCGCGGCCACGAAGGTCAACCGCTGGTGATCGGCAGCATCATGTACATGGTCAGCGCGTATCCGAACAACGTGTACGCGATCGACCTGGCATCGCAGGACGACGGCGGCAAGGTGTTGTGGAAATACACCCCGCAGCAGGACGAACGCTCGGTGGCAGTGGCGTGCTGCGACACGGTCAACCGCGGCGCATCGTATGCCGATGGCAAGCTGGTGTTCGGCAGCCTGAGTGGCGATGTGATCGCGCTCGATGCCAAGACCGGCAAGGAAGTGTGGAAGCAGAAGCTCGGCCACCCCGACAAGGGTGAAACCATCACCATGGCGCCGATCATTGCCGACGGCAAAGTGATCGCCGGCATCAGCGGCAACGAGTTCGGCGTGCTTGGGCGCGTGGCCGCCTACAACCTGGCCGATGGTAAGCAGGCGTGGTCCTGCGATGCGGCCGGCACCGACAAATCCATCTGCCTGGGCGCCGATTTCAACAAGGCCAACCCGCAACATGGGCAGCTCGGCGATCTGGGCGTCAAGACCTTTCCCAACGACGAATGGAAGCGCGGCGGCGGTGCGGCCTGGGGCTGGTACAGCTACGACCCGAAGCTGAAGTTGCTCTACTACGGCACCGGCAACCCGGGGCTGTGGAGCCCGTCGTACCGCTGCGGCAAGACCTCGCACGAGGAATGCAACAACGGCGAGCATGACAACAAGTGGTCGATGACCTTGTTCGCACGCAAGATCGACACCGGCGAAGCGGTGTGGGGCTACCAGAAAACCCCGTTCGACCAGTGGGATTACGACGGTATCAACGAGCCGATCCTGGTCGACCTGACCATCGACGGCAAGGAAGTTCCCTCGGTGGTGCAGTTCGATCGCAACGGCTTTGCGTATGTGCTCGATCGCCGCGACGGCACGCTGCTGCGCGCGCACAAGTTCGTGCCGGCCAACTGGGCCGAACGCATCGACATGAAGACCGGCCGCCCGGTGAAGGTGGCTGCGCATTCGCCACTGGAACGCGGCAAGAAAGTGCAGGCGTTCCCGTCGGCAATGGGCGGCAAGGACCAGCAGCCGTGCTCGGTGGATCCGGCCAATTCGGCGGTGTTCTTCTGCGGCACCAACAACTGGCACATGGAGCTTGAGCCGCAGGAACGCGGCAACACCATGATGGGCCTGCCGTATGTGTTCGCCAACGTGATGATGAAGCCCAACGAGCCCGGCGCACTGGGCATCGTCAAGGCGTTCGACGTGGTGGAAGGCAAGTCCAAGTGGGAGATCAAGGAGAAGTTCCCGGTGTGGAGCGGCACCCTGGTCACCGATGGCGGGCTGGTGTTCTACGGCACGCTGGATGGCTGGTTCCGCGCAGTGGACAAGGACACCGGCAAGAAGCTGTGGGAGATGAAGTTGCCCTCCGGCATCATCGGCAACCCGATCGCCTACAAGGCCAATGGCCACCAGTACGTGGCGGTGTTCTCCGGCATCGGCGGCTGGATTGGTTTGCCGGTGGCGGCAGGTCTGGATCCGGCTGATCCGTACGGCGCGCTGGGTGCTGCCGGGCTGGCGTTTGGCGCCGGCTTCGACAAGATCCCGCTTGGCGGCATGGTGCATACCTTCCGCATTGATGGTGCAGGCAAGACCGTGACCGCCAGTGCGACCGCCACGGCGGCCGCAGGTGGCGGCACCGCCAACGCAGCAGCGAAGACCGCACGATGATGCATCTGCAAGGCGTTCGGCACGCACACCGGCAGGTCACTGCCGGCGTGCGTGGCCTCACCCGGCACCTGTGCATGGTGCTGGTGGGGTGCAGCCTCGGACTCGTCGCCGCAGGTTGCACACGCGAGCCGTCCTCACCGACGGCTCGCGCTTCTCATTCCGATGCTGCGCCGGCCACGCCCACTGCGTCGCCGGCGCCAGCGTCCACGCCGCCGCCCGCCCCCGATCCGTCGGTGCTGCGCGTATGCGCGGATCCGGGCAACATGCCGTTGTCCAACAAGGCTGGCGAAGGCTTCCAGAACAAGATTGCGCAGGTCGTGGCCGAGGCCATGGGCCGCCGGCTGGAATACGAGTGGCGTACCTATTACCAGCGCGGTCTGGCACGCAGCACCATCAATGCCGGCCGCTGCGATGTGTTGATGGACCTCAACAGCGATTTCGAAATGGGCCTGACCACACGGCCGCTGTATCGCTCGCCCTATGTGTTGGTCACGCGTAAGGGTCTGGACCTGGTGCCTACCTCGCTCGACGACCCGGCCCTGAAAAAACTGCGGCTGGGCGTGTTCCAGAGTTCGCCCGCACGTCAGGCCTTGTACGAACATGGCGTGTCGGGCGAGGTGCAATACCTGTTCTACGACTCGGCCACCGCGCCGGAAGAACATCCCGGCAAGCTGGTCGAGCGCGTTGCCGCCGGTGAGCTGGATGCGGCCGAATCCTGGGGACCGGTGGCTGGGTACTACGCCGCACGCAACAATCTCGGCGTGGTGCCGCTCAACACCATCGACGATGCGGTGCTGGAGTATTCGATGGCCTGGGCCGTGGCGCGCAAGAACGCGGCACTGCGCGATGCGCTGAACACCGCCCTGCAGCAGAGCGCCGGCAAGATCGATGAAATTCTGCGCAGCTATCACGTGCCGCTGGTGCGGTGTGCGGACTGCATCGTGGCCGGTGATCTGGCATCGCATGGGCCGTATGTCACACCCGCGTCCGCTCCGAAAAGCACCAGTGCCGCGACGTCCTCGCAGGAGCTGGCCCAACTGCAGCTGCGCATCGCCGATGGCGCAGATCCGAACCAGGAACTGGCCCACGCGCTGGATGCCGGTGATGCGCTGCGTGCAGCGTGGTTGCTGCGCCATGGCGCCGATGCCAACCAGCCCAACCTGCTGGGCGAGCCACCGTTGCACCAGGCCATCCGCAATCAGGAACCGGACCTGGTTGGCCTGCTGATCGACGCCGGCGCACGCCTTGACGCGCGTGATGGCAACGGCTGGACGGCCTTGATGAAGGCCGCCTGGGGCAACGATGCGGACAGCGTGCAACGGCTGCTCGCCCGCCGCGCGCCACTGGACACCGTGTCCAGCGATGGCTGGAACGCGCTGGAGCTGGCGGTGTCGTACGCCGACGTCGATGTGGTGGAGGCGTTGCTGAACGCCGGCGCCAAGGCACGTGGCGCCAACCGCACCGGGTTTACGCCAGTGATGTTTGCAGTACCGCGCGAGGACCCGGCCATTCTGGATGCATTGCTGAAGCACGGCGCCGATGCACGTGGCGCCAACCAGGCCGGCGTCACCGCCTTGATGCTGGCGGCTGCCTCCGGACGCGAAGCGACGGCCAAGCGCTTGCTGGCCGCCGGCGCCGACCCGGCCGCGCGCAATCGCGACGGTAAGACCGCTGCGACCTTGGCGCAGGAGCGCGGCGATGCGGCATTGGCCGCGCTCCTGGCACCTGGCAAGCGCAGCACCACCCAATAAGTGCGTCATCCACCGCGTGCAAGGGGTGCGCGGTGTTCCCTCCGATTGTCAGAAAGGTTCGTTCATGCGCAAGGTTACTGCCCGTCGTTTCGATCGTTCCCTGCGCGCACCGCTGTGCGCGTTGTTGGTCAGTGTGCTGCTGGCTGCCTGCGGCAAGGACGCACCGCCAGCACCTGCCGCCGACGCACCGCCTGCGGCCGGCACATCCGCGCCGGCTGCCGATGCCGCAGCGCCCGCACCGGGCACGCCGGCCGCTGCACCAGCTGCCGGGCCTGCGCCGGACCCGGCTACGCCGCCCGCGCCGCCTGCCGCGGTAGTGCCGATCCCGAAGGGGCCCGAGGTCAAGGTCACGCCCGAGCTCATCGCCGAAGGCAAGAAGATCTATTTCTCCGCCGGCTGCAATGCCTGCCATGGCGGCACCGGCGGCGGTGGCATGTGCCCGCCGCTGACCAACGACATCTGGGTGTACGGCAGCGATGACGACACCTTGCGTGCACTGATCAGCGAGGGCACCGCGGCGATGATCACCCACGGCAAGACCCGCATCGGCCATGAAAAGGTGGTGGGGCAGATGCCGCCGTTCGCACCGGTGCTCAAGCCGGGTGATACCGAAAAACTGCTGGCCTTCATCCACTCCATCAACAAGACCGCGGGCAAGGCGCAATGACGGCAGCGGCCGCGCGGCACCGTTGGGGAATCACCGCAGGCGTGTTGTGTGCGCTGCTGGCGTTGGCGGGTTGCCAACGCGACAGCGCAGCGCCGGCGGCCACGCCCTCCGCTGCCGCCAGTACCAGCGCGCCGCCCAAGGCGACTGCGCCGGTGCTGGCCTTCGTGCCCAACCAACGCAGCGGCACGGTGTCGGTGATCGACACCGCCAGCGATACGGTGGTGCGCACGCTCAGTGCGCAAGGCGCGCTCGGCAAACGGCTGCAGCAGGTATTGCCCGGCCCGCAAGGGCAGCTGTATCTGATCGACGCCGAGCACCACCGCCTGATCGAATTGGACACCACGCAGGACCGCGTGCTGCGCAGCGTGGAAATCGGCGAGAACGCCGAGGGCATCGCGCTGTCGCCGGACGGCACGCAATTCGCCATCTGCGTGGAAGGCCAGAACCAGGTGATGCTGATCGATGTTGGCCAGTTCAAGGTGCAGCAGGTGATCGCCACGCGCGGCCAGGCACCGGAGCACTGCGCCTACACGCCGGACGGGAAGTGGGTGCTCACCAGCAATGAGGGCTCCAACGACATGGACATGATCGACCTCGCCACGCACAGTTCGCGCGGCGTGGTCGCCACCAGTGGCCACCCCCGTGGCATGGCCTTCGCGCCCGATGGCCACAGCGTGTACATCGCGCAGGAAACCGCCAACGTGGTGGATGTGATCGACCTGCAGACACGCACGCGCCGGGCCAGTATTCCGGCCGGCGTGCGCACCGCCGGGGTGACCTTGTCGGCCGATGGCACGCGCCTGTATACCTCCAATGGCGGCGCTGGCAGCGTGAGTGTGCTCGACACCCGCACCGGTGCCGGCATCGCCGAAATCCCGGTCGGCCTGCGTCCGTGGAATCCGGCGCTGACCCCGGCCGGTGACAAGCTGTACGTGGCCAACGGGCGCTCCAACTCGGTGAGCGTGATCGACACCGCCACGTTGCGTGAGATCAAACAGATCCCTGTCGGCGAATTGCCGTGGGGCGTGGTGATCGCGCGCTGAGCGGCAGCATGCCGATGCGCGCCCGGGAGGCTGGATGAAGACACGCGCCGCGGTGGCCTGGGGCCCGCACCAGCCGCTGAGCATCGAAGAAGTGGACCTGCAGCCGCCACGTCCGGGCGAGGTGCTGGTGCGCCTGGTGGCCACCGGCATCTGCCACGGCGATGCGCATGCGTTGGCGCATGCGCCGGCCAGTAGTTTTCCGGCGATCCTGGGCCAGGAAGGCAGCGGGGTTGTCGAGGAAGTGGGTATCGGCGTGACCAGCGTGCGCGTGGGCGACCACGTGATTCCGCTGTACATGCCCGAATGCGGCGTCTGCAAGTTCTGCCGCTCCGGCCGCACCAATCTGTGCCAGGCGATTCGCAGCAGCCAGGAACGTGGGCTGATGCCCGATGGCAGCAGCCGCTTCTCGCTGGATGGCCGGCCGATCCTGCATCACATGGGCACCAGCACGTTTTCCGAATACACGGTGCTGCCGGAGATTGCGGTGGCGCGGATCCATCCGGATGCGCCGCTGGATCAGGTCTGCCTGCTCGGCTGCACGGTCACCACCGGCGTGGGCGCGGTGCTCAACAGCATCCACGTGCGCCCTGGCGATTGCGTGGCGGTATTCGGCCTGGGCGGCATCGGTTTGTCGGTGATCCAGGGCGCAGTGCTGGCGCAGGCCGGGCGCATCATCGTGGTGGATATCGACCCAGGCAAATTCGCCTTGGCACGCGCGCTGGGCGCTACCGACTGCCTGGACCCACGCGACTACGGCGCGCCGATCCAGCAGGTGATCGTGGACCTTACCGACGGCGGCGCGGACCACAGTTTCGAATGCATTGGGGATGTCGGTGCAATGCGCGCAGCGCTGGAGTGCTGCCACAAGGGCTGGGGCGAGAGCGTCATCCTCGGCGTCGCCGATGGCGCGCAGGAAATCAGCACGCGGCCGTTCCAGCTGGTCACCGGGCGGGTGTGGCGCGGCAGCGCCTTTGGCGGGGTCAAGGGCCGCAGCGAACTGCCCGGTTATGTGGAGCGGTATTTGCGCGGCGATCTGCAGCTTGCGCCGCTGATCACGCGCATGCTGGCATTGGACGACATCAATCAGGCGCTGGCGGATCTGCGTGCGGCGCGCGGCATCAAATCGATCGTGCTTTATTGAGGAGACCAGCATGGCAGCAGGCAAGTGCAGGGCAACGGAAATGCAGCGGAAGACGTTGGCGGGTGCATGCGCGATGGCGCTCCTGGCGGGGCCGGCGATGGGCAGCGCGGCCGAGGCGCCGCAGGTGACCTGGCTGGATCGCATCGAAGTAACCGCCACACCGATCCCCGGCACCACCATCGATGCCGCGCAGCTGCCCTACATGGTGCAATCGGCCAACCGCGCCGAGCTTTCGCGCGGGCGCAGCAACAACCTGGGCGATCTGCTGCAGCGGCGTTTCGTCGGCGTGGATGGCAATGACGTGCAGGGCAGCGCGTTCCAGAACGATCTCACCTTCCACGGCTTCCGCGCTTCCGCGTTGCCGGGTGCCTCGCAGGGCGTGTCGGTGTATCTGGATGGCGTGCGCTTCAATGAGCCCTTCGCCGACATCGTCAGCTGGGACATGCTGCCCGAAGCGGCGATCACTGCGGTCACGCTGATGCCCGGTTCCAATCCGTTGTTTGGCCCCAACACGCTCGGTGGTGCGGTGGTGCTCACCACCGCCTCGGGGCTTACCGCGCCCGGCGCGCAAGGCGAGCTCAGCATCGGCAGCGGCGCGCGCAAGCGCCTGGATGCCAGCTACGGCAGTGCCGGCAACGACGGCTGGCATGGGTTTGTTGCGGTCACCGGCTTCGATGAAAACGGCTGGCGCGATGCGTCCGAAGGCCGGCTGGGAACGGTGTTCGCCAAGGTCGGCAAGCAGGGCGAGCAGACCGACTGGAGCCTGTCGGTGCTGCAGGGGCGCAGCCGCCTGATCGGCAACGGCTTGCTGCCGGACACAAGCTACACCGACGACGGCAGCAGGCCGGGCCTGTACCGTGCCGACCGCCGCGCGGTCTACACCTCGCCCGACCTCACCCGCAACCGCAATACCTTGTTCACCGCGCAGCTGGATCACCGCTTCGATGCGGACACCGCGCTGCATGCACTGGCCTACTCGCGGGTGGGCCGGCGTGACACCGTCAATGGCGACATCGGCGAAGACTACGAGGAGTTCGTCGAAGAGTGCGCCTCCGGCTATGCCGCAGATGGCACTGCGCTGGATGCCGATTGCGACGTCGCTCGCGCCGATGCCGATGCCTTGCCCACCGGCGCGCTCAACACCACCCAGATGCGCCAGGAAGCGCAGGGCGTGGCGGTGAATGTGAGCAAGCAATGGGGCGCCCATGCGCTCAGCACCGGCGCCACCTTCGATCGCGGGCATGTGCGTTACCAGCAATTCGCACGCGAGGGCTGGGTGCAGCCAGACCGCTCGGTTGCCGCCGATCCGGATGCCGAACGCGCATTTTTCTCCGGCGTGCGCGGCAGCACCAAGACACTGGGCGTGTTCGTCGCCGACACCTGGGCGCTGGATGCGGCCACCCATCTCACTGCCGCGGTGCGCTGGAATCACGTCACCGTGGACAACATTCTCTCCACCGCCGAGGACGGCGACCGCCCGCGCGAGCGCTTCGTGTATGCCAAGGCCAATCCATCGCTGGGCCTCACCCATCGCTTGCATGAGGGGCTCACCGTGTATGGCTCGGTCGCGCAGAACAGCCGCGCACCCACCGCCATCGAGCTGGGTTGCGCCGACCCCACCCAACCGTGCCGGCTGCCGACTGGGCTGCAGGCCGACCCGCGGCTGGAGCAGATCATCTCGCGTACCTACGAGCTGGGTGCGCGCTGGGCGCCTTCGCAAGACAGCAATGTCACCTTGTCGGTGTACCGTGCCGACAACCGCGACGACATCCTGTTTCTGCGCGCACCAGACACCCAACTGGGTTATTTCGACAACGTGGGGCGCACCCGCTACCAGGGCGCCGATGCGGCAATGCGGTATCAGGCGGGCGCCTGGCAGTGGTCGGCCGGCTACAGCTATCTGGATGCGACCTACCGCAGCGACGGGGAGCTGCTCTCCGGCGAACGCGTGATTACCTTGCGCCCGGGGCTGCGCATTGCCGCACTGCCGCGGCATAACCTCAAGCTCGGGGTTGAATGGCAGGGCGATGCACTGACGCTGGGTGCGGGGTTACGCGCGGTGTCCGGGCGCGTGGCCAGCGGTAACGAAGACGGCCAGGTCGATAACGCCGAAGACGGCGAGCCCGCACCCGAACGTATCGACATCGGCACCGCCGGTTATGCCTTGGTGGATCTGCAGGCGCGCTGGCAACTCAGCGAACGGCTCTCGCTGTTCGCGCGGATCGACAATGTGTTCGACCGCCAGTACGCCACGTATGCCGCAGTGGCTGAAGACGTGTTCCCAGATGGCGAACTGGCGCGCCCGCAGGACGCGCCAGTAGAAACCGGGCCGGCCCGTTTTCTCGCACCCGGTGTGCCGCGGCAGTATCTGATCGGGGTGCGTTGGGCGTTATGAGTTTGGGGCGGGGATTCGGGATTGGAGATTAGAGATTCATCAGGCGTCAGCATCAGCTGCGCCCGGCGGTATCTGGAGGGCCGCGCGTCGCGCTGGTCGCGGGTGCGGTGCCCTCACCGCTCGCGGGACACGCCGTGAACCCGTCCCTGGGGGCTCGGTGGCGGCATCCGTGCCGCCACACGGTCCCGCAAGCCGCGAGGACACCGCACCATAGGGTTGATCGGTAGCTTCTTAAAACCATGCACACCGACCATGTCGACTGGTCCTTGCCCGCTCACCGTCGCGGGACCTTACGCAGCAAGGATGCCGCGTAGGCGCTTACAAGGACGTACTTGCAGCGTGTCCCGCGATGGTGGGCGGGCAAGGGCCCTGCAGCCAAGCCCAGAGCACCCGCTCCGCAATCGCGACATGCGCGCATGACAAACGCCGCACACGGCCACAGCACCACCGTCTGATGGCCAAGAAATAATTGTGTTGATCGCTCTAAATGTCAGCGCAAAGCCACTGCCTTGGCTTTGACGAATCCCCAATCCCCAATCCCCAATCCCCGCCGCTCAGTCACCCCGTTTCCAGCCCATGCTTGCGCAGCTTGCGGTACAGCGTATTGCGGCTGATGCCCAGCGCGTCAGCGGTGCGGCTGACATTCCAGCGGTGGCGTTCGAGTTGTTGCTGCAGGACCCGGCGCTCGGCCTGGTCCAGCGCCACGCGCCCGGGCATGTCGTCGGCGGCCACGGCACGGCCATCGACCAGACACGGCGCACTGCCGGCATCGACGATTTCCTGCGGCAGGTTGGGCAGGCGGATCACCGCGTCGCTGCAGAGCACCGCGGCGGTGCGCAGCACGTTGCGCAGCTGGCGCAGATTGCCGGGCCACGCGTAGCTGAGCAGTTTGTGCATGGCCTCTTCGCTGATGCGCACCCCGCGCTCGTTATTCTCTTCGCGCAGCAGGGTGCGGATCAACTCGGCCTTGTCGCTGCGCTCGCGCAAGGGCGGCAGATGCAGCACCACGCCGTTGAGCCGGTAATACAGGTCTTCGCGGAACTCGCCCGCGGAGACGCGCTGGGCCAGGTCACGGTGGCTGGCGCTGATCACGTGCAACTCCAGCGGCACCGCGCGCTCGCTGCCGAGCGGGGTGACGCATTGTTCTTCCAGTACGCGCAGCAGGCGGCTCTGTAACGGCAGCGGCATGTCGCCGATTTCATCCAGAAACAAGGTGCCGCCACTGGCCTGCAGCAACTTGCCGTGGCGGCCTTCGCGCGCGGCGTCGGTGAATGCGCCGCGCGCATAGCCGAACAATTCGCTTTCGATCAGCGCCTCGGGAATGGCCGCGCAGTTGATCGCCACAAACGCGCCGCTTGCCCAGGGCGAACCGCGGTGCACTGCCTTGGCGAACTCCTCCTTGCCGGTACCGGTGTCGCCGCGCAGCAGGATGGAGACACGGTGCGCCGCCAGCTTCAGCGCATTGGCCAGGTTGTGGCGCATGCGCGGGTCCGAGCCGACATGCTCGCCAGGATTCAATTCGGTTTCCGGGGCCGGCTGTGCCGGCCCGCCCACCGCCGGCAGCGCCGGGCGCGCACGCGGCGGTCGCACCAGCGCATAGAAGCGGCGGCCGTGGCAGGCGCAGCGGATCGACCACAAGGTGCCGGCATCGCTGCCGGCGCGGTGCTCGATGGTGTCGAAGTCCAGCTGCATCACCTGCGAGATGTCGCGGCCTACCAGCTGGCTGCGGTCCAGCTTGCCCAGCTGCTCAAGCACCGCCTCGTTCACGGCCAGCACGCGGCCATCGGCACCGATGGCGATCAGTGCTTCATGCAGCAGGCCGGCGAACTCCGGGCGGCTGTGGAAGCGCAGGATGAAGGCGTGACCGAACTGGTTGAGGAAGTGCGAGCGCGAGATCTGCGCCGCCGACATGCTCACCAGCGCCACGGTATGGCGCTGGATCTGCTTGCCGTCCTGGGCATTGGGGGTGGAGGCATCCAGCACCGCCAGCAGCCCGCCGTGCGCGTCCAGGATCGGCGCGCTGCAGCACGACAGCGGCAGGTGCCGGGTCAGGTAATGCTCGCCGCGGTGCACGCTCACCGCGGTGCGCTCGGCCGCGCAGGTGCCCAGCCCGTTGGTGCCCTGATGGCGCTCGGCCCAGCTGGCGCCGGCAAACAGGCCTACCTGACGGAATTCGCGCAGCAAGGTGGGGTCGTGCACGCTGTGCAGCACGGTGGCATCGGCGTCGGCAAAGATCACCGCATAGCCACTGCCGGCGATCTGCTCGTAGAGGTTTTCCATCTCCACCCGGGCGATCCGCAGGACATCGCCCAGCCGTTGCTGGCGCTCACGCACATGCAGGGCATCATGCACCATCGGGTCCGGCAGCGCCTCCGGCGACAAGGCGTAGTCCTCCAGGCAGCGACGCCAGGAACGTGACAGCGGAGCCGCCAGCGGCGCGATATCGCGCAGCCGGCGGATCTGCTGGAGCAGTTCCGGCTCGATCTCCGGCAGGACGATGGAGGTGCTGGCCACAACGCTCGGCTCGGACATGGGCCAGCGTTCCTCGAAGGGCGCGAGGCGCCAGTAGAGACACAAACCGGACCCATGCTCAAACCGCATCGCAGCAAAGCGCGACGGGGGTGACGCAATGCCTGCTGCGGTATGGCGGGCCGGACCACGCTGACGCGGTGTGATGACGCACGCAGCGGCGGTTTGCGCAGATAGGGCGACCACGGCAGGCGGTTATCACTCGGCGAAGTCGGCACGCTGCTATTGCTGAGTTCGCTGCAATGCACTGCAAGCTTGCGCGGGCTTTACGCAGGACGGCGGCGTTTTAGCCGAACTGCTGTTTCGCGGCCTTGGACACCTGGTGCGCATGACTTGATGCCGGCGCTGTGCCATTGCCACTGCCCGCAGTAGCAGATCGGCAGCCGCAGGCAGCGGTTCGCCACCGTGCTGAGTTGTGCCACTCAATCAACTGTCCAGATCGCTTCGGATGGGGAAGAAGTGGGCGAGGCGAGCGGGGGAGATGCACACCCGCTCCATAGCCACGGGCGAACCCACTATCGCCACGGCCAAACGTATTTGACCGGGACATCGGTGCATGAGCTACCAGTGCGCCTGGCAGTAACCATCACACGCACCGCCGGCGCCGCCGCCACGGCGCGCGGCACCAGGTCATGCGCTTACAGCATCAGCACCCTGCGGCACTGCTGCCGTGCTTACAGCGCGTAGCCGAACTGCTGCTTGAACTGGTCGTTGAACTCGGCGAAGTCGAAGCGCTGGTTCTGCGTGCCCGGGTGCTCCACCTTCAGCGCGCCCATCAGGTTGCCCATGCGGCCGATGGTCAGCCAGTCGTAGTTGTGCTGGATGCCGTAGATCAGCCCGGCGCGGAAGGCGTCGCCGCAGCCGGTGGGGTCCACCACGCGGCGCTCGTGCGCCGGTGGGATGTCGTAGGTCTTTTCCGGCGTGTGCACCAGCGCGCCCTTCGGGCCCTGCGTGGTGATGTAGGCCTGCACGCGCGACACGATGTCCCGCTCGTTCCAGCCGGTGCGCTCCTGCAGCAGGTTGGACTCGTAGTCGTTGACCACCACGTAGTCGGCCTGCTCGATGAACTCGCGCAGCTCCGGGCCGTTGAACAACGGCATGGCCTGGCCGGGATCGAAGATGAAGGGGATGCCGGCGGCAGCGAACTCTTCCGCGTTCTGGATCATGCCTTCGCGCCCGTCCGGGCCCACCAGGCCCAGAGTCACGCCCGGCACGTCGCGCACGTGGTTCTCGTAGCTGCGCATCATCGCGCCCGGATGGAAGGCGGTGATCTGGTTGTTGTCGTGGTCGGTGGTGATGAACGCCTGCGGGGTGAACAGGTCATCGATGATCTTCACGCGCGACAGGTCGATGCCCAGCGTCTCGAAATGCTCGCGGTACGGGCCGAAATCCTGGCCCACCGTGCCCATCGGGATCGGCGCGCCGCCCAGCAGATGCAGGTTGTAGGCGATGTTGCCGGCGCAACCGCCGAACTCGCGGCGCATGCGCGGCACCAGGAACGACACATTCAGGATGTGCACCTTGTCCGGCAGGATGTGGTTCTTGAACTGGTCCGGGAACACCATGATGGTGTCGTAGGCGAGGGAACCACAGATCAGTGCGGACATCGAGTCAGGCCTTTGCGTAGGGAAATAGCCGCCAATTGCCGGGCATGGCAGCGGGACGGCGCGGGCGCCGCGGCGCAAAGGTTAACGGCTGCGGCCGGCCAGGGCCAGACGCGCTTGCCATGTTCAGGGTGACCGCCGCATGAAAATGCGCGCGTGACGGCGCATTTTTCCTTGCTCGCACCTAGGCGGATTGCTAGGCTAGTTGACTTCGTTTTCTGCCCATTTTTGCGCCAATCGGCCGCCGGGCACGCGACTCCTTCAGGAACGACTCCCTCGATGTTCAAGAAACTCCGCGGCATGTTCTCCAACGACCTGTCCATCGACCTGGGCACGGCCAATACGCTGATCTACGTGCGCGGACAAGGCATCGTACTGAACGAACCCTCGGTGGTGGCGGTGCGTCAGGACCGTGCCATCGGCGGAACGCGTTCGGTGGCTGCCGTCGGTGCGGAGGCCAAGCAGATGCTGGGCCGCACCCCCGGCCACATCACTACGATCCGCCCGATGAAGGACGGCGTCATCGCCGACTTCACCTACACCGAGGCAATGCTGAAGCACTTCATCAAGAAGGTGCACAAGTCGCGCTTCCTGCGCCCCAGCCCGCGCGTGCTGGTGTGCGTGCCGGCCGGTTCCACCCAGGTGGAGCGCCGCGCGATCAAGGAATCGGCAGAAGAGGCCGGTGCGCGCGATGTCTACCTGATCGAGGAACCGATGGCCGCGGCGATCGGCGCCGGCATGCCGGTGACCGAAGCGCGTGGCTCGATGGTCATCGACATCGGCGGCGGCACCACCGAAGTGGCGGTGATCTCGCTCAACGGCATCGTCTACTCGCAGTCGGTGCGCGTGGGCGGCGACCGCTTCGACGAGTCGATCACCAACTACGTGCGCCGCAACCACGGCATGCTGATCGGTGAAGCCACCGCCGAGCGCATCAAGCTGCAGATCGGCTGCGCTTACCCGCAGGACGAGGTGCAGGAGATGGAAATCTCCGGCCGCAACCTCGCCGAGGGCGTGCCGAAGATGATCAAGATCAACTCCAACGAAGTGCTCGAAGCGCTGCACGAGCCGCTGTCGGGCATCGTGTCTGCGGTGAAGCTGGCGCTGGAGCAGACCCCGCCGGAACTGTGCGCCGACGTCGCCGAGCGCGGCATCGTGCTCACCGGTGGCGGTGCGCTGCTGCGCGACCTGGACCGCCTGATCTCCGAAGAAACCGGCCTGCACGTGCAGGTGGCCGACGACCCGCTCACCTGCGTGGCCCGCGGCGGTGGCCGCGCGCTGGAGCTGGTGGACATGCATGGCAACGAGTTCTTCGCGCCGGAGTGATGGGGACGGGAATCGGGAGTGGGGAATCGTCAAAACATTCCCTGCCTGCGGCCCTGCGCGGTCGCGATGCGGTCCCGCCGATGTGAGGTGTAAAGCAGCGATCAACGCCGCTGCGCAGCCAGGCAGGCGCGACCGCTGCTCGAAACCCTCATGGAGTCCCCCTGCGCTTTGGCTCCTCTGCGCTGTCCGCACCCGCCTGACGATTGCTTGCTACGGTCTGTTAGTCGCGCTTAGCCTCAGCCGCACCGAGGGCAGCGCAGCGCTCTTTGATTCCCCATTCCCAATTCCCCAATCCCGGCCTTAAAGTGCCCTCCTACGCCGGTCCTCCTGTCGCCTCCCGCCCGGGCGAAGTCACCTCCACGCTGCGGCTGCTGGTCTATCTGGTGCTGGCGGTCGTGCTGATTGCGCTCGACAGCCGCGGTGGCTGGCTGAGCCAGCTGCGCCTGCAGGCCAACCTGCTGATCCAGCCGGTATGGGCGGTGGCGGGGCTGCCGGGCCGGATCGGCTCGCAGGTGCGCGACAACGCCGCGACCCACGCCCAACTGGTGGAAGAGACCCGCGCGCTGCGCAACCAGCTGCTGGTGGCCAATGCGCGCCTCACCCGCCTGCAGACCGCTGCGCTGGACAACGCCCAGCTGCGTGAACTGCTCAACGTGGCCGAGCGCCGCGGCCTGGACGTGCAGCTGGCGCCCATCCTGGATATCGACCTGGACCCCACCCGGCAACGGCTGCTGCTGGATGCCGGCAGCCGCGACGGCGTGCTGATGGGCCAGGCGGTGATCGACGCCGGCGGGCTGATGGGGCAGGTGATCAAAGTGACGCCGCTGCATTCCACCGTGCTGTTGCTCACCGACCCGGACCATGCGGTGCCGGTCAGCGTGGCGCGCAACGGCGTGCGCCTGATCGTCTACGGCCGCGGCGACCGCCTCGAACTGCGCGACATCCCGCTCAGCGCCGGCGTGCAGGTGGGCGATGAGATCGTCACCTCCGGCCTGGGCGGGCGGTTCCCGGCCGGCTTCCCGGTCGGCAAGGTGTCTGAGCTGCATCCGGACGACACCCACGCCTTCCTGGTCGGCGAACTCACCCCCGCCGCCAAGCTCGACCGCGGCCGGGATGTGCTGTTGCTGCGTGCCGGCAAGCCGCTGCGGGTGGCGGTGGGGGCTGGGAATGGGGAGTCGGGAATTGGGAATGGCAACGGCAACGGCAACGGCAACGGCAACGGCAACGGCAACGGCAACGGCAGTGGCAATGCCGCGCCAATCACCACTGTGCCAGCGAACATGCCGGTGACTACAACCCCGCGCACGCCGGCGGGCGGCGCTTCCGATGCGGCGACCGATCCGGCACGCCCGACGGCGGGCGCGGCATCTGGTGCCACAACCGCCACCGCCACCAATACCGGCGCCGCGCGGCGCGCCCAGTCCGCGCCGACACCAGCCACGCCTGGCGCACAGCCGGCCAGCGCGCCGACGCCCAGCCGCCCGACAAGTCTGCCTGCCCGTCCTCCTGCATCGAACGAATCCAGCATCCAGAATCCCGATTCCCGCCCGGCGTCACCGCAGGGCTCACGGGCATCAGGGAATGCAGCATCGGGAACGGGCAACCGCAGCGCCTCACCGCCGCAGAGCACTGCTCCTACCGATTCTCGACTCCCGACTCCCGATTCCCGTCCGTCTCCCACGGAGACGGACCAATGAGCCGCATGCGCAACAGCTGGATCCTGCCGGTCAGCATCGTGATCGCGCTGGTGCTGGGGCTGCTGCCGCTGCCGGCGGTGGTGCAGCCGCTGCGCCCGTACTGGCTGGCGCTGGTGCTGGCCTACTGGGTGATCGAGGAGCCGGACCGGGTCGGGCTTGGCGCGGCGTTCGTGGCCGGGGTGCTGGCCGACCTGCTGTACGGCGGGCTGCTTGGCGAACAGGCGCTGCGGCTGGTGATCATGACCTTCATCCTGCAGCGCTTCCGCGCGCGGATGCGCTTCTTCCCGATCTCGCAGCAGGCGCTGGCGATCGGCGGGCTATTGCTCAACGACCGTATCGTCTCCTCGGCGGTGCATCTGGCGGTGGGTGAGCCCACCCTGCCATGGAGCTACTGGTGGGCGCCGCTGCTCGGCATGGCGCTGTGGCCGCCGGTGTTCGTCTTGCTGGATGCAGTGCGGCTGGGCAAGCGGAGCAAGAAGTAACCCATGCACGGGCGTCGCCACCCCAAGAATCCGCACGCCGAGGCCGAGCAGTTCCGCCGCCGCGCGGTGCTGGGCTTTGTGATGGTGGTGCTGTGCCTGGTCGGGCTGGGCGGCTGGTACTTCAAGCTGCAGGTGCTCGACCACGAGGTCTATGCCACCCGGTCGGAGGCCAACCGCATCAAGCCGCGTCCAGTGGTCCCCGGGCGCGGCATGATCTACGACCGCAGCGGCCGGCTGCTGGCCGAGAACGTGCCGGCGTTCCGCCTGGACGTGACCCCGGACAAGGTCGAGGACATGGAGACCATGCTGGCCGCGCTCGGCAAGGTGATCCCCATCGCGCCCGAAGACCTGGAGCGCTTCAACCGCGAGCGCAAGGCCCGCCGCAGCTTCTTGCCCGTGACCCTGAAGCTGCGCATGAGCGATGAGGAGATGGCGCGCTTCGCGGTGGAGCGCTGGCGCTTCCCCGGCGTGGAGCTGGAGCCGTACCTGACCCGGCGCTACCCGTACGGGCCGCTGTTTGCGCACATCATCGGCTACGTCGGGCGTATCGACGAAAAAGACCTGGCGGTGCTGGGCGAGGGCAATGCCGCGCTCACC
Source organism: Xanthomonas sp. NCPPB 2922 (assembly GCF_041520885.1). Taxonomy (NCBI): domain Bacteria; kingdom Pseudomonadati; phylum Pseudomonadota; class Gammaproteobacteria; order Lysobacterales; family Lysobacteraceae; genus Xanthomonas; species Xanthomonas sp. NCPPB 2922. Next base: position 85,257 of record NZ_JBGOFY010000014.1, on the reverse strand, counting down.
CACATGGGCAAGTCCGGGCTGGAGCGCTATTACGAACAGGACCTGCGCGGCCAGGTGGGCTACGAGCAGGTGGAAACCAACGTGCAGGGCCGGGCGATCCGCACGGTGGGCAGGGTGGCGCCGCAATCGGGCGCGGACCTGCGCCTGTCGGTCGATGCCGACCTGCAGCGCGCGATGGTGGCCGCGTTCGGCGAACACGAAGGTGCGGCGATCGCGATGGACCCGCGCACCGGCGAGATCCTGGGCATGGTCAGCCTGCCCAGCTACGACCCGAACCTGTTCGTCAACGGCATCTCGCATACCGACTTCAAGGCCCTCAACGACAACCCCTCGCGGCCGCAGTTCAACCGGCTGGTGCTCGGTGGCGTGGCGCCGGGCTCCACGCTCAAGCCGTTGATCGCCCTGGCCGGCCTGGACAGCGGGCTGCGCCGCCCGGAAGACCGCGTGCTCTCCACCGGCATGTTCTATCTGCCGGGCGTCAGCCGTGGCTGGGGCGATTCGCACCGTGGCGGGCATGGCTGGACCGATCTGCGCAAGTCGATCGCCCAGTCGGTCAATACCTATTACTACCGCCTGGCGGTGGACATGGGCATCGACCGCTTCGACCACTACATGGGCGAATACGGCTTCGGCCAGCCCACCGGGGTAGACCTGCTGGGCGAAATCGGCGGCATCCTGCCGTCGCCGGCCTACAAGTACAAGACCCGCAAGGAGCGCTGGTACCCGGGCGACACGGTCAACATCGCCATCGGCCAGGGCGACTGGAAAGTGACGCCGCTGCAGCTCGTGCGTGGGGTCTCGGCCATTGCCGGCGGCCTGTTGCTGCGCCCGCACCTGGTGCTGGAAGAACGTACCGGGTTCGACCACCCCTGGCAGCCGATGATTCAGCCGCCGGGCAAGCCGATCAGCGCCAACGCCGCCCATCTGCAGGTGGTGCGCGAGGGCATGATGGACACCATGCGCCCGGGCGGCACCGGCTATGCGATCACCCCTGGCGCGCCGTACCAAATGGCCGGCAAGACCGGCACCGCGCAGGTGGTCAGCCGCCGCGGCGTGGCTGCCGTGGACCCGCGCAGCCTGCCCTTGCATCTGCGCCACCGCGGCCTGTTCGTGGGTTTTGCCCCTGCCGACAACCCAGTCATCGCCGTCGCGGTGGCGGTGGAAGGTGGCGGTTTCGGCACCAGTTCGGCCGCGCCGATCGCGCGCAAGATCTTCGATGCCTGGCTGCTCGGCAAGTTGCCCGAAGGCCTGGAGCCGCTGGATAGCGAGCTGGGCATGACCGCGGTCGGCGTGAACCAGTTCGAGGCCGGCGCCACCGATGCGCGCCAGCAAGGCGATGCCGCCGCTGCGGCGCTGGACGAATTGCCGGTGGTGATCGGCCAGGTGGCCGTGGCCCTGGATCCCAACCGCCCCGCGCAACCGGTGATTCCGGACGTGCCGGACACTGTCTCGGAGACCGACCGGTGAGCGACATCCTGCGCTGGCTGGTGGATCTGGCCGCACGCTTCGCCCGCAGCCTGGACTGGGTGCTGTGCCTGGCGCTGGCCGCGCTGATGGTGATCGGCCTGTCGGTGCTCAAGAGCGCCGGCGGCACCGCCAACGGCGATCACCTGGTGATGGCGCAAGGCGTGCGCTTTGCCATCGGCGCGGCGGCAATGTGGGGCATCTCGCGCATGTCGGTGCTGCGCCTGCGCGCGTGGACGCCGTGGGTGTACGGCTTGTCGATGCTGCCGCTGCTGGCGGTGTTCGCGCTGGGCACCGGCAAATACGGCCGCCAGTGGCTGGATCTCAAGCTGTTCTACCTGCAGCCGGCCGAGCTGCTCAAGATCAGCCTGCCGATGATGGCGGCCTGGTATCTGCACCGCATGCCATTGCCGCCGCGCATTTCCACCGTGCTGGTCACCTGCGTGATCATCGGCGTGCCCACTGCCTTGATCATGTTGCAGCCGGACTTCGGCACCGGCGTGCTGATCGCCGCCAGCGGCGTGTTCGTGCTGCTGCTGGCCGGCCTGCCGTGGTGGTGGGTGGCGGTGGGCGTCGGCGGCGTCTCGGCCGCGGCGCCGGTGGCCTGGTTCTGGCTGCTGCGGCCATACCAGAAGGACCGCATCATGATGTTCCTCAACCCGGAAAACGATGCGCTCGGCGCCGGCTGGAACATCATCCAGTCCAAGATCGCCATTGGCTCTGGCGGATTGAACGGCAAGGGCTGGGGGCTGGGCTCGCAGTCGCATCTGAACTTCATCCCCGAACAGACCACCGACTTTGCGTTTTCGGTGCTCAGCGAGGAATTCGGCTGGATCGGCGTGGCCACGGTGCTGACGCTCTACCTGGTGGTGATCGGCCGCTGCCTGTGGATCGCCTCGCAGGCACGCGACACCTATTCGCGCCTGATCGCCGGCGCCACTGGCCTGGCGTTCTTCGTCTACGTGCTGGTCAACGGCGGCATGATCTCCGGCCTGCTGCCGGTGGTCGGTGTGCCGATGCCGCTGATGAGCTACGGCGGCACCTCGGCGGTCTCGCTGCTGGCAGGGCTGGGCCTGGTGATGGCGGTGAAATCGCATCGACCGGTGCACGGGTACTGAGGCTGTCGGCCGCTGTGCCCGAATAGCCAATTTTCGCAATGCCGGCCTTTGCAAATGAGCGCTGTGGACTCGTCAAGAGAGGCTGATCAGTGCAGTAACTGGCACCTTAGAGCAGCTATCAAAACTACTGCGCAGCCGTCAGGCGGGCGCGGCCGGTGCTCGGAATCCTCATGTACCCACGTACACTCCGGTTCCTCCGCGCCGTCCGCACCCACCTGACGACTGCTCGCTACGTTTTGTTAGCCGCTCTTAATCCTCATGCCTTGCAAGGCAGACCTGGCAGAAAATCTTGCATGGCTGGTAGAGCTTCCTGACAGTCAGCGGGTGCTGACCCTGTAATCTGGAAGACGGCTTACGCTGGTAGACGAGTCAAGGACCGATGAAAGGAATCGCACGGTGAGCAGTAATCTCAGAATAGTCGCTGCATTCGGCCTGTTGCTGATCGCAGCAATCGCGGGAATTTTCTTCTCCGGTCAGTTGATCTTGATGCTGTTGAAGGTGGCTGCGCCGCTCAGCGTCGACACCTACTGGTCTTACGTCAAAGCGCTCGACCTCCCGCAGTTCGCTCCCTATGCCAGCAAGATCAAGCTGGCTGGTGCCATAGGCTTCGGCGTGCCGCTGCTGGCCTGGATCGCGCTGCTGATCCCACTGTTCAAGCCAAAGGCGGCCGCATTGCATGGCGACGCGCGCTTTGCCTCCGGCAGTGATCTGGCCAAGAAGGACATGCTCAAACCGTCGCCAACCGGCATTGTGGTTGGCAAGCACGGCGGCAAGTTGGTGCGCTTGCCTGGTCAGCAGTTTGTGATCCTGGCCGCGCCCACGCGTTCGGGCAAGGGGGTGGGCATCGTCATTCCCAATTTGCTCGACTACCAAGGATCGGTGGTGGTTCTGGACATCAAGCAGGAGAATTTTGACCTGACCTCGGGTTGGCGCAAGAGCCAAGGCCAGGAAGTCTTTTTGTTTAACCCGTTCGCGGAAGACGGGCGCACCCACCGTTGGAACCCGCTCAGCTATATCTCACCGGATCCGGCGTTTCGCGTGTCGGATCTGATGAGTGTTGCGGCGATGCGTTACCCGGATGGCTCCGACGCCCAGAAGTTCTGGGTGAGCCAGGCCCGCAACGCGTTCATGGCGTTTACGCTGTATCTGTTCGATAGCCTCGATGATCAGATCAAGCGCAAGCACCCGAAAGAGACCTGGATGTTCCCAACCCTTGGAATGCTCTATCGCGTGTCGTCTGGGGATGGGAGCGACTTGAAGGGCTACCTCAAAAAGCTCTCGCAGCGCGACTTCCTGGGTCGTGACGCAAAGACAGCCTTTGACAATTTGCTCTCGCAAGCCGAAGAGACCTTCGCCTCGATCATGGGCACGTTCAAGGAACCGCTCAACCAGTTCATCAACCCGATCCTGGATGCATCGACCAGCGATAACGATTTTTTGCTGACCGATGTGCGCAAGAAGAAGATGAGCATCTACATCGGCATCCAGCCGAACAAGCTGGCCGAAAGCCGCTTGTTGATCAATCTGCTGTTTAGTCAGCTCATCAACCTCAACACCAAAGAGCTGCCGCAGAACAACCCGGTGCTCAAACACCAGTGCTTGCTGTTGATGGATGAGTTCACGTCCATCGGCCGGGTCGACATCATCGCAAGCGCGGTGAGCTACATGGCAGGCTACAACATTCGCTTGCTACCGATCATCCAGAGCATGGCCCAGCTGGACGCGACCTATGGCAAGGATGTCTCGCGCACCATCATCACCAACCATGCCTTGCAAATCGTCTACGCCCCACGGGAGCAGCAAGACGCCAACGACTACTCGGACATGCTCGGCTACACCACGGTGCGCAAGAAGAACAAGTCGCAAACCAGTGGCAAGCAAAGCAGCGTGTCTTATTCAGAAACCGAGCAGCGCCGCGCCTTGATGCTGCCGCAGGAGTTGAAGGCGATGGGTTTTGATAAGGAAGTCTTCCTCTATGAAGGCATCCCAAGCCCGGTGCTCTGCGAGAAGATCAAGTATTACGAAGATGCTTACTTCACGAAGCGGCTGTTACCTAAAGCAGAAGTTAAGGCCTTAATGTCTACGGCGGCATGGTAACAATTAATTTTTATAAAAAAGTGCTATGGGATATGGAGAGACGGTTAGTTCCTGCGCCTGGTACGCAAACGTGGAAGGAGTGTTGAGATGCTAGTCGATGAAAACGAACCTCTGGATCGTGATTTACGCTGCCCAATCCCACTGGAGTTATACAAAATATTAAGAAGTTATCCTACATATTTATCGAGGTTGCAAGATGCTTTTGATCAATTCGCGGAAAAATTGCCAGGTGGCGAATTCTCGAGGGAGAAATACGGCCCGGCTTACAGAAGGTTGATGGATATGGTTTGTGCTGAATTAAATAAATTTCACATTGAAGCATCGCAAGAACTTGATGCTGTAGCTAAAGACGTTAGGCTTTCTAAATCAGCAGTTGACCAGATAAAAATCGATTTTTCTTGCGAATTAGCTGAAAAAAAGTTCAGGGATTTTTCAGCATTTCCAGTATACCGCGGCTATTTTTCCGATCTTTCTCCTGTCGTTAAATACCTCGTCTCACGAGGAAAATGATCGGCATTGATGGATCGTATTTACAATAGAATATTAAAAAATGGATATCGCAATGTTAGCCATGCGACACCATTTTACTGAAGCCGGTTATTCTCCAGCGGCATCTGCAGAAGGAAGCCCATATGAGCGATACATCAGGCTCCCATTACATCGCATTGGCGCAGCGCTTAGCCGAGACGCGTGCCGCACAGCTGCTGCGCGATTTGCAACTGATCAATGAACGCACGCAGCGCGAGCTAGGCCCGCTGCCGCATGGCGGCTTGCTGGAGCATGTCAAGCGCAAACCCAAGCCGGCACCGTGGGTGCAGCCGGTGCAGCCGGTCCCTGCACTGGATGACAATGCGCACACTGCGCCGCGCGTGCCCATGCCTAAGAGGAAAGATCCTGCCATGTCGAAGCCCATGCCTCCCTCCATTGAAAACGGCTTGCCTGCGCCTCCTGTGCCGCAGAAATTGCGTGAGCTACTGAGAGACTATCCCGAGTTGATTCAGCGCTTGCAGGATGTTCTCGATGATTACATCAGGAAGCCAAATCCGTTGATTCCGTTCGATGGAGCCATCTGGGCGTTGGAAGGAAGGCTTGAGTCTTTCATCTCCGAAGCCCGCGAGGAACTCGATCTTGCGCACGCTAGCGGTGATGCTAACGCCGTAAAAATGGCTGAAGAAAAAGAACGTTTGACCCGCCATGCAAGATCGAGAAATCGCGGAATGTCGGATCTAGATCAGCTGTGGAATTACATCGAGACGCACAAGGAGTCTTTGATATGAACGAAAAGGAATCCCGTCTCGATAATGTCGAGCATCGCAGATTATTTGAGCAGAAGATTCTTGATGATGCCGCACTGGAGACAAAAACGTCCTTCGAACACCCCAAGGCGATCATCCTCGCTGGGCAACCTGGCTCGGGAAAAGGAAGTCTCGCAAGAGCTGCAGACGTCGAGCTAGGCAGGGATGTCGTCCTGATCGATCCGGATGAATTGCGTAACGCTCACCCCGAAGTGTCCGCCCTGCGCAATGCCCACCCCTACACCTGGTCTGGCTACACCCACTCCGATGCCAGCCAATGGGCCGATGAACTGCTGCAAGTCACTATCGAAGGCAAGAAGAACCTGATCTTCGACACCACGCTCAGCAATGGCCAGTGGAGCGCGGAACTGATCAAGGATCTGCAATCGCGCGGCTATGACGTCGAGGTGCGTGCAATGGCCGCGCACAAGCTGGAAAGCGAGCATGGCGTCGATTCCAGGTTTTCTCAGCAGCTCGATCGGGAAGGCTACGGCCGCTACGTGCCCGAAAGCCATCGCGAGGTCGTCTACACCAGGCTGCCGATCAGCCTGGACACGGTGCATGCCCAGGCCACGGCGCCCGTACGCATCTTCAACCGCCAGGGTGCTGAGGTTTACGATAGCCGCACCGATGCACGTCCGCCCGGGCAGGCACTGGAAGCGGCGCGCAATGCGTGGTTCAAGGATCCAGCGGTCACCCAAGTACTGCGCGAAAGCTGGCAACAACAGGTCGATTGGCACCGCGATCTACCGGCGCATGTGCAAGACATCCCCAACGCCGCCCCCGCCGTTCAGGAGCAAGTGCTTGCTGAGCACGCCGAGCTACACGTCAGTGACGGCGTGAACAGCCGGCTGGAAGGCATTGCCACCATTGATGAACTCGTGCGGCCAGGGGCTCCGCCTGCACGCGTGCCTGTGCCTGAGCCGGAGATCCCAGGCTTGCGTCGCGCCGGGATGACGGCAGGGCTCGCGGGTTTGGGCGTTGCCGCTACCGCCTACGACGCGTCGCAAACCGGAGAGCGTGTTGGCACGCTGTTGGCACAAGACAACCTTACCGCTGCGCGGTCAGAAGCGCTGCACTTTAGTGCCCGAGGCATAGGCGGCTGGGCGGGAGGCACCGCCGCCGCTGCCGTGGTTGGCACAACCGGCGCCGGGCCCGTCGCGCTGGTGGTGGCCGATGGTTATCTGTTCAGTGCTGCCGCCGACAAGGCCGTGACGCTCTGGGACAACCGCCAGATCTATACACAAACTGACAAGCAGGGCGTGAGCTGGGACTTCAACGACAGCCAGTGGCTGCGCCAAGAAAAGGCCGATCTGCCCAACGATGGCGTCGATGCACCGCAGAAGCAGGCCATGTTCGCACTGCCCGAGAAAGCGCGCGAGCTGAACTATCACGCCAGTAGCGAAGCGACCGAGCAGGCGCTTGGCAAAGTGCAACCCGGTAACCCCTATGTGCAGCCATCCAGTGAGGCAGATGCTGCGCATCTTTACGCACGTGATTGGCGACACGATCCGGCGAGTGGCCAGTGGTCACGGATGATCGCCGACGACGTCGACCGGAACGATCGGCCCATCTGGACGGTGGATCCAGCAAGCCCTGAGCGCAATGCCGCGTTGGACCAACAAGCAGCTCAGGTAGTGGACGCCAACATCGCCCGAGGTCCGGCCGCGATTGCAGCGACTTATCAAGCCGCTTATCAGCGCAATGGCTGGGAGGACTTCGGCCCTGTGCCAGCGGCCGTGCAAGCCGCCTTAAACCCAGACTCACTGCAAGCATCGGACGGCAAGCAGTATCAGCGCGATACGCAAGGCCAGTGGCGGCATGACGGCGTTGCGGCCGAAGGCAATGTCCCGTTAGAACTCAATGCCACGCGCGAACGCTTGCAACCGGCCTTGGAGCAGCACGCGCAGGCGTTGGCACAGATGCCGGCAAGGCAAACGCCAACGCCACAGCAACAAGATCAGGCCAACACCGAGGCGACCTATGCCGCCTATGGGGTTGCGCCCAATGCCCAGACTGCAGGCGCGATCCAGCTTGCGGTGCAAAAGACACGTGAGGCAAACGGGATTGATGCCGCGACCAGCTCTTTGGCATTGGAGCGTGATGCAACCGGCCAATACTCGGTAGACAGCCCAATCCAGCATTTGAGCCGGGACGCCGATGGTGTGGTGCGCGTTGCGGCAACCACCAGCACTGATGAGATCCATCAGGCACTTGGGCAGGTGCAATCACTTCGACAGGAGCAACCACCTTCAGCCGGTGCACCCGAGCTGCGCATTGACGCGCAGTCGCCCCAAGAACGCGATGCCTACGATCAAGCATTGCGCGAAGCCAACCGGCAAGGTGTGTCTACGCAAGAAGCGCAGCAAGTCGCAAGCTTCGCAGCAACAACCGTTACCGCTCCGCGTGTGGATGAAACCCAGACGCCTCAGGCAGCCATTGATGCGCGTGATCAAGGCGTTGCGCGCGCTGCTGAGCAGCCAGCAATTGCGGAGGCGACGACGCCTGCTCCGGTCATGATGCCTGGCCCGGTCAATGCGCAAACGCGGGAAGAGCCGTCCCAGGTTGTCAAGCCCGCCGAACCGAAGCCCGAACCTGCCCCACAGCGCGAACCACAAGAAGACCAAGCATCTGAGGTCGCCGCACCCTCGACAGCCGTCCCGGTCCAGCCCAAGGCGGAGGCATTCGTTCCAACGACGGCGATCGCGTCCGCGCAAAGCATAGGATCGGCATCATCCGCTGCGACCCCGCTCGATCAAAAGTCTCCTCAGGCCGCTGCGCCAGTGTCGCCGGCATCCCATGAAGTGGAAGGGTTGCGCCTGGGCGACCGGGGACAAGAAGTCGAGTTCTTGCAATATCGCTTGCAGCAAGTAGATGCGCGTGGTCCAAACGGGCAGGCCGTGCCGCAAGACGGGCACTACGGTCCGGAGACAGAACATGCCGTGAGACAGTTCCAGCAAGACCAAGGTCTGCCGGCAACGGGCGTTGCCGGCCCAGACCTGGATGAAGCGTTGTCCCAGGCACAACACGCGCGCCGAGAAGCTTTGAAACCCACAGCGCCGGCGTCGGCAAATGGGCCGGTGGAGCAGGGCAGCGAGCAGCAAGCCCGAGTAGGCACGCCACAGAACGATGCGCCATCGGCTGTTCCATTGCAGGCAGAGCAGCAAGAGGCGATGCAGGCAACATTGCCGCCAACGCCAACGCCAACGCCAACGCCAACGTCAACGTCAACGTCAACGTCAACGTCAACGTCAACTCGGAGCGAAGTGCCGGCACAGATCCTCTTGCCTGAGCACACGTCGTCGTCCTATACGTCATCGCCTAGCTTTGGTGGGACTGGCGGGCGTTCAAACGCAGGCGTGAACGATGAGGATCGGGTCGAGCAAATCAGGCCATCCCAAGATGTCGCTCAGCAGGCGTTTCCCTCTGATCATCGGGATTACGCATTGTTCTCCGCCATCCAGGCACAGCTCCCCAGGGGCACATCTGATGAGAAAACGGCCGAAGTGCTTCAAGCCGTCAAAGAATCGGGGATTGAGCGCGCGGATGAACTCCGGAAACTGACCATCCAAGATGATGTGGCTTTTGTCTTTGGCAAAACGCCTGGGTTTCACTCGGAAACCTCGCTCAATACGCCATCGCCTGGCATCAATGAAACCTTGCAGAAGACAGAAGCATTGGATCAGCAACGGGCGCAGGAGATGGTGCAGTTCAAGCGCGAGCGCGAGGAGATCGACAAGGAGCCTACGGGCCCGGTGATGACGCTTGCTGCGCGCTCTCAGCAGCAGGCGATGTCAGAAGCGCCTGCCAGTGATGGCGGTGGTTGACCTTACTTTGAAGCGACGCGCCGCCTGTGTTGGATGGCCCTCTGCGAGGCAGGGTGATGTCGACGGCATGCCTTGCGGAAGTTCCGCTCAGCCGGGCATGCGCCGCAACTAGCCGCAATGGATCGTTTCATTGCCAAGTAACGCCACGCACTAACTTGCTGACCACGCGGATCTGCGCGCTTGGTAGCAACAAGGAAACGCGGTGGCATGCTGCTTCGTTTGCACGGCAGCCGGTTCGCGCGCTGTCATCGCCCCTGGTCGACGCGCCGTAGAGTGCACCATTAACCGTGTTGGTTCCCTGGGCGCTGCGTCGCCCCCGAACGGCACGCGTCTCTTCTTTCTCCGGGTGACTACGTCATGAAACTGCTTGCTGCCGCCATCGGCGGTCTTTGTCTTTCGCTTGCCTCACAGGCGAGCGCCATCACCCAGGCAACCGGCGATGGTCGTGCAGTCTCCGAGCCTGGTATTCCGGCGACCTGCCAGGCGGTAAAGGCTGAGCACACGGCTAGCGCGCGCCAGTTCGTGGCGGCATTGGAAAGTGCGCCGCCCGATACCAAAAATATCCAGGCCGCACTGACCGCGTGTGCGGGAAAGAACGGCAGCGTGCTGCTGACGGCGGGCGCGGGCAACGCCTTCCTGACCGGGCCGCTGTCGATTCCTACTGGCGTGACGTTGGTGGTCGATCAGGGCGTCACCGTGTACGGCTCGCGGAACCCCGCCGATTACGGCAGTGGCTGCGGCACGGCCGGTTCCAAGAGTGGCGGATGCCTGCCGTTGATCAGCGTCAAGGGCGCCAGGTCTGGTGTGATGGGTGTGCGCATCGGCGGGCGTCAGGGCACCATCGATGGCCGTGGTGACCTGACCATGCTCGGCAAGAGCACCACCTGGTGGGAGTTCGGGGAGAACGCCAAGAAGGCCAACCAGGTGCAGAACAGCCCGGACCTGATCAAGGTGCAGAATTCCAGTGCGTTTACGCTCTACAACGTCAATCTGATCAATGCGGCGTACTTCCATTTCTTCGCGCACATCGTCGATGGCCTGACCATCTGGGGCACGCGGGTGAAGTCGCCAGCGACCAGCCCCAACACTGATGGCCTGGACCTGGATAGCGTGGTCAACGCCACCGTGTTCGATAACGATGTGATGGGCGGCGACGATTGCGTGGCGATCAAGACCATCGCCTCCAAGTCCGGCAACATCACCTTGCGCAACAATCGTTGCTACGGCACGCACGGCATCTCGATTGGCAGCGAGGTGATGTCCGGCGTCAGCAATGTGTTGGTCGATTCCACTGCCATCACCGCCAGCGACGATGCCGGCAACCGCAGCACCGACAACAACGGTCTGCGCATCAAGACCAGCATCGCCAAGGGCGGCCCGGTCAGTCTGATTACCTATCGCAATACCTGCCTGTACGGCGTCACCAGCCCACTGGTGATCAACCCGTTCTATTCCAGCGGCGGCAGCGGCACCGCGCCCACCTTCAGCCAGATCGTCGTCAATGGCTTGCGGACCACCGGCGATGCGGGTCTCAAGGGCAAGGGCTGGATCCTGGAAGGCTATAACGCGCAGATACCGCTGGACCTGGTGCTTGCCAATGTCGCGACAGGCAACAAGGCCGTCACCGCCAGCAATGCGCGGATCGGGCTGAGCAACAGCGAGCTCGTGCCGACCGGCACCAATGTCACCACCAGCGCCGTGCAGCTTGCCGGCAGCATCCCGACCTGCTCGAGCGCACCGCACTTTCCTGCGTTGTAATCGGACAAGCTGCGGCCGGGTCACGCAGATTGTGCAACCGGCCGGCAGCACGCCGACCTGCCTGGACGTCCTGCTTTCAGACGACGTAGCCCAGCCAGGTGCGGCCGGAAGCCGGTCGCACCTGGTGAGGTGTCACGGAAGGTGATGCCAGAGGCGGCACGCGACAGCCGCGACCGGCAGTCGCGGCAACCAGGCCCATCTGTTCGCTCTCGCAGTTCTTCCATGCCCATGCCCGCTCGCCGGCAGTCGCAGCGAGGGTGTGCCCGTGCTGCGCCCTGCCTTGACAAGACCTAAAGTTCTTGCGTTTCATGGCCTTATTGCCAGAAGTTCATCTGGTCTCTGTTACCCTCGGCCGATGATTCGACGCACACTGACCTGCCTGCTTACCCTCGGCCTAGTCGCTTGCGCGACCCAGCCCAGCCCTCCACCTGCGCCTCCGGCCGCCAGTGCGCCGCCGGCCAAGCCGCCGCTTGCTCCCGCTGCGCCCGCCAGTGCGGCGGCCGAAGCGCCGGCCTTGCCGCCGGTGGACCTGACCCCGGTGCCGTTCGAGATCGCACGCGCCAACTTCGTGCGTGACACCGCGGCCAAGTACGGCATCGACGCGGCGCAGATCGAAGCGGTGCTGGCACAAGCCCAGTTCAAGGATGCGATCGTCACCGCGATGTCGCGCCCGGCCGAGCGGGTCAAGCCGTGGAACGAATACCGGCCGATGTTCATCACCCAGGCGCGCATCGACGGTGGTCGCAAGTTCCTGGCCGAGCACCGCGCCGAGCTGAGCAAGGTGGAAGCCGCCACCGGTGTTCCGGCGCAGGTGATCGTGGCCATCATCGGGGTGGAAACCAGCTACGGCAGCAACGCCGGCAAATACCGTGTGCTGGACGCGCTGTACACGCTGGCCTTCCGCTACCCGCGCAGCGGCGACCCGGCCAAGCTCGAACGTGAAGTGCGCCGCGAGCTGTTCTTCCGCTATGAACTCGGCCAGCTGTTCGCACTGGGCAAGGAAGAGCAACTCGACGTCACCAGCCTGATCGGCAGCTATGCCGGCGCCATGGGCATGGGCCAGTTCATGCCGTCCAGCTACCGCCAGTTCGCGGTCGACGGCGATGCCGACGGCAAGCGCAATCTGTTCACCGATCACAACGACGTCTTCGCCTCGATCGCCAATTACTTCGTCAAGAAGGGCGGCTGGGTGCGCGATGGTCAGGTCGCCGTGCCAGCCACGCTGGCTGCGGGGCGCGAGGAGTTCAACCCCACCGACTGGTCGCCGGTATACACGCTGGCCGATCTATCCGCGCGCGGCTACCAGCCCAACGCGCCGGTGGTTGCCGGCAGCACCGCCACGCCGATCACGCTGGATGATGCCAACGGCAAGCAGTACTGGTTGGGCTTCCAGAATTTCTACGCGATCACCCGATACAACATTTCCAAGATGTACGCGATGGCCGTGTTCCAGCTGTCCGAGGCCATCGCCGGCAAGGAGTTACCCCCGGCATGAACAGCAGCACAGGTCCCAAGTGGCTGATCCCGATGGCATTGATGCTCGGGCTGGCGGCCTGTAGCAGTGCACCGAAGAAAACCGCCGGCAGCGCCGGCAATGGCGCGATCAAGGGCGTCAAGGTAGAGGGCAAGGGGCCGGCGCATGTCGCCACCGGCTGCCCGTCCACCTCGCCGTATGCCGCCGCCAAGGAAGACCCCTCCACGCGGGGCGACTACACCGCCGGCGGCCTGTACAAGCCCGGCGTCAAGGACACCACCCCGGACCATGTGCCCAACGTGGCCTGCATTCCCGAGCCGCTGGTCAGCAACGAGCCGCGCTCGGCGGTGGGCAATCGCTCGCCGTATGAAGTGCTGGGCAAGCGCTACGTGGTGATGGACAACCCCGGCGACTATGTCGAACGCGGCACCGCCTCGTACTACGGCAGCAAGTTCCACGGCCGGCTGACCTCCAACAAGGAGGTGTACGACATGTACGCCTTCACCGCCGCGCACAAGACCTTGCCGCTGCCCAGCTTCGCGCTGGTGACCAATACCGACAACGGGCAATCGGTGGTGGTGCGCGTCAATGACCGCGGCCCGTTCCACGACGGTCGGGTCATCGACCTGAGCTACGCCGCCGCGGTGAAGCTGGGCATCACCGGCAAGGGCACCGGTAATGTCGAGGTGCGCGGCCTGACCGAAGCCGACAACGCCAATCTGCTGGCCAAGCGCCGCAGCGGCATCGCGCCGGTCGCCACCGTGGCCGCGGCCAAACCGGCTGCCAGCAGCCAGATCGACAGCCTGGTGCAACAGCTGCCCGCCCGCGGCACCACTGCCCGCCCGCCAGCCACCGGCACGGCCGCAGCGCCAGTGCCGATGGGCGAGCGCTGGCGTTACCGGGTGGCCGATTCGCGGCAGCCGGGCAATGCCGACAATTTCGATGCGTGGATGAAGTCGCAGGGCGTGCGCGTGGCTACGGGCAAACCGACAGCGGCCACGCCGCGCCCGGCCGCTGCCGCCGCCGTGGCAACCACGGTGGCGGTGGCCAGGACGCCGGATGCTCCGCCAGCGCCGCGTCCCGCCGCTCCGGTCATCGTTGCCAAGCCGCCGACCGCCGCCGAAGCCGCGCTGGGCGACATCCTGTTGCAGGTCGCCAGCTTCGCCAGCCGCGAAAACGCCAACCGCGCGCTGTCGCAACTGGCCTCGGCCGGCATTGCCGGTGCCAGCGTCAGCGACATCGTCAGCGGCGGGCGCACCCTGTGGCGCCTGCGCGTGAATGCACGCGACCACGCCAATGCCTCGGAAATCGCGCAGCGCATTGCCGGGCTGGGCTTCGGCCGCCCGCAGATCGTGGCCAACTGAGCGCGCTGCGCGCCTGATCGGGGCTGAACTTCGGTCAGGCGCGGCGCCGGTGCGCATCGCCCTGATCGCTGTGGCCCCTTACAATTTCGCATTACCCAGCCTTCGGGCCCGTCAGGAGTCGTTCTTCAATGAAATTCCGCTTCGCCGCCGCTGCCGTGGCCACGTTCGCGTTCGGCCTGGTCTGCGCACAGCCCCCTGCGCCGCAGCCGACCCCCGCCGCTGCCGCGCCGACCGCTCCGGCGGCATTGCCAGTTCCGCCGGCACCGGCTCCGGCCGTGTCCAAGTCCTGGATCCTGATGGACTACGCCACCGGGCAGGTGCTCGCCGGTGAGAACATCCACCAGGAACTGGCACCGGCCAGCATCACCAAGGTGATGACCTCTTACGTGGTGGCGGCCGAGATCAAGAACGGCAAGATCAGCCGCGACGACCAGGTCATGATGAGCGAGCGCGCCTGGCGCGAGGGCGGTGCCGGCACCGACGGCAGCTACAGCGGCTTCCCGGTCAACCAGACTGCGCGTCTGGAAGACATGGAAAAGGGCATGGCGATCCAGTCCGGCAACGATGCCGCGATTGCGCTGGCCGAGCATGTTGCCGGCAGCGAGGAAGCCTTCGCCTCGCTGATGAACAGCTACGCCGCCAAGATCGGCATGAAGAACTCCTACTTCGTCAACGCGCATGGGTTGAGCGCCGAGGGCCATCACTCCAGCGCCTACGACCTGGCCATGCTCGGCCGTGCGATGGTGCGCGATTACCCCGAGACCTACGCCTACAACAAGATCAAGGAGTTCCAGGTCGGCACCATCAAGCAGAACAACCGCAATCTGCTGTTGTGGCGCGACCCTGCCGTGGACGGCATCAAGACCGGCCACACCTCCGAAGCCGGCTACTGCCTGCTCAGCTCGGCCAAGCGTGGCGACCAGCGGCTGGTGGCCGTGGTCATGGGCGACACCTCCGAGCGCCAGCGCGCCGATGACAGCCTGGCGCTGCTCAACTGGGGCTTCCGCTTCTTCGAGACCCACAGCCTGTATGCACCCGGCAAGGTCGTGACCAAGCAGAAGGTCTGGAAGGGCGAGCAGGACGAAGTACAACTGGGCGTGGCGCAGCCGCTGCTGGTCAGTCTGCAGCGTGGCCGCTACAACGACCTCAAGCCCAGCATGGAAGTGGCCAAGAACCTGCAGGCGCCGATCAAGAAGGGCCAGCAGGTCGGCACCGTCAAGGTCAGCCTGGAAGGCAAGGTCATCGCGCAGGCACCGCTGGTGGCGATCAACGCGGTGGAAGAGGGCGGGTTCTTCAAGCGCCTCTGGGACGCCTTCTGGATGTGGTGGGAATCCGAATAACAAAAAGGCCGGCGAAAGCCGGCTTTTTTTGTTGAATCGGGAGTGGAGAATCGGGAATCGTAAAAGCGGCGCGCCGCTCCTGCTGTTCCCATTCCCAATTCCCGATTCTCTATTCCCAGCTTTCAAAGCATCCGGCTGATCGTGAAACTGCCATACACCGGGGTCTCGCGCTGGGTCTCGAACTCGCGGGTGCGGTGGTAGCGGGCGATGGCGAACTTCCAGCGGCCGTACATCACCGCCAGGCCGTAGCCGACATCGCCGACGAACGGGCGCTTGTCCACGCTGTGGCTGTTGCGGAAGGTGTTGCCGTCCAGGGTGATGTCGCGGATCACCCAGCGCGCATCGGTGGTCAGGAACAGATGTCCGGACCAGCCACTCGCGCGGCCCAGGCGGCTGGGTGCGGTGTTCTCGCCGGCCGGGCGGGTCGGCGTGCTGCCGAAGTCATCCGGCAGCTTCCAGCCGAAGCGCACTTCGCCGCCGGCATTGAGATGGGTCGACATGTTGCCGAGCGATCCGCCCCAGTGCGAAATCGCGTCCCATCCCCAACCATCGGCGTTGACCGTGGCGTCGCCCGGCCAGCGGCGCATGCGTTCGTGCACGATGTTGATCAGCGGCTCGTTGTGCAGCTGGTTGTCCCAGCCCTGGAATTTCTCGTCGCCCAGCGCGTCGTGGATGGCGTCCTGCGCTTCCTGCGCGAAGGCCCACGGGCCAACCACGCCGATCTGCAGCTGCGTGGTACGCAGGTGCGCGTCGTTACGCGCGTTGTAGCCGAAGCTGGCGAGCAGGATGCCCGCGTACGGGCGGTCGTCCGGAATCACGTCGCGGCGGGTGTAGTCGGTCGGCGTAAAAATCGCCTGGCCGATCGAGAACACCATGTTCTGCTGGTCGAACTCGCCCGGGTGCAGGCGCTCCAGATAGCTGTTGACCCAACGCGCAGTGCGCGGCAGGCACGGGTCGTCGGTGTAGTCGACCAGATTCGGCGAGACCAGCGTCAGCAACGCGCCGTTGGAATAGCCCTGGTCCTGGTCTTCGCCACCGAACAGGTCGTTGTCGACCCGGAAATTCACTGCCGGCGGCGTACGACCCAGCCGGCTGGAATCGCACTGGTCGGCCGCCAGCGCGGGCAGCGCCAGGCCGGTGAGGGAAAGCAACAAGGCAGCGGACAGCGCGCGCGGTCGGAGCATGGAGGACCCGGAGCAAGAGGGACAGGATGTGGCAAAGGTGCCTGCGGCCACTGCTGCGCCGCGTGAACATGGGCTAACGATGCAAAGGTGAAGGTGGATATCGGGGCCGCAAGTACGAAGACTGGATAGATGTGTTCGCTCTGGCAGACCAATCTCCGCAATGGCGTGCAAGCGGGATTGCGAAACTCGCTCAGCGGGGCCGGCGGGGTTGGGTTTGCCGCCAGGCGGCCCGATAATGGGCGGATGGAAATCAGCTCCGACAACCCCGATCACGGCTTCCAGTTTCCCGGCACCTTCGAGCTCAGCGCCATGGGCACGGCCGAGCGCGGGCTGGAAACCGAACTCCCGCGCCTGCTTGCCGCCACCGGCGTTGAACTGCTGGAAGAAAGCATCAGCTGGAAGCACTCCTCCAGTGGCAAATACGTCTCGGTCCGGATCGGCTTTCGGGCCGACACCCGCGAGCAGTTCGACGCCGCGCATCAAGCGCTGCGCGAGCATCCGGAAGTGAAGTGGACGCTGTAGCGGCCGACCCTGTCGTGGCCCCTGTGTTGCCCTTGCCGGCGCAGGTCCGCGACCTGGGCATGCAGGACTATGTCCCGGTCTGGCGTGCAATGCAGCGTTTCACCGATACACGTGACGAGCACACCGGTGATGAGCTGTGGGTGGTCGAGCATGCGCCGGTGTTTACCCTGGGGCAGGCCGGCAAGCCCGAGCATGTCCTGGCTCCGGGCGAGATTCCGGTGCTGCAGGTCGATCGCGGCGGGCAGGTGACCTATCACGGCCCGGGGCAATTAGTGGTCTACCCGCTGCTGGATCTGCGCCGGCTCAGGATCGGTGTACGCGACTATGTGTGCAAGATCGAGCAGGCGCTGATCGATACGCTGGGCGAGTGGAACATCATCGCCGAGCGCCGCGATGGCGCGCCTGGCGTGTATGTGGGCGGGGCGAAGATCGCCGCGCTTGGCATCCGCGTACGCCGCGGCTGCACCTTCCATGGGCTGTCGTTCAACGTGGCGATGGACCTGGAACCGTTCCACCGCATCAACCCGTGTGGCTACCAGGGTCTGCAGGTGACCTCGGTGCTAGACTTGGGCGGCCCCTCCGGGATGGACGCCGTCAAGGCGGTGCTGCTCGACCAGCTGGCGCGCCAGTTCGGCCTCGTGTTGCAGCCCACCTCCGCATTGCCCGACCTTTCGCTTCCGGCCTGAGCGCCCGTACCTTCATGACCCAGCCTATCGCCCGTTCCATTCCCTTGCAGGTCGTCTCCGGCGACACCGCCGCACCTGCGTCGCTGCAGACCGGCGTCAAGCAGATCGGTGGCGACAAGATCAACCGCTCGCCGGTGCAGTTCGTCGACGCGCCGGTATTGCGCAAGCCGTCGTGGATCCGGGTGCGGATTCCGTCCGGCAATGCGGTGCAGAACCTCAAGGCCAAGTTGCGCGAAAACCGCCTGGTCACGGTCTGCGAAGAAGCCAGCTGCCCGAACATCCACGAGTGCTTCAGCCACGGCACCGCCACTTTCATGATCCTGGGTGAGGTGTGCACGCGGCGCTGCTCGTTCTGCGACGTGGCGCATGGCCGGCCCGAGCCGCCGGACGCGAGCGAGCCGGCCAGCCTGGCCACCACCGTGGCCGACATGGGCCTGAAGTACGTGGTGGTGACCAGCGTGGACCGCGACGACCTGCGCGACGGCGGTGCCCAGCACTTCGTCGACTGCATCTCGGCGATCCGCGCCAGCGCGCCCAAGACCCGGATCGAGATCCTGACCCCGGACTTCCGTGGCAAGGGCCGCATGGACCGCGCGCTGGAGATCCTGGCCACCAGCCCGCCGGATGTGTTCAACCACAACATCGAAACCGTGCCGGACCTGTATCCGAACGTGCGCCCCGGTGCCGATTACCAGTGGTCGCTGACGCTGCTGCAGCGCTTCAAGGCGCAGCACCCGACCATCGCCACCAAGTCCGGCATCATGCTCGGCCTGGGCGAAACGATGGAGCAGGTGCAGGCCACCTTGCGCGATCTGCGTGCGCACGATGTGGACATGATCACGATCGGCCAGTACCTGCAGCCCACGCCGCACCACCACCCGGTGATGCGCTACTGGACGCCGGAGGAATACAAGGCGCTGGAGGACTACGGCAATGCGCTGGGCTTCAGCCATGTGGCGTCCGGCCCGATGGTACGTTCTTCGTACCACGCCGACCGCCAGGCTGCCGGTGCCGGCGTCGCCGCCTGAGCCCAACCGCATCGGTGTGTGCATCACGGCCCTGCGCAGTGCGCGGGGCCGTGTCGTATCCGGGCCAGCGTGCCAAGGGTACGGGCGCGTTCACAATCTGCTACATGCCCGGAGCTAGGCTGATTCAGCCAGCGGATGACAACGCCAGCAACTTTCGGCACTGTCATGCTGTCACATCCGATCACCGCCTTTCTTTCATCGGCCCCGTGCCGAGAGCCATTCGATGACCTACAACGTTTCTGCGTCCCTGAAGGCCGGCCTGCTGGCACTGGTGCTCACCACTCCGATGGCATTGCTGGCGCGTGCGGACACGGCGCTGCCTGCCGCGGCCACGCCCGAACAGGCGACGGCGACCAAACTGGTCTACGGGCTGCTTTCGGACAGCCGGTATGCGTATCGCCCGCGTACCCTCGACGAGGCGATGTCCAAGGACGTCTTCAAGCGGTATCTGGAGACGCTGGACGGCGGCAAGCAATTCTTCACCCAGGCCGATGTGGACGCGTTCGCGCCGCTGCAGGCGGGGGTGGGTGATGCGCTGCGCGGCGGCAATCTGGAGCCGGCGTTCCAGGTGTTTTCGGTCTACAAGAAGCGTGTCGATCAGCGCGTCAAACACGCGCGCGAACTGCTCAAGCAGGATTTCGATTTCACCGGCAGCGAGAAGTTCGAGTACGACCGCAAGGACGTGCCGTGGGCGGCCGACGACAAGCAGCTGGACGTGCTGTGGCGGCAGTCGGTGATGAACGACTGGCTGCGCCTGAAGCTAGCCGGCAAGAAGTCAGACGACATCCGCAAGACGCTGGACAAGCGCTATGCCACGTTGGCCGATTCGGTCAACGAACTGAAGGCCGAGGACGCGTTCCAGTTCTTCCTCAACGCTTATACCAATGCAGTTGACCCGCACACCGATTACTTCACGCCGCGCACCGCCGAGAACTTCAACCAGCAGATGTCGCTGTCGCTGGAAGGTATCGGCGCGCAGCTGCAGAAGCAGGACGACATGGTGGTGATCCGCGAGGTGATCCCGGGTGGTCCGGCCGCGGTGGACGGCACGCTCAAGCCGGGCGACCGCATCGTTGGCGTTGGCCAGGCCAAGAGCGGCGCCATCGAAGATGTGATCGGCTGGCGCATCGATGACGTGGTGGCGAAGATCCGCGGCAGCAAGGACACCCAGGTGCGCCTGGAGTACATCCCGGCCGAGCTGGGCATCGACGGCACGCACCGCACCGTGACCCTGACGCGGCAGAAGGTGCGCCTGGCCGAACAGGCCGCCAAGGGCGAGACCATCACGCTGCCGGCCAGTGGCGACGTGCCGCAGCGCCGGATCGGCATCATTAAACTGCCGGGCTTCTACCAGGATTTCGAAGGCCGTCGTCGTAACGCGGCCGACTATGCCTCGGCCACCCGCGATGTCGCCAAGCTGCTGGCGGGCTTCAAGTCCGACAAGGTCGACGGCGTGGTGCTGGATCTGCGCAACAACGGTGGCGGTTCGCTGGACGAAGCGATCGAGCTCACCGGTCTGTTTATCGAGCAGGGCCCGGTGGTGCAGGTGCGCGAATCCGGTGGCCGGGTCACCGTCAATGGCGACAGCAACCCGAAGGTGGCCTGGGATGGTCCGCTGGGCGTGCTGATTAACCGCGGCTCGGCCTCGGCGTCGGAAATTTTTGCTGGTGCCATCCAGGACTACGGCCGCGGCCTGGTCATTGGTGAAACCACCTTCGGCAAGGGCACGGTGCAGAACATTGTTGACCTGGACCGCTGGCCGGCCGCCGAAGGGCAGCGCTATGGGCAGGTCAAGCTGACCATCGCGCAGTTCTTCCGCGTCAGCGGCTCCAGCACCCAGCACAAGGGTGTGGTGCCGGACATCGCATTCCCGGCCAGCGTGGATGCCACCGAGTTCGGCGAAAGCACCTACGACAACGCGCTGCCGTGGACGCGCATTGCCGCCGTGCCGCACACCCAGTACGGCAACTTTGCCCCGCTGCTGCCGAAGCTGCAGACCTTGCACGCCACGCGCATCGCCAGCGACAAGGAATTCCAGTGGTGGGAAGAGGACGTCAAGCAGTTCCGTGACGAGAAGGCCAAGAAGTACATTTCGTTGAACGAAGCCGAGCGCGTGGCCGAACGGCAGAAGCAGGATCAGCAGCGCAAGGACCGCCAGCAGGTGCGCAAGCAGCTGGGTCTGCCGCTGGACCCGCTGGCCGACGACAGCGACGACGGCCTGACCGGCAACGAGCGTGACATCGTCAAGGACACCGCACGCGAGAAGGCTGCTGAAAAGCGTCCGGATCCGCTGCTGCACGAATCGGCGGCCATCCTGGCCGATGCGCTGGGGCTGTTGTCCAAGGACCAGCCGCTCTCGGCGCAAGTCCTGCCGCAATCGACGGCACCGGGGCGCTGGGCTGACTGACTGCTTGCGTCATTGATGGGTGAGCAACGCCACCGCCTGTCGGTGGCGTTTGTTTTTGGGCGGCGCATCGGTGGGCGACACCTGTGCGCACCCGACTGCCCTCAGCAGATCAGGCCAGCGCCTGCCAGCAGGCCTGCAGGCCGAGCAGCAGCAAGGTGCCGAAGAACACGCGCCGGAACATCTCGGCGGAGATGCGTCGCCGCACCCGGGTGCCGGCCCACACGCCCAGCGCTGTTGGCAGCAGCGCCAGTAGCGACGGCACGCCCGCCGTTAGCGGCACGCCGCCCTGCCAGACCAGCGCGATGGCCAGGGCAAGCGTTGCGGTACCAAAACAGGTGGCCAGTGCGCGGATCAGCAGCTCGCGTGGCAACCCCAGCGCGGCGAAGTACGGCGCTATCGGCAGCACTACCACGCCAGTGGCGCCGTTGAGCAGGCCGCTGATCAGGCCGGTCAATGGGCTGGCCCAGCGTTCATGGCGTGGTGGCAACGTCCACTGCCAGCGGGCAAGCCCCAGCAACGCATAAGCCACCAACAACACGCCGAGCGCGGCGCGCAGGGTGCGCGGGTCGCCACCGATGATCACCCCGGCAGTCAGCCAGGTGCCCACGCTCATCAGTGCCAGCAGGGGCCATAGTCGCCGCAACAGTGCACCCGGTGCCGGCCCCCAGGCCTGCTGCAGATTCGTCACCAGCGAAGGCAGCACCAACAACGCGGCTGCCTGGCTGGGTGGCAGCCACAGCCCGAGCAGGCCCATGGCCACGGTCGGCAGGCCCATGCCGGCCACACCCTTGACCCCGCCAGCCAGCAGGAACACGCCCGCGATCAAGAGCCAGTGCAATGCATCGTCATTCATGCCGGGCAGGATCCTGCCGCCGGGGCGAGGCGGCAAGCTGTCTTTGTTTGAGGCAGACTTCGTCCACACCGAAGGCTGTGGGTGCGCGATGCAAGTGGAGTTCGTCGATTTGCGGATCTTCGTGGCAGTGGCCGACACCGGCAGCATCACCGCCGGTGCCGAGCGCGTGGCGCTGTCGCTGGCCGCCGTCAGTGCCCGCATTCGCGCGCTGGAGCTGCAGGTGGGCGCTGCGCTGTTCGAGCGTGGCCGGCGCGGCGTGAGCCTCACCGCCGCCGGGCAGGTGCTGCTGCGACACGCGCGGGTGCTGGCCCGACAGGAGCAGGCGATGCGCGCTGAGCTGGGCGACTACGGTGCGGGTGGGCAGGTCACCCTGCGGCTGGCTGCCAACACGGCCGCGCTGTCGGAATGGCTGCCCGAGTGCGTGGCCGACTTTCTGTTGGCGCATCCCCGCGTGGACCTGACCCTGGCCGAGTGGGGCAGTGAGGAGGCCGCCGATGCGGTGCGCGAGGAGCGCGCCGATTTGGCGGTGGTCGCCGGGCATGCGGATTTCACTGGCTTGCAGCGGTGCCCGTTCCGCCACGATCAATTGGTGGTTGCGGTGGCAGCCCGCCATCCGCTTGCCGGCACGGGCACGCTGCGCCTGGCCGATATCCAGGACATGCAGTTGTTGGCGTTATCGGCCGACAACGCCTTGCAGCGTCATCTGCGCACGCACCTGGCGCGGGCCGGCGTGCACCTGCGCATTCGCGCGCGCGTGCCAGGGATTGAAACGCTGTGCCGCATGTTGGCGCGCGGCGTCGGCGTGGCGATCGTGCCGCTCGCGGCGCTGGCGTGTTCCAGCGTCCGCCAGCAACTGGTGGCCGTGCCGCTGGACGAACCCTGGGCACGGCGTGAGTTGTCCATCGTCTGGCGCGATACGCCATCGGCTGCCTTGCAGGCGTTGCTGGAATGGCTGCAGGCAAGCGCGGCGCAGGCGGGCATCCAGCCGCCGTGATTGCCGGCTGCTTCGCAGGCATCGGCGCGCTCACTCCGTGCGCCGATGCCTGCGAAGCCGTGATTGAAGTGCGTGCTTTCAGCGCGGCCAGGCAAACTCGGCGAGCACCGGATAATGATCCGACGGCAGCACGCCGCCCGGCCGGTCATCCAGCGTGGTGAACTGCGTTGGGGTCAATCCGCGGAACAGGATCCAGTCGATCCGCCGGGTGGGGTGGGTGCTGAAATCCTGGAAGGTATTCTCCGGCCCGCTGCGCTTGGGCGCCTTCGCGCGCGCGTCGCCCAGCACGGCGGTGAGCGTGGGATAGGTGATCTTGTCCGGGTCGCTGTTGAAGTCGCCGGTCAGCACCACCGGAATATCGGCCGGCAATTGCGCGATGCGCGATAGGATCAGCCGCGCGCTGCGTTCGCGCGCGGGTTCGTCTTCGTCGCGGTACGGGAAATGCGTGTTGAACAGGTAGAAGCGGCGCTTGTCGCTGCGGCGCTCGAACAACGCCCAGGTCACCATGCGCGGCAACACGTTGCCCCAGGTGATGCTGCCGGCCACCTCGGGCGTATCGGATAGCCAGAAATTGCCCGATTCCACCACGTTGAGCGCGCGCGCGTCGTAGAACACGCCCATGTGTTCGTCGCTGTCATCGCCGCGCCGTCCCTGGCCGAACCAGCGGTAGTTAGGCAACTGCGCGGTGAGATAGCCGGCTTGCTCGCTGACCAGTTCCTGGGTGCCGAACACATCCGGATGCGTCTGCTTGATCACGCTGACCATCGCACCGCGACGCGCTTGCCAGCGTTTGTCGCCGTCGGTATCGACGGGCACGCGCACATTGAATGACATCACGCGCAGCGGCGTGATTGGCGCTGCGGCAAGTGCCGGCAAGGCGATGCACAGCAGTGCAAGGGTGGCAAGCAAGCAGCGCGTCAGCGCGCGCGTGGTCAGGCGTGGCATGCAGGCGAATTCCTGAAGAACAGAGCCGCCAAGTCTAGTCAGCAATGATGACCGCTGTGTCATGGCAACGCCGGTGTTTGCCGATGCGATCGCGCGCTTGACGTCGCTGCGCATCCGCGTAGCATTTGCTGCAAGCCAGCGGACAGACCGCTGGCTGACCACGCAACCGTGAGGGATTCTCATGGCAACACCGTACGACTATCTCGTCTTTATCGGGCGTTTCGAGCCCTTTCATAACGGCCACGCCGCCGTCGCCCGCCACGCGCTGGGCAAGGCCCGCAAGCTGATCGTGCTGATCGGTTCTGCCGATACCCCCCGCACCATTCGCAATCCTTGGACCGTCGCCGAACGTGCGGTCATGATCCAGGCGGCATTGCCCGACGATGCCGAACGCCTGATCCTGCGCCCGCTGCGCGACCATCTGTACAACGAAAGCCTGTGGATTGCCGAAGTGCAACGGCAGGTGGCCGAAGCCGTGCAGGTCGATGGCGGCAGTGCCGATGCACGTGTGGGCCTGATCGGCATGGACAAGGACGCCAGCAGCTATTACCTGCGTGAGTTTCCGCAATGGCCGCTGGAGGATGTGCAGCACACCGCCACGTTGTCTGCTAATGAACTGCGCCGCTATCTGTTCGAAGCCGGCGATATCGGCTTCCATGGTGGGTTATTGATGTTGCGCGGCAATGTGCCGGCGCCGGTGTACGACATGCTCGAAGCCTTCCGTCGCAGCTCACCGAGCTACGCGCAGCTGGTGGCCGAATTCCGCTTCATCGAACAGTACCGCGCTGCCTGGAAGGACGCGCCGTATGCGCCCACCTTCGTCACCATTGATGCGGTGGTGGTGCAGGCTGGCCACGTGTTGCTGGTGCGTCGTCGCGCCGAGCCGGGCAAGGGCTTGTGGGCGCTGCCGGGTGGATTTGTGGGGCAGGACGAAGGCCTGCTGGACAGCTGCCTGCGCGAGTTGCGCGAGGAAACCCGGCTCAAGGTGCCGCTACCGGTCATCAAGGGTTCGTTGCGTGCACGGCAGGTGTTCGATCACCCTGAGCGCAGCCTGCGCGGGCGCACCATTACCCATGCGTTCCACTTCGAATTTGCCGCGGGCGAATTGCCGGCGGTGCGTGGCGGCGACGATGCCGACAAGGCGCGCTGGATTCCGATCGCCGAGGTGATGGCGATGGGGCCGCGGCTCTACGAAGACCATCTGCATATCCTTGAATTCTTTCTGGGCCATGGCTGAGCCATGACCTCCCGCTGGCGGACAGACCGCCGGCCTCCCGACGCGAAGGAGCTTCCGTCATGCATTATCTCGACAACCTGCTGCTCAACACCGACAGCTACAAGGCCAGCCACTGGCTGCAATATCCGCCTGGCACCGATGCCTCGTTTTTCTACGTGGAATCGCGCGGCGGCGTGTACGACCAGACCGTGTTTTTCGGCCTGCAGTCGATCCTGAAAGAAGCGATCAACCGCCCGGTGACGCACGCCGACATCGACGATGCCAAGGCATTGCTGGCGGCGCATGGAGAACCGTTCAACGAGGCCGGCTGGCGCGACATCGTCGACCGTTTGGGTGGGCAGTTGCCGATCCGCATCCGTGCGGTGCCCGAAGGCTGCGTGGTGCCCACGCACAACGTGCTGATGACGATCGAATCCACCGACGCCAAGGCGTTCTGGGTGCCGTCGTATCTGGAGACCCTGCTGCTGCGCGTGTGGTATCCGGTGACCGTGGCCACGGTGAGCTGGCAGGTGAAGCAGATCGTGCGCGATTTCCTGCAACGCACCAGCGACGATCCCGAAGGCCAGTTGCCGTTCAAGCTGCATGACTTCGGTGCGCGTGGCGTGTCCAGCCTGGGCTCGGCCGCGCTGGGTGGTGCGGCGCACCTGGTGAACTTCCTCGGCACCGATACCTTGTCGGCGTTGCTGCTGGCACGCGCGCATTACCACACGCCGGTGGCCGGTTATTCGATCCCCGCAGCCGAGCACAGCACCATCACCAGCTGGGGGCGCGAGCGCGAAGTCGATGCATACCGCAACATGCTCACGCAGTTTGCGCGGCCGGGCGCGATCGTGGCGGTGGTGTCGGACAGCTACGACATTTACCGCGCCATTCGCGAGCATTGGGGCACCACGCTGCGCGAGGAGATCATCGCCTCCGGTGCGACCGTGGTGATCCGCCCGGATTCGGGCGACCCGGTGGACGTGGTCGAGCAGTGTCTGTTGTTGCTGGACGAGGCGTTCGGCCATCAGGTTAACGGCAAGGGCTACAAGGTGCTCAACCACGTGCGGGTGATCCAGGGCGATGGCATCAATCCGCAGTCGCTGCGCGCCATTCTCGAACGCATCACCGCTGCCGGATATGCGGCCGACAATGTCGCCTTCGGCATGGGCGGTGCGCTGCTGCAGAAGGTGGACCGCGACACGCAGAAGTTCGCACTGAAGTGCTCGGCGGTGCGCGTGGATGGCGCATGGATCGATGTCTACAAGGACCCGATCACCGATCAGGGCAAGCAGAGCAAGCGCGGCCGGCTGACGCTGCTGCGCGACCGTGCAACGGGCCAGTACCGCAGCGCCTTGCTCGACGAGGTCGCCACGCACGCGGGCGACAGCGACGAT
Organism: Xanthomonas sp. NCPPB 2922; assembly: GCF_041520885.1. Lineage (NCBI taxonomy): Bacteria > Pseudomonadati > Pseudomonadota > Gammaproteobacteria > Lysobacterales > Lysobacteraceae > Xanthomonas > Xanthomonas sp. NCPPB 2922. The sequence goes on along the minus strand of NZ_JBGOFY010000014.1, from coordinate 58,288 downwards.
GCCTTGGTCACGGTGTGGGAGAACGGGCAGATGCTGCAGGAATGGACGCTGGAGCAGGTGCGTGCACATGCAGATGCTGCCCGGTTGTGAGGCAGGTGCGCAGGCCAGCGCGGCGCTGACACCGGAGCAGCCCAGCACGCAGGTGACGGCGGCGTCGGTGCTGGCCACCTTGCGGGCTGCCGCGCCGGCGATCGAGCAGCGGGTGCCGGCTGCCCACGATGTCGACCGTTGGCATGCACTGGAGATCGGCGGGCGCCGGTATCGCGCGGCGCTGCCGATCACGTTGACGCCCTACGCCTCGGTGCGGCCGTGTTCGGCGCGCTGCGGCTTCTGCTCGGAGAATCTGCGCTCGCAGTCCGGCGGTGTGGCGGCCGCGCAGCTGCGGCCAGGGCCGGCGTACTTCGACCACTTGCGGCGTGTGCTGCAGCTGCTGGCTGGGGTGCCGTTGTCGTATTCGTTGTCGGGTCTGGAAATGACCGACGATGCGGCGTGGCTGCAGACCCTGCTGCAGACGCTGGCGAACACGCGCAACGGGCCGCAGGTCGCGCAGCGGGTGCTCTACAGCAATGGCGCCGGGTTGGCGCGCAGCCACGGGCAGGCGTTGATCGATGCGTTGGTGGACTTCGATCTGTCGTGGATCGAGTTGTCGCGCCATCATCCGTTGCAGGCCGGCAACGACGCGATCATGCGCTTCCGCCCGGACGAGCCGATCGCACAGGTGGAAACGTTCGTCCACACCGCCAATCGGTTGGCACTGCGCGTGCCGGTGCGCCTGGTGTGCATCGTGCAGCAAGGCGGCGTGGATACCGCGCAGGAAATCGCCCGCTATCTGGAGTTCGCGCGACGCTGCGGCGCCAGTCAGGTGATCTTCCGTGAGCTGTCGCGGCTGGATGCCGGCTACCGCACCAACGGTACCGTGCGTTACATCGAGCAACGGCGCATCGGCGTGGAGACCTTGCTGGCCGAGTGCATGCAACAGCCGTGGTGGCCGGGCTGGACGCTCGACGGCATGACCCAGGGCTACTACTTCTGGAACGTGCGGCTGCGCGATGCGCACGGCATGCACGTGGTGTTCGAAAGCGCGGACTACGCCGCCATGCATGCCCGCCACGCCAGCGGCGATCTGTACAAGCTGGTGTTTTTCGCCAATGGCCGGCTGTGCGCAGGCTGGGACCCGGATGCGGACATCCTGTGGGAGCCAGGCCATGGATGAATTCGATCAGCGCAGCTGGTGGACGCCCGCGCCGGACGATCCGGCCTGGGCGCTGCCGGACGACCTGCGCGCCGCCGATCCCTTGCATGGGCGCGACTGCGGCTGGGTCAATCAGATGCGCCCGTTCGTGCGCCATTTCAGTGCGCCGGGGCAGCAGGTGTTCGACCCGTTCTGCGGGTTCGGCAGCACCTTGCTCGCGGCCGCGTTGGAAGGCCGCCAGGCGCATGGCATGGAGGTCGACCCGGCACGTGCCGTAGTGGCACGCGAGCGCTTGCGGCGGCACGCGGTGCAGGCGCCGGTCGTGGTGGGCGGGCTGGCGCAGGTGCCGCCCGCCGCGCCGGTGGACCTGTGCCTGACCAACGTGCCGTATTTCGGCTGCCACTGGTCCGGGCCGGTGGCGCCGGGCCAGCTGTATGCCAGCACCGATTACGCCAGTTATCTGGCCGGCTTGCGTGCGGTGTTCCATGCGCTGCGTCGCCAGCTGCGGCCAGGCGGCTTCGGCGTGGCGATGGTGGAGAACGTGGTGCTGGACGGGCAGCTGGTGCCGCAGGCCTGGGACCTGGGGCGCATCCTGTCCAGCCTGTTTACGCTGCGCGAGGAGCGGGTGCTGTTCTATCCACGCGCCGGGGGGGTGTTGGCGCAGCGCGACACCGCCAGCAACCGCAGCCACGAATATGCGCTGATCTTCCAGCACTGCCGCAGCCGCCTGGATCTGCAGGCCGCATCGCAGCTACTGCGGGCGCTGCGCGAGCAGGGCCTGCCCGTCACCCCGCATGGCAGCTACGCCCGTTGGCTGCAGGCGCCCGAACAGGTGCCCGATGGCCCGGCCGATCTGGACCTGATCGTGCACGGCGAGCAGGCGGTCTGGGACCGGCTGACCCACTGGCTGCACGCGCAGGGCTTCGCGCTGAGCCTGTGGGGCGCGCCATGTCTGCCCGCCGTGCCGTTGGTGATGGTCGCGGCGCACCACTATCTACGCGCCGAACGCCTGGACGCCGATGGCCGCCGCCTGCAGGTGGACCTGCAACTGCCGATGGATGAACCGGCGCAGCCCTGAGCGGCGGACGCGACACCGCGCGCACATGGGTTGCGGCTATGCTCTGTGCCGGTTTTGGATGCCGGAATTTACCCATGTCTTGTTCTTCCCTGATTGCGCGCGGCGCGTTGCTTGGCGCACTGGCGGCTCTCGCCGGCTGCGGTGGCAGCAAAGGCGACACCATGCTGATGCGCGAGTCGTTCAATTCCGACGACACCTATTCGCGCAACGTCAGCGCGACCTCGCCGCAGGCGTGCGAGGCGGCGCGGCGGGTGCTGTTGAGCCAGGGCTATGCGGTCACGCGCGCCGATGCCGCCGCCGTGGAGGGCAGCAAGAACTTCCAGCTCAAGGAAGCCGACCAGAGCGAGCAGCTCAATCTGCGCATTTCCTGCGCCGGGCAGGACGGTGGCACCGCGCAGGTGTTTGTCAGCGCGCTGCAGGACCGCTATGCACTGAAGAAGAGCTCCACCTCCGCCAGCGTGGGCGTGGGCGTGCTGGGCTCGTTGTCGGTGCCGGTCGGCAGTAGCGGCGATTCGCTGGTGCGTGTGTCCAGCACCACCGTGCAGGACGCGGCCTTCTACAAGCGCTTCTTCGAGCGGTTGAATTCGTACCTGCCGAAGGTGGCCGAATCCACGCCGGCCGCTGTGGCACCGGCACCGGCGCATGCAGCTCCGGCGCCAGTGCCAGCAACGCAGCCAGTGCCCACCACGGCAGCGCCGGCAACCACTGCGCCGCCGCCGGCAGCAATGCCGACCACCGTTGCGCAGCCGCCTGTCGCGCCGCTGCCGGTTGAAGCGCAGGACCCGCCGCCCGCACCAGCCCCGGTGCCGCGGAGCGAGCCCGCAACGCAGCCGTGACGGTGCATTTCACGCTCCGCGCTGAAGCCTGAATAGCGGGGTGTTCGCTTCACGTACTGTTCTCGACGTAGCGACCAGAGTGCAGCCATGGCTCGCCGAATGGGCGAGAACGATGGAGACGTACGATGAAAATGCACACTTCCCTGATGGGTATGTCCCTGATCGCTCTGATGGCGACGAGCACCTTCGCGCAGGCGCAAAACTACTCGCAGCACCGGTACACGACGGCAGACGAGGGCCGCAGGTTCAATGACGGTACCCGCGTGCGCTGCAAGAACGTGGAAGTGCAGAAGAATTCCCGTGACCCGAACCGCATCGCCGGCACCGCGACTGGCGCCATCGTCGGCGGTCTGCTCGGCAACCAGGTGGGCGGCGGTAACGGCAAGAAGGCCGCAACCGTGCTGGGTGCGGTGGCAGGCGGTGCGGCAGGCCGCACGATCCAGGGCAACAGCCAGCAAAATAATGGCGATCGCCGGGTCGAACGCGTCTGCGAGCGTCTTTGAGGCTGAGCGACTGAACACCACGAGCCCCGGCCCTGCCGGGGCTTTCTTTTGCCCGCGCCGCAGAGCGGATCTACGCTTGATCAATGCCGCCTCGCATGACTTTGTCTCCCACACCCGTTGAGCGACGCCTGCACGCACGGCGCAGCGCGCGCGTTGTCTGTGCGGCGGTCTTGTTGGGTGCGCAGCTGCTGCAAAGCGTGTTGGCGGCACCCGGTGCAACGTCAACCGCGGCCGATGCCGATTGCGTGGAGGCGTTGTTGCGGCGGATGGGCTGGCGGATCGAGCAGGCATCCACCACGGCACCGGTGATCGCACGTGGCCTGCCGTGTACGCGCGCCACCTTGGCGCAGGCGCAGCAGGCAGGCGATTTGCACGCCGTGCTGCCGGCGCAGTGGAACGCGCAGCAACGCGGCGATGCCTTGCGGGCGCTGCTGGAAGATCCCGCCACGCGGTGCGCGTACGCGTTCGAGCTGGGCGCGGCCACACAACGTGCAGTGAGCAAACTGCAGGACAACCCGCGTTATCGCTTTTCGGCAGTGCAACTGGGCTGGATCGGCTTTGGCTGGCGTGGCGCTGCCGCGCAAGGGTGGAGTGGATTCAAGAGCTTCGGTCGCGGCTATCAGCCAAGCGGGAGCAACGCGCAGGCGCTGGATGCGTTCTATCGCGGCCAGGTGCGCTCCGAATGCGGGGTGGGCCGGCAGGTGGCGCAACTGGCCACGCAGCGCGAACTCTACGGCGATGCAGGCTTCGATACGGTCTTTAGCGCGGGCGAGCTGTCGATCGGCACATTTTTGACCTTGCACGACACCGACAGCATTTTGCTGGGTGCGCACGCCGGCGAGTTTTTCGCCGATGGCAAGGCGGTCAAGACTGCGCAGCTGGGGCGCCAAGCCTTCGTGGGGGCGCCTGGCTTCATCGCGCATGTGTTCGACAAGGCGTATCTGGACGACATCCACAATCAGGCCGAAAACTTCGTGGTGGTGGATGTCAGCGATGCAGCCGCGCAGGCGCTGGCACGCCGCGGTGGCTTTGCGTACTACGACGCGCGTAACCGTCAGATCTGGGAGTTGGCCAAAGAGTTGCGCGGGCCCGGCCGGCGGCGTTTCGAGCGGCTGCTGTACGAACGCGACGCCGCGCTGCGCGCCAGCCTGGATGCGCATCAGCAGGCCCGTCTGCAGGAACTGCTTGCGCTGCTGGACGACCCGTTCTACCAGGGGTTTCAGGTGTACGTGCACCCCAAGGGCGTCAAGCCGATCGGCTACCACGTGGCGCGCCTGCTCGACCGTAACCCGCGCACGCCGTATGCCATCGACCTGACCCTGCACAACCTGCGCAGCACCCTGTACTGGCGCTGGATCGATTGGCAGCTGCAGCAATGCGCGGCTGGTCACACGCTGGAACAATCCATTGAGAATTCCGCCACGCCGTTCTACGTGCCGCGTGGCACCCTGCACTGATCAGATGACACGAGGAGTGACTATGGAACTGGGTATGGTGGGACTGGGCCGCATGGGCGCCAACATGGCCGAGCGGCTGGTGCGCGGCGGGCATCGCGTGCATGGGTTCGATCTGGGCGCTGCCGCACGCACCAGTGCGCAATCCAAGGGCATCCAGACAACCGACGCGCTGGCCACGCTGGTCACCGCACTGCCGAGTCCGCGTGTGGTGTGGCTGATGGTGCCGGCCGGCAAGATCGTCGACGACACGCTGGCGCAGCTGCTGCCGTTGCTGCAGGCCGGCGACATCGTCATCGATGGCGGAAATTCGTATTACAAGGATTCGCAGCGCCGCGCCGCGCAGCTGCAGTCCATCGGCATTGCGTTTGTCGATTGCGGCACTAGCGGTGGCGTGTGGGGCCTGCAGGAAGGCTACAGCCTGATGGTGGGCGGCGACGAAGCGGCCGTGACCACGTTGCATCCGGTGCTGGCCACGTTGGCACCGGCGCCGGACAAGGGCTGGGGACGGGTGGGCCCGAGCGGTGCCGGCCACTTCACCAAGATGGTCCACAACGGCATCGAGTACGGAATGATGCAGGCCTATGCCGAAGGCTTCGCGCTGCTGCAGCACAAGACCGATTTCGCGCTGGACCTGCACCAGGTTGCCGAGATCTGGCGCGATGGCAGCGTGGTGCGTTCGTGGCTGCTGGACCTCACCGCCGATGCGCTGGCGCACAACCCGACCATGGGCGGCATTGCGCCGTATGTGGCCGATTCTGGCGAAGGCCGTTGGACGGTGGCAGAGGCCATCGACCTGGAAGTCTCCGCGCCGGTGATCACCTTGTCGCTGATGGAGCGGTTGCGGTCGCGCGACAAGGATTCGTTTACCGACAAACTGCTGGCGGCGATGCGTAATCAGTTCGGTGGGCATGCGGTGCTGACCACTACGCCAACCCCGCCGCCGATCGGCAGCAAGGACGCCTGATCAGGCCACGAACGTGTGCGCCACGCTTGGCGTGGCATGCATGTCTGCTCAACAACAGCGTGTGCGCGTGGCAGCAGCCGCGCGCGGTGAGCGCCGCACCGCCTCTGCCGGGCCTTGGCGCTCAGTCGCTGCTGTTGCCTTCCAGCCAGAGCACCTGGCCCAGCGCGGCACTGCGTTGCGCCAGCTCCAGCAGCTCCATCAGCCGCATCGCGTCGGCAGCACTGACCGGCGGCGGTGCGGTGCCGGCCATTGCGTCGCGGAAGGCCGCATAGCAATGGCGGTAGTCGCCGGGTACGCCATCGGGCTGATGCGTGTGCACACGGCCTTCGTCGTCCACGCGGGTGAGCGTGCCGGGCAATGGGTCCATGCCCCAGCCGGCGGTGCCGGGGCGGCGGCCGGCACGCAACTGGTCTTCCTGCGTATCGGCGCCATGCTTGAGATAGCTGCCACGGGTGCCGTGCACGGCGAAGCGCAGGCTGCCGTCGGCCACCAGCGAGCCGGCGTGCAGGATCACCCGCAAGCGGGGATAGCGCAGCACCACGTTGAAGTAATCGTCGCTGCGCGCCTGGGTGCGTTGACGCTGCAGGTCTGCGCTGATTGCCTGCGGCATGCCGAACAACTGCAACGCCTGGTCCAGCAGATGCGGCCCCAGGTCGTACCACAGCCCGGCACCGGGGATATCGCTTTCGCGCCAGCGGTCGCGCACCTGCGGGCGATACCGGTCGAAGTGCGAATGGAACTCCACCACCTCGCCCAGTTGGCCGTCTTCGATCAAGCGCCGCACGGTGAGGAAGTCCGCATCCCAACGGCGGTTCTGGAACACGCTGACGATCTTGCCGGCCTCTGCGGCGGCGTCCACCACGGTGCGGGCCTGCGCGGCATCCAGGGCGAAGGGTTTATCCACCAGCACGTGCTTGCCGGCCGCCAGCGCCTGCAGCGCCATCGGCGCATGGGTCTGGTTGGGCGTGGCGATGACCACCGCATCCAGCGCCGGGTCGGCCAGTGCGGCCTCCAGGTCGGGCAGCACGCGCACCTCGGGGAAGTCGGCCTGCGGTTGCTGCGGCTTGGACGACACCACGCTGTGCAACTGCAGGCCGGGCGTGCTGGCGATCAGCGGTGCGTGGAAGGTGCGGCCAACATAGCCATAGCCGACGACGGCCAGATTGAATGGTTTAGGCATTGAAAACGATTCACCGCAACGCTGGGGAAGACCTGCATGGTATTGCACCCACCCGTGTGCGCCGGGTTCACGAACTCTGCATCCAGCGGTCACATCCGCGCGACGGCTGGGCCCGCAGACTCGCCCCACACCCAACGGAGGGTAATCGGATGAACACCATGACGCATGCACGCAAGTTGTTGGCTCTGTCGCTGTCGCTCGGTCTGACGCTTGGCGCGTCGCAGGCATTTGCCGCACCGCAGGAACACGCAGACCACAAGGATCATGCCGCCGGCATGAACGAGTCCAAGAAGCCGGTCACCGACACCTGGATCACCACCAAGGTGAAGGCCGATCTGCTGGCCACCGACAATGTGTCCGGCACCGACGTCAAGGTCGAGACCAAGAACGGCATCGTGACCCTGACCGGTAGCGTTGCCACCAAGGCCGAGCATGACAAGGCCGTGGCCGTTGCCAAGGGCATCGAGGGCGTCAAGAGCGTCAAGTCGACCGGCCTGAAGGTCACTGCTGCAAAGATGTAAGCAGCAGGCACGCATGCCGGGCCGGCCGAGGCGAGGCGGCTGCCCGACACGAGGCGCACTCTTACGGGAGTGCGCCTTTTTTTGTGCGTGGGATGTCGAAGGCGGAGGGCGGGCCATGCCTGCTGACATGCTGCGCATGCATCGGCGTTGCGTGAGGGTCTCCGCGCTGCCGAATGTGATGTTGCCGCGCGCCATGGCAGCCTGTGCGGAGGGCAGTGCGCCGGGACCCGCCACGCACACCTGTACCCGGGCGGCAATCTGCACGCGCTGCCACCGAGCAGCGCCATTTGTGCTGGCGCCTGATCGCCCGCCACGGCAGGTCTGAGGCGGTTGGTAGCAGGGCGTAGAGCACCTCTAATACCGCCGGTCGGCTGGGCTAGTTCTCGCGCCGTTTTCACGCGCGCTGCACTTATGATATGCCCATTCAGCTATGTCATGGACCGGCGCAGCTGAGCCTGAAGCATTCATTCCAATGCGGGTCTGATCGGGGACAATACGCCCTGCCTAGCCCACTGCCGCGAGCGGACACAGACCCCGTAATGCAAACACCGGTCCGAGAAGACGTTTGGGATCGCTGGCGCCTGCCGTTACTGGCGGTTGCCGTGTTTTTGATCGTGGTGGTGCCGTCGCTGCTGTTGCAGCAGATGGCCGCCAACGCCAATCAGGCGGCGGAGTGGGTGTCGCATAGCCAGGACGTGCAGGAGACCGCGCAGCGGTTGGAAGCGTCGATGCGCGATACCGAGTCGGCGGTGATGATGCGCTCGCACGGGGTGGATCGCCCGGTGCTGGTTGAGCGCATGCGCCAGGGCCGCACCGAGGCCATGAAGGCCATCACGCATCTGATCGCGCTGACCAAGGACAACCCTGGCCAGCAGGTGCGCATGGGGCGTATCCAGAGCACCATCGAGCGCCGCCTGTTGCTGGCCGAGCGTATCGCGGTGACACGCGCGCCGGAGCAGATCCGTGCACTGATCGAGGAGATGACGGTCAGCAACCCGATCCGCGAATTGATCGGCGATCTGCAGACCGCCGAAGGCCGGTTGCTGAGCGTGCGCAATGCGCGCGCCGAACGCGAGCGCCTGCATTACAAGGTGCTGAGCTGGGCCACGCTGGCGGTGCAGTTGTTGTTGCTGGGCACGGTGATCTGGTTGCTGCAGCGGCAGATCCGGCGCCGCCTGGCGGCCGAACAGGAATACCTGCGCGCCAGCGGCCGTGCCGGCTCGGTACTGCAGACCGTGCGCGAGCCGATCGTGTTGCTCGACGCACGCCAGCGCATCGTGCTGCACAACCCGGCGTTTGCCGAGCTATATGGCCTGGAAGAGCGCGGCAATGAGTTGATGCTGCTGGACGATGTGGGTGATGGCGCCTGGCGCGATCCGCAGATCCACCAGCGCCTGGCCGACGTGTTGCTGCGCGACCGCGAGCTGTGGGATTTCGAGCATGAGCAGCGTGGCGCCGACGGCGTGCTGCGCACGATGCTGATCAACGCGCGCCGCATGCCGCTGCCCGAGGATGGCGAGGAAGAAGTGGTGCTGATGACGGTCAGCGACATCAGCCTGCAGAAGGTCTCGCAGCAGCGCATCCAGGAGCTCAATCGACAGCTGGAAGGCAAGGTGGAGCAGGTCTCGGAGGTCAACCGCGAGCTGGAGGCCTTCAGTTATTCGGTCTCGCACGATCTGCGCGCGCCGCTGCGGCACGTGGCCGGCTTCTCCGACAAGCTGGCCCGTCATCTGGGCGATGCAGCCGACGAGAAATCGCGCCACTACATGGAAGTGATCAGCAGCTCGGCGCGGCGGATGGCCTCGCTGATCGACGACCTGCTGGTGTATTCGCGCCTGGGCCGCAGCGCCTTGCGTCTGCAGGCAGTGGACATGCAATCGCTGGTGGCCGAGACGCGCGCGATCCTGGATGCCAACGTGCAGAGCGAAAACACCGGCCACCGCGTGGACTGGCACATCGCGCCGCTGCCGGTGCTGATTGCCGACGAAAACATGATGCGCCAGCTGTGGATGAACCTGATGGGCAATGCCGTCAAGTACAGCACCAAGCGCGAGGTGGCCAAGATCCAGATCGGCTACGAGCCCATGCCCGACGGTGGCCACTATTTCACCGTGCGCGACAACGGCGCCGGCTTCGACATGGACTACAGCGGCAAGCTGTTCGGCGTGTTCCAGCGGCTGCACAAGGTCAGCGAATACCCCGGCACCGGCATTGGCCTGGCCAGCGTGCGCCGCGTCCTCGCGCGCCATGGCGGCCGCGTCTGGGCCGAAGGCGTCGTGGACGAGGGCGCCACCTTCCATTTTGTCCTTCCCCCTGCGCTTGAAGCGCCCAACCAAGAGTCCACCGTATGACCGCCATCCGTACCATTCTTCTGGCAGAAGACAGCCCGGCCGACGCGGAGATGGCCGTCGACGCGCTGCGCGATGCCCGTCTGGCCAATCCCATCGTGCATGTGGAAGACGGTGTGGAAACCATGGATTACCTGTTGCGGCGCGGCGCCTTCGCCAACCGCGAGGAAGGCCTGCCGGCCGTGTTGCTGCTGGACATCAAGATGCCGCGCCTGGATGGGCTGGAAGTGCTCAAGCAGATTCGCAACGAAGAATCGCTCAAGCGCCTGCCGGTGGTGATCCTGTCTTCATCGCGCGAAGAGAGCGACCTGGCGCGCAGCTGGGACCTGGGCGTGAATGCCTATGTGGTCAAGCCGGTGGACGTTGACCAGTTCTTCAACGCGGTCAAGACGCTGGGTACCTTCTGGGCAGTGATCAATCAGGCACCGGAGCTGGACTGACCAATGCCGCATGAGGGTGGCCAGCACGAACAGTTGAAGATTCTTCTGGTGGAAGATTCACCGGAAGACGCCGAGCTGTTGTCCGATCAGCTGCTGGACGCGGGCATCGATGCCGCGTTCGAGCGCGTGGACAGCGAGCCGTCGCTGCGCGCGGCGATGGAGCGGTTTCAGCCGGATATCGTGCTGTCTGACCTGAGCATGCCCGGGTTCTCCGGTCACCAGGCCTTGCGCCTGGTGCGCCAGAGTGGCGCCACGCCCTTCATCTTCGTCTCCGGCACCATGGGTGAGGAGACCGCGGTCAAGGCGCTGCAGGACGGTGCCAACGACTACATCATCAAGCACAACCCCACCCGCTTGCCAAGCGCGGTATTGCGCGCCATCCGCGAGGCACGCGCGGAGATCGAGCGCCAGCGTGTGGAAAGCGAATTGATGCGTGCGCAGCGCCTGGAAAGCCTGGCGATGCTGGCGGCCGGTCTGAGTCACGACCTGCGCAATATCCTGCAGCCGCTGCTGATCGTGCCCGACCTGTTGGCCGGGCGCACCGACGACCCCCAACTGCGCCAGCTGGCCAACGTGGTGGCCGAATGCGGCCGCCGTGGCCATGAGATGGCCGAGTCGATGCTGTCGTTCGTGCGCGGCTCCAACAAGCCGCGCGAGCAGGTGTCGGTGGCCAACCTGTTCCAGGCCGTGCAGATGCTGCTCAAGAGCAGCCTGCCCGATGGCGTGCGCCTGAAGATGGACATGGTGGTCTCCGACCTCACCATCGAAGCCAACTACACCGAGCTGCAGCAGTGCCTGCTCAACCTGGGCTTGAACGCGATCCAGGCGATGCCCGGTGGCGGTACGCTCACCTTGTCGGCCGAGCAGCACGACGGCACCCGCCTGCGCATGAGCGTGGCCGATACCGGCGTGGGCATGAGCGATGACACCCGCGCGCGCTTGTTCAGCCCGTTTTTCACCACCAAGACCGATGGCACCGGGCTGGGGCTGATTTCGTGCAAGCGCATCATCGAAAGCTACGGCGGCACGATCCTGGTCGACAGCCGCCTGGGCGAGGGTACGCGCTTTGACATGATCGTGCCGATGCGCGCGGCGGTGACGCCCACCACCGAGAGCGAGCCGCCGCTGGCGCTTGGGCACGGCCAGCGCATCCTGCTGGTGGACGGCGAAGCCACGCGGCTGTCGCTGCTGGGCAATGCGCTCTCCAGCCAGGGTTACCAGCCGCAGCTGGCCACCGATGGCGCTGCGGCGTTGCAACTGGTGCAGCAGCACGCCATGCCGGATCTGGTGATCATCGACAGCGACATCATCCTGCTATCGGCGGTGAGCGTGCTGTTGAGCATGCAGGAACTGGGCTACCAGGGCCCGGCGATCGTGCTGGAAGATGTCGGCGCGCCGCTGCAGCGTGCGCATCTTCCCCACGATATCCCGGTGCACGTGCTGCGCAAACCGCTCGAGATGCGCCGCGTGTTCCGCGCCGTGGCGCACGCACTCGAAGTGGCCTGAGCCGCGTTGCGCACGGCGGCGTGCGCGCAGCGAATAGCTGGCATGCGCGCAAGACGGTTGACGCTGACGCCGCCCGCATGCGCGAATATCGCATGACCACCGTGCTCCTCAGCCTGGGCAGTAACGTCCAGCCAACCCATTACCTGCGTCTGGCCGTCGAGGCCTTGCGCGCGCGTTTTGGCCCGATCGACGTCTCGCCGGCGTATCGCACCGCGGCGGTTGGTTTCGATGGCCCGGACTTCGTCAACAACGGCGTGCAGCTGCAGACCGATTGGGAGCTGCAGGCGCTGGACGACTGGTTGCATGCGCTGGAAGACCGCCACGGCCGTGATCGCAGCGGGCCGCGTTTCAGCGACCGCACGCTGGATGTGGACGTGGTGTTTTTCGGCGACCGCATCGTGGAAGGGCCGGGCCACCTGCGCGTGCCACGGCCCGAGCTCAAGCATGCGTTCGTGCTCAAGCCGTTGGCTGACATTGCGCCGGCATTCGTCGACCCGCTGAGCGGCAAGACCCTGGCGGCGTTGTGGCAGGCGCATCCGCAATACGGCAGCGCGTTCACCACGGTGGAACTGGACAACGCGGTGGCATTGCCGCAGTAACCGCGCTCAGCTGAGCCGGCGGCCGCCGTCCACGCGCAAGGTATGGCCGGTGATGAAGCTGGCATCGTCCAGCAACCAGCGCACGGCCTCGGCCACTTCTTCGGGCGTGCCGGTGCGCGCCAGCGGCGTGCGCGCGAGCAGTGCCTGCTTGGCGGCGTCGGCCTTGCCGTCTTCCGGCCACAGGATTGCGCCCGGTGCGACGGCATTGACGCGGACCTGCGGCGCCAGCTCCAGCGCCAGCGAACGGGTCAGCATTTCCAGCGCGCTCTTGGAGGCGCCATACAGCGGGTGCTGGCGCATGGGTTGTTCGGCATGCAGATCGGTGAGGTTGACGATGGCGCCGTGGTGCGCGCGCAACTGCGCCGCAGCGGCCTGTGCAATGAAGAACGGCGCGCGTGCGTTCACCGCGAACAACTCGTCCCATTGCGCCGGCGTGGCCTCGCCCAGCACGGTGGGATAAAACGCACTGGCATTGTTGACCACCGCGTCCAGGCGGCCGAATGCAGCCACACAGGCGTCCACCAGCTGGGCCGGTGCCTCGGGCGTGCGCAGGTCGGCCTGCAGTGCACAGGCGCTGCCCGCGCGCTGGGCGCATAGCGCCGCCACGCGCGCGGCCAATGCATCGCCGGAGCGGTGCGCATGCAGGGCCACGCGGTAGCCGGCGCCGTGCAGGGTGGTGGCGATCTGCGCGCCGATGCGGCGGGCGGCACCGGTGATCAGGACCACCTTGGAACTGTCTGTCATGGCGTACTCGCTCGGCGTTGCGAAAGGCTCGGCTATCCTGTGCATTGTCTCCGCAACCGGTGCCCGCATGCACGCCGACCTTCCCGTTCCCGATCAGGACGCACTGGCCCACAGCGATCAACTGGCCGCGCATTTGCGCGCCGAAATCACCGCCGCCGGTGGCGCGATTCCGTTCTCGCGTTTCATGGAGCTGGCGTTGTACGCGCCGGGCCTGGGCTACTACAGCGCCGGCGCGAGCAAGTTCGGTGAGAGCGGCGACTTCGTCACCGCGCCGGAGTTGGGCCCGTTGTTTGCCGCCACCGTGTCCGGTGCGCTGGCGCCGGTGCTGCAGCAACTCGGGCCGCAGGCACGTGTGCTGGAGGTCGGTGGCGGCAGCGGCGCGTTTGCCGAGGTCACGCTCAAGCGCCTGCTCGAACTGGATGCCTTGCCCGAGCGCTACGCCATCCTGGAGCCCAGCGCCGATCTACGCGAGCGCCAGCGCGAACGATTGGGACGCAGCCTGATCCCGCCGGTGTTCGACCTGGTGGAGTGGCTGGATGGCCCGTTCCCGGACGATTGGGACGGCGTGCTGTTCGCCAACGAAGTCATCGACGCATTGCCCACGCCGCGTTTCACCCTGCGCGATGGCGAGGTGTATGAAGAAACCGTGGTGCTGGATGCGCAGCAGCACTTCGCGCGTGGCGAGCAGCCGGCCGATGCGCTGCTGGGCGCGGCGGTGCGGCATCTAGAGCGTTACCTGGAGCAACCGTTTGCCGATGGTTACCGCTCGGAGTTGCTGCCGCAGTTGCCGTACTGGATTCAGGCGGTGGCCGGTGGCTTGAAGCGCGGCGCGATGCTGTTTGTCGACTACGGCTACCCGCGTGGCGAGTTCTACCGTGCGCAGCGCGAAGACGGCACCTTGCGCGCGTTCTATCGCCATCGCATGCACACCGATCTGTACCGCTGGCCGGGCCTGCAGGACCTCACCGCATCGGTGGATTTCACCGCGCTGGCCGAAGCCGGCACCGGCGCCGGTTTCGAATTGGCGGGCTACTGCACGCAGGCCAACTTCCTGCTTGGCAACGGGCTGGATGCGTTGCTGACCCAAGCCGATGCGCGCACTGACGAGGTCGGCCGCATGCGCCTGCGTCAGCAGGTCAAACAGCTCACCTTGCCCAGCGAGATGGGCGAACGTTTCCAGGTGATGGGCTTTGCACGCGACGTGGATTTTGCGCCGGCGTTTCTGGCGGGCGACCTGACGTGGCGGCTATGACGCAGGCGTTGCGGCCGTTTCGGCGGCCAGCGCTGTGGGTGGGGCTGTGGGTTCTGGCAATCCTGGTGGTGATCGGCGTGTGCCTGGGACCGCCGCCGGAGTTCCCGGAGCTGCCGTCCAATAGCGACAAGGCCGAGCATTTTTTGACCTTCGCGTTGCTGTGCTGGGGCGCAGTGCAGTTGTTCGCCACACGGCGTGCGCTGGTGTTCGCGGCATTAGGCCTGGTGTTGCTCGGCATCGGGATCGAGATTGCCCAGGGCGCGCTCACCACCAATCGCAGCGCCGATCCGTACGACGCGTTGGCCGACACCCTGGGCATCCTGGCCGGCCTGTGCCTGGCGTGGACGCCGCTGCGCCTGGTGATGCTGCGCATCGACCAACGCGTGTTCGGCAGCCGCTAACACCGCCACGAAAGCCCACGCATGCCGGCACGCTGCAGCACCGATCAGTTCGGTGCGTGCAGCGGGCGTTCGCGCAGCCATTTGGTGGCCACCCATTTTTCGCCGGCCAGCACCGGTGCGCCGGCGTGCAGGGTGCGTGTCATCGGATGTGGGCGGTCGTAGCTGAAAAACACCGCGTTGCCTTTCACCGCGGCCACGTCCAGATGCACATCGGGAAAGCGCGTGGCGCCGCCGCGTTCGGGCGTGTTGAGGTACATCACCAGCGAGGCGACGCGTTGCCCGCCGTGCTGCAACAGCACTGGCGTGCCGGGGGCATCTGGTTCGAAGTAATCGTAATGCGGCGCGTACTGCGCACCGGTGGCATAGCGCAGTACCTGCAGCCCTTCGCCGTGCTCCACCGGCCATTCCAGCAGCCGCGCAATGCGCGCTTCGATGCGTTGACATAACGCATCCTGACCCGGTTGCAGGGCCATGCTGTGGCTGGTGCGCGCAGCATGCACGATCTCGCTGCCGTCGCGGTTGTCCACGGTGCGCGAGCGCGCCAGCTGTGGGCGTGCCAGTGCGATCAATGCATCGCATTCGTCATCGGCGAGCAGGCCGCCCAGCACCACCACGCGCGGCAGCATCAGGCTGACCAGTACCTGCACCTGGCGATCGCCCAGATCCAGCAGCGACGACGCGTCGGCCTGCAGCGGTGCGGGCACGCGCACCGGCACCGGCAGGCCGTGCGTCTGCGCGTGTGCCTGCACATGCGCGCGTACCAGCGCTTCCACCGCATCGATGGCGTCCTGCTCGCTCCAGCCCGCTTCCAGCAGCGGTTGCAGCGTGTGCTCGGGCGGGTGTCCGGCGATGGCCTGGGCAATGATCCAGTCGCCCAAATCGGCGGGAATGGAGGTGTTTGTCATCCCGCTACAGTGCATGCCGACATGTGGCAGCTGTGTGTCAGCGTGTGTCGCGTAAGACAAATGCAACACACGCCCTCTATAAAAGTGACGGGGATCTTGAACGTGCTCTCCACTGCAGTGAGCGGAACGCAACCATTCTTGACGACTCCTCTTCATACCGGACCCTTTGACCTGGAGATCAGCCGCATGTCCGTTCGCAATAGCAGTAAAACCCTTCTCATGACCTTCGGCACCGCGCTGGCGTTGTCCGCCTGCGGTGGCGGTGCCGACCGTGTTGCTTCGCCGGGCGAAGGCGCGTTTCCGCCCGCACCGACCCCGACCCCGGCGCCCACGCCCGCACCAACGCCGGCTCCGACACCAACCCCGGCGCCGACCGGCCCGGCTGCAGATTGCCCCACCGGTTTTTCCAACGTCGGCACCATCGCCAACAACACGCTGCGCGCCTGCCAGTTGCCGGAAACCGTCAGCGGCAACCTGGTGGTGCCTGCGCGCGCCGGCACGGCGTATTCGATCAGCGGCCGCGTCAATGTCGGTACCGACCGTGGCGGTAACGCCACCGCGCCGGCCGCCGGCAGCGTGCAGGGCGTGCTGACCATCGAGCCGGGCGTGACCTTGTACGGTTCGTCGGGCAGCGACTACATCGTGGTCAACCGCGGCTCGCAGATCTTTGCCGAAGGCAGCGCCACCGCACCGATCGTGTTCACCGCACGCCAGGCGCTGGAAGGCCAGGTCAGTGCCAACACCATCGGTCTGTGGGGCGGCATCGTGGTGCTGGGTCGCGCAGCGATCAACAACTGCCCGGCCGCCACGGTGTCCGGTACGCCGGAATGCCAGGCGCAGGTGGAAGGCACCAACGCGTTCTACGGCGGCAATAACGCCACCGACAACAGCGGCACGTTGCGCTATCTGCGCGTGATGTATTCGGGCTTTGAAATCTCGCCGAACAACGAGCTGCAGGGCATCACCATGGCCGGCGTGGGCAGCGGCACGCGGATGGATTACGTGCAGATCCACAACAGCTCCGACGACGGCATCGAGTGGTTCGGTGGCACGGTCAACGGTAGCCACGTGGTCATCACCGGCGCCGACGACGATGCGCTGGATACCGATGCCGGCTGGAGCGGTGCATTGCAGTTCGGCATCGTGGTGCAGCGCGCCGGCGGCGGCGACCGCATGAACGAGTGGAGCAGCCTGCGTCGGCAGCCGTATTCGCGCCCGAAGGTGGCCAACTTCACCTACGTGGGCAATGCGCGTGCCGGTGCGGCGATCATGCTCAACCAGGGCACCCAGGCGGCGTTCTACAACTCGGTGTTTACCCGTCCTGCCGGCGGCACCGGCGATGGTCTGGTGTGCTTGAACATGGCCGATGCCGATACCGCCGGCGTGTTCCAGTCGGTGTTCTTCGCCTGCCCGACCGCCTTCGGCAGCGATGCGCGTGCAGCGACCTCGTTCGCGGCCGGCACCAACAACGTGGCCAACGGTGTGTCCACCTTGCAGAACACCTTCATCAACGGCGCCAACGAGTCTGCAGTGCCGGCGTTCCAGGGCCTGACCGGGGTGAGCAGCTTCTTCCAGCAGATCAATTACATCGGTGGCGTGCGTGATGCCAACGACACCTGGTGGCAGGGCTGGACCTGCGGCCTGACCGCCGACCGCCCCTGCTGAGGCCGGGCAGCGCGGAGCGGCATCCGGCCGCTCCGCGCTGCATCCACGCCTTCATTCTTCTGTTGCCAGGGCTCCCACGATGCGAACCTTCGCTGTTGCCCGTCTTTCGCGGACGGGCTTGTCTCTTTCCATTTCCGCTTTGCTCGCCTCCGGTGCAGCAATGGCGCAGTCCACCACCACCACCGATGCCGGCGGCGGCACCAGCAGCTCCAGTGCTGCCGCCATTGCGCCCAAGCAACTCGACCAGGTCGTGGTGCGCGGTGAATACATTCCCGAACCGATGCTGCAGACCTCCGAAGTGGCGTCGTTCGTCACCCGCGAGGACATGGAGCGCACCGGCGACAGCAGTGCCGCGGTCGCGCTGACGCGTGTCACCGGCCTGAGCCTGTCGCGCGGTAAATATGTCTATGTGCGCGGCCTGGGCGAGCGCTATTCCTCGGCGCTGTTCAACGGTTCGCCATTGCCCAGCCCCGAGCCGATGCAGCGCGTGGTGCCGCTGGATCTGTTCCCCAGCGACGTGCTGCAAAGCGTGACCGTGCAGAAGACCTATTCGGCCGATTATCCCGGCGAATTCGGCGGTGGCGTGATCGATCTGCAATCGATGGCCGTGCCGGAAAAACCGTTCTTTTCGCTCACCGTCGGTGGCGGCGCCAACAGTGTCAGTACTGGCGAGAAGGGCCTGACCTACTACGGCTCCGGCGATGACGAGTGGGGCTTCGACGATGGCGCGCGCAAGCAACCGGGCGCACTGCGTGATGCCATCGCCACCGGCCGGCGCGTGGACCTGGGCAGCTTCTCGCGCGAGGACATCCGCCGCATTGGCCGCAGCATGAACAACGCCAACCTGTATGTGCTGCAGGAGAAGGACAGCATCGATCCGGACGTCAATGTCGGCGCCAGCGCCGGCTACAGCATGGACATTGGCGAGGCCAAGCTGGGCATCCTGGCCGTGGCCAGTTACGACAACGAATGGCGCACGCGCACCGGCAAACAGCAGGACGGCATCTTCACCGGCGACACGGTGGAGTTCAATTCCAACTACGACTTCGCCACCACCCGCAACAACGTGCGCAGCAACGGCATGCTGGGCCTGGGCTGGGAATACGGCCGCCACACCATCGGCTGGACCACCTTGTACGTGCACGACACCTTGAAGGTGGCGCGCAGCCGTGACGGCCGCGATGAACTGGCCGGCTTCGATGTGCGCGACGACAACACCGAGTGGTACGCGCGCCAGCTGATCAACAACCAGCTGCGCGGCACGCATGCGTTTGGCGAGTACGACGATCTGAAGATCGAATGGCGTGCTGCGCTGGCCAACGCCAGCCGCGATGTGCCGTACGAGACCGGCATCCGTTACGAACTGCTGGACGGCTACTGGGCGCACGATGCCTCGCGCGTGCAGAACTACACGCGTTTCAGCAAGGTCGACGATAAAGTGGCCAGCGGCGGCGTGGACGTGACCTGGCGCCTGCCGATCGAGCACGACCTCACCGTCAAGGGTGGCCTTGCGTATCTGGACAACGACCGCACCGCATGGAATCGCGAGTTCCGCTTCCTGGCGCTGGACGGCCCGTTGCCGTTCTACAACCAGTACCAGCGCGTGGACTACCTGATCTCCGACTACAACCTCAGCAACGATTTCCTGCGCCTGCGCGAGACCACCGGCAGCTTCGGTGCGGCCGCCTACGACGCCACGCTCAAGGTCAAGGCCGCCTACCTGCAGATGGAAGGCGAGATCGTGCCGACCCTGCGTGCCACGGTGGGCGTGCGCTATGAAGACGCCACCCAGGCGGTGCATCCGTACGACATCTTCAGCGGCGCACGCCAGGACAGCGTGGCACCGTTGGAGAACAGCTACGCGCTGCCCTCGGCCACGGTGACCTGGAACTTCGCCGAGAACCAGCAGCTGCGCTTCGGTGCGTCCAAGACCATCGCGCGGCCGCAGTTCCGCGAGATGGCGCCGCAGCAGTATCTGGACCCGGACATCGACCGCCAGTTCTTCGGTAACCCGTTCCTGGTCGACAGCAAACTGGTCAATCTGGATGCGCGCTACGAGTGGTTCTTCGAACCGGGCGAGTACGTCACCGCTGGCCTGTTCTACAAGCAGATCGACAAGCCGATCGAAGCCATCGTCAATGACGCGCCCGGCGGCGGCATCGTGCAGAGCTTCATCAATGCACCGGAAGCCACCTTGTACGGCATCGAGCT
This sequence comes from Xanthomonas sp. NCPPB 2922, assembly GCF_041520885.1. Taxonomy (NCBI): domain Bacteria; kingdom Pseudomonadati; phylum Pseudomonadota; class Gammaproteobacteria; order Lysobacterales; family Lysobacteraceae; genus Xanthomonas; species Xanthomonas sp. NCPPB 2922. The sequence continues at coordinate 38,486 of NZ_JBGOFY010000014.1, read as the reverse complement.
GGAAGCCAAGAAGTATCTGGACCTGCCGATCGCCGCCAACTGGTGGGGCGACAACCGCATGTTCATCTCGGGCAACTACACGCGTACCAAGTCCGAGGTCAGCGCCAGCGACGGCGACACGGTGCAGCCGTTCGGGTTTGCCGCACCGGTGCAGGCGACCTTGTTCGTGCGCGATGGCAGCACGCTGCAGGGGCAGTCCGACGACATCGCCAACCTGCAGATCGGTGTGGAAAGCGAAAGCACCAACAGCCAGGCCACGTTGATTGCCAACTACGTGGGCGAGCGGATTTCCGCACGTGGCCGCCCGGGCCAGCCGGACTACATCGACAAGCCGGGCACGCAGCTGGATCTGGTGATCAAGAAGGGGCTGGTGTGGTCGGGCAACAAGCTCTCGCTGAACTTTGCCGCGCGCAATCTGCTCAAGACCAAGTACCAGGAATATCAATCGCGCGGCGGCAACCGCGTGGACCTGTACGAGTATCAGCCGGGCATCACCTATGACATCAGTGTGACAGCGCGCTTCTGATCTGCGCCAAGTGCCGATGAACGCAAACGCCCGCCCTGCCTCGCACGGCGGGCGTTTTGCATTGGCGGGTTGGCCGTGTGTGGCAATGCGTGTCATCACTTTCTTCGAACTGACACAATTCCGCCGCATTCTGTCATCCGACCGCAATCCTGAGACGGATGTCCGCTTTGCAGCGCGTTTCGCCCTCGTTGAATGACCTGATGTCGGCGCGCGCCGTGCGCACTGCCGCTGTCTGTGTGTTGCTCGTGCTGCTTGCCGTGCAGGGCGTGCGCCTGGTGTGGCTGCTGGTGACGCCGCTGGGCCCGCTGGGCACCGCACAAGGCAGCGCAACCACCGCTGCACCCTTGCCTGCATTGCAGCGCGACGTGTTTTTTCGCGCGCCCGCCGACAGCGGCGACCTCGGCCTGGTGCTGCATGGCGTGCGTGTGGGCGGTGCGGACTCAGCGGCGTACCTGAGTACCGGCGATGGCCGGCAGGGCGCGTATCGCATTGGCGATGCAGTGGGCCCGGGGCTGACGCTGCAGGCGATCGCAGCCGACCACGTGATGGTGCGTGCAGGCAGTGCACTGCGCCGGCTGCCGTTGATCGAACACGCTGCGGCGAGCGCGGCAATAACGGCACCATTGCCGGCGAGTGGCGCTCCCGCAGCAGCCGCGGCGGTGGCGTCCAATGTCGGCGCGCGTACGGCAGCGGCCGGCACCACGGCGGTCGACCCGCAGCAGCTGCTGCGCACCACCGGCTTGCGTGCCAACGCCGATGGCGGCGGCTTCACGGTGATGCCGCGCGGCGATGATGCGCTGTTGCGCCAGGCCGGCCTGGCGCCCGGCGATGTGCTTACCCAACTCAATGGCCGCACGCTCGACGCCGAACACCTGCGCGAGCTGCAGGACGAACTGCGCGATGGCCAGACCGCCACGCTGACCTACCGCCGCGACGGCCAGACCCACACCATGACCTTGAAGCGCCCGCAATGATCGTCGTCCGTCGCCCCTGGCTGTTGTCCGCCACCTTGTTGCTTGCGCTGCCGCCGTTGACGATGCTGCCGCTGCACGCCGCCGATGCACCGGCGGTGCGCATGCAGGACGTGGACCTGCGCGCCTTCATCCAGGATGTCTCGCGCGCCACCGGCATCACCTTCATCGTCGACACGCGCGTGCAGGGCTCGGTCAACGTAGCGCGTGCGCAGGCCATGTCCGAAGCCGACCTGCTGGGCATGCTGCTGGCGGTACTGCGTGCGAATGGCTTGATTGCGGTCTCCAGCGGGCCATCGACCTACCGCATCATCCCCGACGACACCGCCGCGCAGCAGCCCGGCAGCGCGGCCAGCGGCAATCTCGGCTTCGCCACCCAGGTGTTCACGCTGCAGCGCGTGGATGCGCGCAGCGCGGCGGAAATCCTCAAGCCGCTGGTGGGACGCGGCGGGGTGATCATGGCGATGCCGCAGGGCAATAGCCTGTTGATCGCCGACTACGCCGACAACCTGCGCCGCATCCGTGGCCTGGTGGCGCAGATCGACACCGACCGCGCCGCCATCGACACGGTGACGCTGCGCAACAGCTCGGCGCAGGAACTGGCACGCACGCTCACCACGCTGTTTGGCCAGGCCGGGGAGCGCAGCGCGGTGTTGTCGGTGTTGCCGGTGGAGAGCAGCAATTCGTTGATCGTGCGGGGCGACCCGGCATTGGTGCAGCGCGTGGTACGCACCGCACTGGATCTGGATGGGCGGGCCGAGCGCCGTGGCGATGTCAGCGTGGTGCGCCTGCAGCACGCCAGCGCCGAACAACTGCTGCCGGTGCTGCAGCAACTGGTTGGGCAAACCCCGGGTAACGAGGCGCAGCCCGGGCAAGAGACGCGCCCCACCGCCGTGGATGTGGCCGCGAGTGCTGGCGCTGCGCAGGCGCAAGTGATTGCACCGGCCGCCGGCAAGCGCCCGGTGATCGTGCGCTACCCCGGTTCCAATGCCCTGATCATCAATGCCGACCCGGAAACCCAGCGCGCCTTGATGGACGTGATCCGCCAGCTCGATGTGCACCGCGAGCAGGTGCTGGTGGAAGCGATCGTGGTGGAGATTTCCGACACCGCTGCCAAGCGTCTGGGCGTGCAGCTGCTGCTGGCCGGGCGCAATGGCACCGTGCCGTTGCTGGCCACGCAGTACAGCGGCGCGGCGCCGGGCATCGTGCCCCTGGCAGCTGCGGCCGCCGGCACGCGCAGCAATAACGGGGAAGACGATTCGGTACTGGAGCAGGCGCGCAACGTGGCCGCGCAATCGCTGCTCGGATTGAGCGGCGGGCTGATCGGCCTGGCCGGGCAAAGCAACGATGCGGTGTTCGGCATGATCATCGATGCGGTCAAGAGCGACACCGGCTCCAACCTGTTGTCCACGCCGTCGATCATGACCCTGGACAACGAGCAGGCACGCATCCTGGTGGGCCAGGAAGTGCCGATCACCACTGGCGAAGTGCTGGGCGCGGCCAACGACAATCCGTTCCGCACCATCCAGCGCCAGGATGTGGGCGTGGAGCTGGAAGTGCGCCCGCAGATCAATACCGCCGGTGGCATCACATTGGCGATCAAACAGGAAGTCTCGGCCATTGCCGGGCCGGTGAGCACGCAGTCCTCCGAGCTGGTGTTCAACAAGCGCCAGATCGAAACCCGCGTGGTGGTGGAAAACGGTGCCATCGTCGCGCTGGGCGGCTTGCTGGATCAGAACGACCGGCAGACCGTGGAGAAGGTGCCGCTGCTGGGCGACGTGCCCGGGCTGGGTGCGTTGTTCCGGCACAAGTCGCGCAACCGCGACAAGACCAACCTGATGGTGTTCATCCGCCCCACCATCATCCGCGACGCGGCCGATGCGCAGCGCATGACCGCGCCACGCTACAACTACCTGCGCGACCGGCAGCTGGCCGATGGCGACCCGGAAGCGGCCCTGGATGCGTTGGTGCGCGACTACCTGCGTGCACAGCCGCCACAGCTGCCGGCGTCCGCGCCCATCGCGCCTGCGCCGCAGGCGCCGGCACCCACCGCCGCGCCGCGCACGCGCTGACACCATGTCGACCACCACCCCCACGGCCACGCTGTCGTACGCGTTTGCCAAGCGCCACGGCGTGGTGCTGCTCGGCGGCGAGAGCGCCGCGCACGCACAGGTCGGCCTGCGCGCCGGCGGTGATGTGCAGGCCTTGATCGAAGTGCGCCGCGTGCTTGGCGTGCCGTTGCAGGTACGCACGTTGGAACCGGCGGTGTTCGACCGGCACGTGTCGGAAATCTATGCCGATGCCGGGCTGGAGCAGGGCATGCCTGTGGAAGCGCTGGACCTGCACGGCAGCCTGGATTCGCTGATCGAAGACATCCCTACCGCCGATCTGCTCGACAGCCAGGACGATGCGCCGATCATCCGCCTGATCAACGGCATCATCGCCGAGGCCGCACGCCTGGGTGCGTCCGACGTGCATCTGGAATCGTACGAGTCGCGCCTGCGCGTGCGCTTGCGCGTGGACGGGGTGATGCGCGAAGCGGCCACCTTGCCGGGGCGGATCGCGCCGTTGCTGGTCTCGCGCGTCAAGGTAATGGCGCGCCTGGATATCGCCGAAAAACGCATCCCGCAAGATGGCCGGGTGTCGTTGGCCATGGGTGCCAAGGCGCTGGATGTGCGCGTCTCTACCCTGCCCACCCGCGGCAGCGAACGCGTGGTGCTGCGTATCCTGGACAAGGAGCAGGGCACCTTGTCGCTGACCCAGTTGGGCATGCCCGCGGGTGTGATGGGCGCAGTGCAACGTGCGCTGCAGGTGCCCAACGGCATCGTGCTGGTGACCGGGCCCACCGGCTCGGGCAAGACCACCACGCTGTATGCCGGGCTGAGCCTGCTCAACGACGGTTCGCGCAACATCCTCACCGTCGAAGACCCGGTGGAATACGCCATCGACGGCGTTGGCCAGACCCAGGTCAATGCGCGCGTGGGCATGACCTTTGCCGCCGGCCTGCGCGCAATCCTGCGCCAGGACCCGGACGTGGTGATGATCGGCGAGATCCGCGATACCGAAACCGCGCAGATCGCCGTGCAGGCCAGCCTCACCGGCCACCTGGTGCTGTCCACCGTGCACACCAACGATGCGGTGGGTGCGGTCACGCGCCTGCGCGACATGGGCATCGAACCATTCCTGCTGGCCTCCAGCCTGCGCCTGATCCTGGCGCAGCGGCTGGTGCGCCGGCTGTGCACGCACTGCCGCACGCCACGGCCGCTGGATGCGGCCACCACGCAGATGCTGGGCACGTCGACCGATGCGGTGATCTACAGCGCCGCCGGCTGTGCGGCCTGTCACCACAGTGGCTACGCCGGGCGCGTGGGGATCTACGAAGCCATCACTGTCGACGACACGCTGCGCCGGCTGATCGGCGACAACGCCGACGAAGACGCATTGGCCGCCGCGGCCTTCGTACGTGCGCCACGGCTGAGCGACGCCGCGCGCGCGGCCGTGCTGCAAGGCGCGACCACGCTGGAAGAAGCCTTGCGCGTCACCCGTCAGGAGGACGAGGCGCATGGCGAAGTTTGATTACACCGTGCTGGATCTGCACGGCCGCAATCGCCACGGCGTGATCAGCGCCGACAGCGCGCGCAGTGCGCGCAGCTTGCTGGAGCAGCGCCAATGGGTGCCGTTGCGGGTGGAGCCGGCAGCGGCCACCGCGACGGTGCGCGCAGCGCGCTTCAGCGGCAAGGATCTGGTGTTGTTCACCCGCCAGCTCGCCACGCTGGCGGACACCGCACCGCTGGAAGAAGCGCTGCGCACCATCGGCACCCAGTCCGAGCGCCGCGGCGTGCGCGCAGTCACCGGGCAGACGCATGCATTGGTTGTCGAAGGTTTCCGCCTGTCCGATGCGATGGCGCGCCAGGGCACTGCCTTCCCGCCGCTGTACCGCGCGATGGTGGCGGCCGGCGAAAGCGCCGGGGCCTTGCCGCAGGTGCTCGAGCGCCTGGCCGACCTGCTCGAGCGCCAGGCGCAGGTGCGCAGCAAGCTGCAATCCGCACTGGTGTACCCGGCAGCGTTGGCAATGACCGCCGGCGTGGTGGTCATCGTGCTGATGACCTTTGTGGTGCCCAAGGTTGTGGACCAGTTCGATTCGATGGGCCGCGCACTGCCGTGGCTCACGCGCGCGGTCATCGCGCTCTCGCAGTTTCTGCTGCATGCCGGCATTCCACTGCTGGTGGCTGGCGTGATCGCGGCGGTGGTGGGTATGCAGTTGCGCAAGCGCCCGCCGGTACGGCTGGCGATCGACCGGGCGATCCTGCGCGCCCCGCTGCTGGGGCGCTTGCTGCGCGACCTGCATGCCGCGCGCATGGCGCGCACCCTGGCGATCATGGTCAACAGCGGCTTGCCGTTGATGGAAGGGCTGATGATCGCCGCACGCACCGTGGACAACCATGCGCTGCGCCTGGCCACCGACAGCATGGTCACCGCCATCCGTGAAGGCGGCAGCCTGGGTGCGGCGATGAAGCGCGCGGGCGTGTTTCCACCTACCTTGTTGTACATGGCCTCCAGCGGCGAAAACAGCGGGCGCCTGGCGCCGATGCTGGAACGTGCCGCCGACTATCTGGAGCGCGAATTCGAGTCGTTCACCACTGCGGCGATGAGCCTGCTGGAGCCGCTGATCATCGTGCTGCTGGGCGGCGTGGTGGCAGTGATCGTGTTGTCCATCCTGTTGCCCATTTTGCAATTCAACACCTTGGCACTCGGCTGATGGCAGCCGCGTATTCGGAGAGTCTCATGTCGCGTATGTCGTTTCGCCGCGTTTCCCCGTGCACCGCCTCGCGCCGTGCGGCGCGCGGGTTCACCCTGGTCGAGTTGATGGTGGTCATCGTCATCATCGGCTTGCTGGCCACGGTGGTGATGATCAACGTGATGCCCAGCCAGGACCGCGCCATGGTGGAAAAGGCGCGCGCCGACGTCGCCGTGTTGGAGCAGGCGCTGGAAACCTATCGCCTGGACAACCTCACCTATCCCAGCACCGAGCAGGGCCTGCAGGCCTTGTTGAGCGCGCCCGGCGGCCTGAGCCGGCCGGAACGCTACCGCCAGGGCGGTTACATCCGCCGGTTGCCGGAAGACCCGTGGGGTCACGCCTACCAGTACCGTCGTCCCGGGCGTAGCGGCGGCTTCGATGTGTATTCGTTCGGCGCCGATGGTGCCGAAGGCGGCGATGCCGACAACGCCGATATCGGCAACTGGCGCTGAGTCGCAGGGATGGCCGCGCGCGCGCTGGCATCGAGTGGCTCCCGTGCGCCGCAAACACGCATGCGCGCCGCGCTCCCGTGCGCGTGCAATGCACGGGGCTTCACCTTGCTCGAAGTGCTGGCCGTGCTGGTGATCACCGCGCTGGCCAGCACCGTTGTGCTGCTGACCCTGCCCGACACGCAGCGCACGCTGCCCGATCAGGCCGATGCGCTGGCCACCGCGCTGTCGCACGCGCGCGATGAGGCCATCCTGAGCCTGCGCATGACCGAGGTGGTGCTCAGCGCCGGGGGTTATGCCTTCCGCCGCCAGGCACGCGAGCGCTGGGTGGCGCTGGACCAGGTGCCGTTTACGCCCGTGCAGTGGCCGGAAGGGGTGCGCACGCAGCTGCCGGAGGGTGCGACGCAGGTGAGCGTGCGTTTCGACCCGACAGGCGCCGCCACGCCGCAGCGCCTGGCGTTGGGGCAGGGCCAGCAACGCGTGCAGGTGGTAGTGGATGCAGTGGGCACGGTGCGGGTCGATGCAGCGGCGCGCTGACACCCAGGCAGGGTTCTCGCTGCTGGAACTGCTGGTCGCGTTGGCGATCTTCGGCATGGCGGTGGTAGGGCTATTGAATCTGTCCGGCGAAAGCACGCGCACCGCGGTGATTCTGGAAGAGCGCGCGCTCGCGGCCGTGGTGGCGGAAAATCAGGCGATTGAAGCACTGCTTGCACCGGCGGCCGTTGCCGCGGCACCTGCCGCAGGGCAGGAATCAGCCGGTGCGCGCGGCTGGGACTGGAAGCGCACGGCAACACCGGCCGGGCAGGGCATGCTGCGCATCGCCGTCAGCGTGCGCGCGGCCGGGCAGGCGCAGGAATTGGCCAGCCTGCAGGTTGTGCGGAGTACCGAGTGATGCGCCTGCGCCGCGCCGCTGGTTTCACCTTGATCGAACTGCTGGTGGCGTTGGCGGTGTTTGCGTTGGTGGCTGCAGCGGCGGTGGGGGTGTTGCGGCAAAGCATCGAGCAGCGCGCTGCGGTGCAGGCGCGGCTGCAGCAGCTGCGCGATTTCCAGATTGCGCACGGCCTGCTACGCAGTGATCTGCAACAGGCTGCGGTGCGGCGCACCCGTGGCAGTGATGGCGTGCCTGCGCGGACTGCCTTTGTGGCCACACCACCCGGTGCACAAGGCCCCTTGCTGGCATTCGTGCGGCGCGGCTGGAGCAATCCGGACCAGGCGCCGCGTGCGTCGCTGCAGTACGTGGAATACCGGCTGGTGGAGGACCGGCTCGAGCGCAGCGCACGTCCAGCGCTGGACGGTGCAGTGACCGGCGCACCACAGGTGCTGCTGCGTGGCGTGCGTGCGGCCACCGTGGGGTTTCATTACCGCGCGCAATGGAGCGATGGCTGGAGCGGTGGTGTAGCGGCGCTACCGGATGCGGTGGCACTGGAGCTGGAAATGCAGGACTGGGGCCGCGTGCGGCAATTGTTCCTGGTGCCGGAGGGGCGCGAATGAGCAGGCGTGGGGGGGCTCGCCGGCAGCGCGGCGTGGCCTTGCTCACCGTGTTGCTGTTGGTGGCGGTGATGACCGTGCTGATGGTCGCGGTGCTGGATGACTTGCGCTTTGGCTTGCGCCGCAGCGGGAACGGCGAGGCCATGACGCAGGCGCAGTGGTACGCGCTGGGCAGCGAAGCGTTTGCGCGCCAGCGACTGCAGACCCTGTCCAGGCGCGACCCGCTGCGCACCACGCTGGACGGCGGGTGGGATGACCAGCCGCTCAGCTTTCCGCTGGAGGGCGGCAGCGTGCAACTGCGCCTGCGCGACCGCGGCAGCTGCTTCAACCTCAACAGCGTGGTGTTCGGCGCGGCCGAGCAATGGCAACGCAGCGAAGAAGGCGTGCGCCAGTACGTGGCCCTGTTGCGCACGCTGGGCATCGCGCCCGCGCAGGCCGATGCGCTGGCCGACGCCTTGGTGGACTGGATCGACAGTGACCAGCAACCCGGCGCACAGGGCGCAGAGGACGCCGCATATCTGCAGTCTGCGCTGCCGCTGCGCACCGGCGACACCTTGCTGGCGGGCGTGAGCGAACTACGCGCCATCGCCGGCTACACCCCTGCGTTGCTGACGCGCCTGCAGCCGCATGTGTGTGCGCTGCCGAGCGGTCGCCTGTCGCAGGTGAACATCAACACGCTGCGCGCCACCGATGCGGCCGTGCTGGTGGCCATCGCCGAAGGCACGCTGGACCTGGACGCGGCGCGCCGCCTCATTGCCGCGCGCCCGGCCGGCGGCTGGCGCGACGTGCAGGCGTTCTTCCGCCAGCCGGCATTGCTGCAGGTCACCGTGCCCGATGCAATGTACGAACAGATCGTGCTGCGCACCGAATATTTTTCGCTGTACAGCCAGGTCGATTACGCGGGTGCCGAGGTCATGCTGGAAGCGTTGCTGCAACAAGCGCCAGCCGGGCGGATCCGCCTGGTGGCGCGCCAATGGAGTTCCGATCAATGAGTACCACCTTGCTGTTGCTGCCGGCCGATGCAGGCACAGCCGCCACCGCCGTGCATGTGGATGCGCAGGGGCATGTGCGCATCCATGCCGCCGGCGCTGCGCCGCTCATACCCGCGGCGCGCACGGTGCTGGTGGTGCCGGGCACGCAGGTGCACTTGCGCTGGCTGGCCCTGCCCGGGCGCAGCCCGGCACAATCGTTGGCGGCCGCGCGCCTGCAACTGGCCGAGCATCTGGCCAGCGATGTCAGCACGCTGCATGTGGTGATTGCCGCCAACGCGCAGGCCGATGGCACGCGCCTGGTGGCCGCAGTGGAGCAGGCAACCCTGCAACAGTGGCTGGAACGTGCCGCGCAGCACAGCATCGTGCCCGATAGCGTGGTGCCGGAATGTCTGCTGCTGCCCATGGTGGACGCCGATGCGCCACCGACGGTTGTGCAGTGGGACGGGCGTTGGCTGGTGCGTGGCGCACGCCTGGCCTGCAGCCTGGAGCCGGAGACCGCGCAGCTGGTGCTCGACGCACAGGGCCATCCGTCGCCGCTTCCGCCTCTGGATGATCCAGCGCAGGTCATTGCCGTCTTCGCCCGCCATGTGGCGCAGGCACCGATCGAATTGCGGCAGCATGCCTTCGCACGCGCCACGCCGCAGCGGCGCGGGCTGACGCCGCGCAGGCTCGCATGGCTTGGCGTGTTGCTGCTGATCTCGCCGCTGCTGTTGCTGGGTGCGCAGGCACTGCGTTATGAGATCGGCGCGCAGCTGTTGCAGCGCCGCGCTGTGGCGGTGCAGGGCGTGCAAGCCACCGGCGCAACGCCGGTGTCGGCCGATGCGTTCGCAGCGCAGCTCGCCGCGGTGATCGCCGCGGTCGATAGCGTGCCCGGCGCCGAGCTCGACACCCTTGCGTATCAGCAAGCGCAGCCAGTGCGCGCAACGCTGGTGCATGACGATGACGCGCAATTGCAGCAATTGCTGGCACGCTTGCGCAGCGCCGGCTGGCAGGTGCGCCCGGCCAGCAGCCAGGCGGTCGAGACCAGGCTGCAGACCCCCTTGGAATTGGAGCCACCCCGATGACCGCCTTGCGACACCGCAGCCATCGTTGGTGGCAACAGCGCGCACCGCGCGAGCGCGTGATGCTGGCCGTGATGGGCGCGGCAATCGCCGCCTTCATCGCGTGGTACGCCATCCTCGTGCCGCTGCGGCAGTGGCGCAGCACAGCGCAGGGGCGCTATGACACCGCCGCGCAAGCCCTGCTCGACGCACAGGGCCGGCAACGCAGCGCGGTGGTGACCTTGGCGGACATCCTGCAGGCCGCACGCGATGCTGGTGTTGCCATTGGCCCTGCGCCGCGTGCGGTCTCCGGCGCAGTCGAACTGCAGATCGATGCCGTCAACAGCCCGGCGTTATTCGCTTGGCTGGAACGCCTGCGCACTGCGCATGGCTTAGCCCCCACGCAACTGCAGATCACCCGCCACGCGCAGCAGTTGCAGGTGCGCTGTCGCTTCGAGGGCATCACGCCATGAGGCTGCTGCGCTGGTCGTTGCTGGTGCTCGGTGTGCTGATCGCCATTGTCATTGCCACCTTGCCGTTGCGGTGGGTGCTGCCTGCACAGTCGCTGCCGATCGCGGTGCTGGAGGCGCAAGGCTCGATCTGGAACGGCAGCTTGCGCGGCGTCACCTGGAAGGCGCAGCCCATCGGCGATGTGCAGGTGGCCCTGCAGCCGTGGCCGCTGGTGCGCGGCGAGCAGCGCGTGCGGCTCGCCACGTCCACGGCAGCGCTCATCGCCCTGCGCGGTGCGCGCCACGGCATCGACCAAGGCAATGGGCGCGTGCTGCTGCGCCAACCCGGTGGCATCACCTTGCTGGATCTGGCAGTGGACCTGCGGCAGGTGCAGGCCGTGTTCGACGCCACCCGCTGCGTACAGGCCGCAGGGGAGGTGACCGTGCAGATCGTGCCAACCAGCGCCGGTGAAGCGGCCGGCCTGCTGCCGCTGCGCCTGCGCGGCAGCCCGCGCTGCAATGACGCTGCGGTGAAACTTGCACTGCAGCCCGATGGCGGCATGCCCGACGGCATGCAGCTCAGCGCCGAGTTGCGCCTGCAGCGCGATGGCCGCTGGCAATGGCGCACCCAGGTCGACCCCGGCAGCGACACCGCCCTGCACCTCGGTCTGCAATTGCTGGGGTTTGTGCCAACGCAGGAGCGCCGCCTGCTTCGTGTTGATCAGGGCACGCTGTAACGGCGCGCCATCCACGTAGCCGGCTGCACGTTTTCTACCGATGGGATGGAGGACGGACGCACCCCTGCCAGACAGCGCGCTGGTCTGTGCAGCGGCTGAATTGGTCTGCTTCCACTCACCTTGAGTGGCCGCGATACGCCAGCCAACGCCATAGCTCGAAGGGCTAACCGTCCCGTCTCCTCACTGACCTTCCGTAGCTACCCATCCCTTTCTTTGGGCGCGGCGCCATGACAGATGACAGGCCTACCCGTCGCGTCCGGGCACAGGGCTGGTATGCCGACGCCGATTGGTACTATATTGGACCTAACGAATCCTGCCAGGTGAGAACACCCATGGCCAAGGCCAACGCGGAGGGGGACAAGCGACTGGACGACCTGCGTCTGGACGCCTCCGCACCCACACCGCTGTACCTGCAGCTGGCCGCCAAGCTCGGCGAGGCGATCCGCGGTGGCCACTGGAAGGCCGGCGAAGCGCTGCCCGCCGAGCGCCAGCTGTGCGAGCGGCTGCAGATTTCGCGGGTCACCTTGCGCCAGGCGGTGGATGCGCTGGTCGAGCAAGGCCTGGTCTCGCGTCGCCAGGGCGCCGGCACCTTTGTCACCTCGCATATCCAGCACCAGCTCAGCGGCTTGACCAGTTTCAGTGAGACGCTGCGCATCAAAGGCTACGAGCCCGGCACCAGGTGGCTGGAACGGCGCCTGCGGCCCGCGCATGGCGAGGAAATCCTGCGCCTGGGGCTGTCGCCGGATGCGGCGGTCGCCTCGCTCACCCGCCTGCGCAGCGCCGATGACCGCGTCATGGCCTACGAACACGCCGTGTTGCCGCAGCGCGTGGTCGCCGACCCGGAGCAGGTGGGCGATTCGCTCTACAGTTTTCTCGATGCGCAAGGCACCCCGGTGGTGCGTGCGCTGCAGTACTTCCGCGCGATCAATCTGCCGGCACGGCTGGCCGAACACCTGCGCATGAAGACCGGCGAGGCGATCCTGCATGTGGTACGCGTGGGCTACACCCGCGACGGCAGCGCGATCGAACTCACCGACACCTATTGCCACAACGACTTCTACGACTTCGTCGCCGAACTGCGCCGCTGACGCCGACGGCATTCCCCCGCACGACAACCTAGAGCCAGCCGATCCATGACTACCGCCAGGCCCGCAAATCCCGTTGTCTCGATCGCCATCGTCGGCGTGCTGTTTTTCATCATCGGCTTTTTCACCTGGATCAACGGGCCGCTGATCACCTTCGTGCGGCTGGCGTTCGACCTCAACGAGGTCAATGCGTTCCTGGTGCTGATGGTGTTCTACCTGTCGTACTTCTTCCTGGCGCTGCCCTCGTCATGGATCCTCAAGCGCACCGGCATGAAAAAAGGCCTGGCGCTGAGTCTGGTGGTGATGGCGCTGGGCGCCGCAGCATTCGGGCAATTCGCTACGCAACGCTGGTATCCGGGCGCACTGGCCGGCATGTTCGTGATCGGTAGCGGCCTGGCGTTGTTGCAGACCGCGATCAACCCATACATCAGTATTCTCGGGCCAATCGAAAGTGCGGCGCGGCGCATCGCGCTGATGGGCATCTGTAACAAGATTGCCGGCATCCTGGCGCCGATCCTGATCGGCTCGCTGGTGCTGCATGGCATCGGCGATCTCTCCACGCAGGTGGCCGCGGCCGATGCGGCGACCAAGCAGCAACTGCTCAATGCGTTCGCCGCCAAGATCCATGCACCGTATCTGGTGATGTCCGGCGTGTTGCTGGTGCTGGCGGTGGGCGTGTTGTTCTCGCCGCTGCCCGAACTCAAGGCCTCCGAAGCCAATGCCACGCCGGGCAGCGGTGGCGCGGCGCAGAAGTCCAGCATCTTCCAGTTCCCGCATCTGTGGCTGGGCGTGTTGTGTCTGTTTGTGTACGTCGGTGTGGAAGTGATGGCCGGCGATGCCATCGGCACCTACGGCCACGGCTTCAATCTGCCGCTGGACAGCACCAAGCTGTTCACCTCCTACACGCTGGGCGCAATGTTGCTGGGCTATATCGCCGGCCTGGTGCTGATTCCGCGGGTGATTTCGCAGGCGCGCTACCTGAGCGTGTCTGCGCTGCTGGGCGTACTGTTTTCGCTGGGGGCGCTGCTGACCCACGGCTATGTGTCGGTGGGGTTCGTGGCCGCGCTCGGTTTTGCCAACGCCATGATGTGGCCGGCGATCTTTCCGCTGGCCATCCGCGGTCTGGGCCGGTTCACCGAGATCGGTTCGGCGTTGCTGGTGATGGGCATTGCCGGCGGCGCGATCATTCCGCAGCTGTTCGCCATTCTCAAACAGCATTACGACTTCTAGGTGGTGTTCGCCGCACTGATGGTGCCGTGCTACCTGTACATCCTGTTCTATTCGCTGCGCGGCCACCGTGTGGGGCTGCCGGCTCAACCGAAATGAGTGACGCGGCATGATGCGTTCAGACGAACAAGGCACGAGTATGCGCAGGCCCACCATCAAAGATGTCGCCGAGCGCGCCAAGGTCTCCTTGAAGACCGTGTCGCGCGTGATCAACAACGAACCGTCAGTGATGCAGGCCACGCGTGCGCGCGTGCTGCGTGCCATCGCCGATCTCGATTACGAACCCGATCCGTCCGCGCGCAACCTGCGCAGCGGCACGCCGTTCGTGATCGGCCTGGTCTACGACAACCCCAACCCGTACCACATCATCGGCATCCAGAACGGCGTGTTGGCCGCCTGCCGCGAAACCGGGTTCGGGTTGCAGATCCATCCCTGCGATTCCACTTCGCCGCTGCTGGCCGAAGAACTGGCCGAATGGGTGCAGCGCTCGCGCCTGGCCGGCGTGGTGCTGACCGCGCCGATGTCCGAGCGCCCCGAATTGTTGGCCGGCCTGGCCGCGCGCGGCATCAAGAGCGTGCGCATCATCGCCTCCACCACCGACCCGGGCGATGGGCCGTGCGTGTACATCGACGACCGCGATGCCGCCTATGAAATCACCGAGCATCTGATCCAGCTTGGGCACCAGCGCATCGGCTTCCTATGGGGCGGTCCGCAGCACCGCTCCAGCGGCGAGCGCTACGCCGGTTACGAAGCCGCATTGAAGGACTACGGCATCAGCCTGGACAAGCACCTGGTGATTCCGGGCGACTACACCTTCGACGATGGGTTTCGTGGTGCGCGCCGGCTACTGTCGCTGCGCGAGCCGCCCACGGCCATCTTCGGCAGCAATGACGAGATCGCCGCCGGCGTGCTGGCCGCGGCCAAGTCCACCGGCATGAACGTGCCGTACCAGCTGTCGATCGCCGGGTTCGAAGACAGCCCGTTCTCGCGGCAGTCGTGGCCGGCGCTGACCACCGCCAAGCAGGCCACCGAAGACATCGCGCGGCACGCCGCACGCCTGTTGATCAGCCAGTTGCGCAGCGACGCCTACGACGATCAACCGGCGCAACTGCAGAACCGCGGCTTCGTGCCGCAGTTGGTGGTGCGCGGTTCCACTGCACCGGCGCAACCGCCGGCCGTCAAATCCCCCTCCCCCGAATCCGCCTGAGCTCCGATGAATCTCCCCCAGGAAACTGACACCTTGATGTTCCGCGAGGCGGCCGAAACCGCCGACGTGGTCGCTGCACAGTTCGCGCGTAATGCAGACACCATCGCCACGTTGGCGCAGTCGCTGCGCGAGAACCCGCCGCCGTTCGTGGTGACCTGCGCGCGCGGCAGTTCCGATCACGCCGCCACCTACGCCAAGTACCTGTTCGAAACCCAGCTCGGCATCGTCACCGCATCGGCTTCGCCCTCGGTGGGCTCGGTCTATGTGGCGCCGCTGCAGTTGCGCGGCGCGCTGTACATCGTGATTTCGCAATCGGGCAAGAGCCCGGACCTGCTGCGCAATGCCGAAGCCGCCAAGGCCGCTGGTGCGCGCGTGGTGGCGCTGGTCAACGTGGAAGATTCGCCGCTGGCGCAGCTGGCCGAGGTGGTGATTCCGCTCGGTGCCGGCCCGGAAAAGAGCGTGGCCGCGACCAAGAGCTATCTCGCCTCGCTCGCCGCGGTGCTGCACCTGGGCGCGGTGTGGAAGAACGACCCCGGGCTGCTCGCCGCCGTGCAGCAGTTGCCGCAGCAGCTGCGCAGCGCCTGGCAGGCCGATTGGTCCGCACTCACCAGCGGCCTGAAGCCGGCGCACAACCTGTTTGTGCTCGGCCGTGGCCTGGGCCTGGGCGCGGCGCAGGAAGCTGCGCTGAAGTTCAAGGAAACCTGCGGCCTGCACGCCGAGGCCTACAGCTCGGCCGAGGTCAAGCATGGCCCGATGGCCTTGGTGGGCCCGGGCTTCCCGGTGCTGGTGTTCGCGCAGCCGGATGAAACCGGTGCAGGCACGCGCGCCCTGGCGGAAGAATTTCGTGCACGTGGCGCGCAGGTGTGGCTTGCCGCGCCCGATGGCGACCTGCCGCTGGCCGATGCCGCGCACCCGGCGTGCGCACCGTTGCTCACCGTGCAGAGCTTCTACCGCGCCATCAACGCACTGGCCCTGCAGCGCGGGCATAACCCCGATCTGCCGCCGCATTTGAACAAGGTCACGGAAACGGTTTGAACATGGATGCTTCCCCGATTCAAGCGCTCTGCAATGCACGCGTGCTCACCGATGACGGCCTGCAGGACGGCCTGGCCGTGCTGCTGGACGGCGCGCAGATCCAGGCCGTTGTCGCGGCCGACGATGCGCGCGTGGCGCAGGCCGGCACGCGCGTGGATCTGGGCGGGGCTACCCTGCTGCCCGGCTTCATCGACATCCAGGTCAACGGCGGCGGCGGGGTATTGTTCAACAACGCCTGCACGCCGCAGGCGCTGGCGACGATCGCCGCAGCGCATCGCCGCTACGGCACCACCGGCATGTTGCCCACGCTGATCAGCGACACCGCCGAGGTGATGGCCGAGGCCATCGCCGCCACGCGCCAGGCGATCGCACAGGGCGTGCCGGGCGTGCTCGGGATTCATCTGGAAGGCCCGTACCTGAGCCCGGCGCGCAAAGGCACCCACGACGCACAGAAGTTCCGCGTGCCCGACGCGCACGAGATCGCGGTGGACACCTCGCTGGACAACGGCGTCACCCTGATCACGCTCGCGCCCGAGCGCGTGCCGCTGGACGACATCCGCGCCTTTGTCGCCGGTGGTGCAGTTGTGTTTGCCGGCCATACCTCCGCGACCTACGAACAGGCGCGCGACGGCATTGCCGCCGGCGTCAGCGGCTTCACCCATCTGTACAACGCGATGTCGCCACTGGCCGGGCGCGAGCCCAACGCCGTGGGCGCCGCACTGGAAGATCCCGCGGTGTGGTGCGGCGTCATCGTGGACGGCGTGCATGTGCATCCGGCCAGCCTGCGCGTGGCGCTGGCCGCCAAGCCGCGCGGCAAGCTGCTGCTGGTCACCGACGCCATGCCGATGGTCGGTGCCGACAGCCCCAGCTTCGACCTGTACGGCGAAACCATCACCGCCATCGATGGCGTGGTACGCAACGCCGCCGGTGCGCTCGCCGGCTCCGCGCTGGACATGGCCACCGCGGTGCGCAACAGCGTGCAATGGTTGGGCGTGGACCTGGCCGAAGCCGCGCGCATGGCGTCCACCTATCCGGCGCAGTGCATCGGCCTGGGCGAGCGCCTGGGCCGCATCGCACCGGGTTACCAGGCCGACCTGGTGCTGGTGGATGCAGACGTGCACGTGCTGGGCACCTGGGTGGCGGGGCAGCGCGACTGACGTTGTGCAGCATGGTTGCGCTCGCTGACGTGTAGCGCCGTCGATGTGCCGTGCCTGCGGATCGCAGTCACCGGTTGCGTGCCTCGGTACGGTGTTGACGTTCAAGGGGCAGTGCTCGCCGGAAGGTTGAGCAGTGGGCATCTGCCGTCGCGACAACGGCGCGGCATGCCTGCCATGCACGGTCCGGAACGGTTGCTGTGCCATTGCCTGTAGCGCTGAATCGCCGCCGCCACGCATGCAGCGCTGCCATCCACAGTGGCACGTCGTGGCTGCTAGAGTCGCGATCAACTCCAGGACAAGGCAGTGCCGATGAGACACGCACGGATGCGATGGTGGCTGGTGGGGGTGTTTGCTGCTTGGCGCGCATGCAATTGCGGCTGCGGCCAACTGGCAACTGGTTGCCGGCGGCACGGATTACCAGTTGGATGCTGCGCAGGGCGATGTGCAATCGGCCGAGGGCGCACGGCTACGTCTGACCGCACGCACCAAGCGCACGGCCGCGTTCGGTGCGGCCGCCGTGCAACTCGATGCCGTCCCGCTGCGTGGTCAGTCGCTGGCCTTGGATGGTCTTCTGCACACCTTCAGCGCCGTCCCGGGTGCAAACCTGTGGATGCGCGCAGTCGATGCGCAGGGCAAGGTCGTGGCATTCGAAACCTCGCAAGCCGAGCGGGTAAGTGGCAGCGCTCAGGCACGCCGTGGTATCGCGATGCAGATTCCTGAGCAGGCAAATCAACTGGCAATTGGTGTCGTGCTGGCTGGCGATGGCGCCGTCGAAGTTACTGGCCTAAGGCTGATGGCCCAACCTGTCGTGGATGCTGCGTCTGCAGCGGCGATTCTCGACGTTGCGATTCCTGCGATCAGGGAGCACGCGTTACAGCGCAGCCGCATCGATTGGGCCACCCGCGAGCCACAGTTGCGCACCCAGGCCGCCAGCATGCGCAAAGCCGACGCCTATGCGGCCATCGAGGCGCTGATTGCCGAGCTCGATGACGGCCATAGCGCACTGTTACGGCCTAGCACCCTGCGCGATATGGAGGCGCGTGCCGCGCACGCCACAGTGCAGGCACAGCTGCTGCAGCCCGATGTGGGCTATGTCGCGGTGCCCGGCCTGATGACCTCGTCCAGTGATGTCAGGGGCGACTATCAACGCGCGCTGAGCGCCGCGCTGGATGGCATGGCATCGCAGGCACGCTGCGGCTGGATCATCGATCTGCGGCAGAACAGCGGGGGCACCATGTGGCCGATGCTCAACGGCTTGCAGCCGTTGCTGGGTGATCACGTGCTCGGCTACTTCGTCAACGCAGATGGCGAGCAGACGCCGTGGCGAGCGAGAGCCGCGCCGCCGATGTCCGGCGTGCGCGCAGCGCAAACCGATCGCCCGGTGGCCGTGCTGATCGGGCCAAACACGGCAAGCGCGGGCGAAATGGTCGCCATCGCGTTCCGTGGCCGTCCGGCAACGCGCAGCTTCGGCCAGCCGAGTGCGGGGCAGACCACCAGCAATCGCACGGTCGATCTGCCCGGTGGTGGCGTGCTTGCGGTTGCCAGCAGTGCGATGCAGGACCGCAATGCACAGCGTCTGGATGGCGCCTTGCAACCTGACGTGGTACTGGACCCGCAGGCCGATGCCATCGATGCGGCGGCGCAATGGCTGCGAATGCAGCGGTGCGCACTGGCGCAGTGATGCACGCAAGGCGTGCGCGGATTGCGTTGGGTCAACGCGACGCGACTACCGGCAACGGAAGCATCGCTCTGATTACGCTGTGGGCGAACGATGGCATGAGGCAGACCTGAAACAGGCAGGCGCATCGTCCAACGGCACGCGTCGCCTGCATCGCGCGTCACGCCAACGCCACCAGCTGCGATCACGCGCATTGCAGCGTCGCATGGTGCCACTTATGCAATAGGCCCCAGCACGACACTCTGCAATGCAACATCTCGTTGCGCAGCCTTGCTGGGCGAGGTCGCCGGCGCAGTGGTCTGCATGGGCTGTTTGCTGGAATGCGATCCTGGTCACGCTGTCGTTCCATTATCGACGCCTAGGACAGCGTATTCCGCATAAAACAAGGGGGTTCTGGCGAAAAGTTGACAGTACCGCTATCGGAAGGCACCTTCGCTGATAACGTTGTCAGCGAACAGGAGCTTCGTTCCGCACCAGCACATCACCGCCGCTGGCCATGCCTTGGCCCGGCATCTCGATCCGTTGCGCACACACCGCACGGATCACCGTTGCACGCCGGCGCAGGGGACGGAGTGCAGCACGGCGCGCGCAGCGCGCTTCAGCGCAGCCCATCGGTTGCGGCCTGACGTATCAGCCACGAGGTCAACGCAATGCTGTTTCCCCGATCGTTCCAATGGTCAGTCGAATCAACCTGCACCGCCGCGCACCGGCAACCACCACGGCGCGTGCCACTGAGCGCAGCGGTCCGCGCTTTGTTGATCGGTGGCGTAACAGTGAGTGGCGCGCTGGCGCTTCCGACTTTTGCGCAGCAACAGCCCGCAGCAGCGCCGGCACAGCCGCCATCCCTTGCAGTTGCGCAGGACGCCGCGCCCACCAATCCCTCGGTGTCCACGTTGGACGAAGTCAAGGTTGTCGGGTACCAGGCCAGCCTGGGCAAGGCGCTCAACGTCAAGCGCAATGCCGATGCCATCGTCGACGCGATCAGCGCCGAAGACATCGGCAAATTCCCCGACACCAACGTCGCCGAGTCGCTGTCGCGGCTCTCCGGCATCACCGTGGACCGCCAGTTCGGCGAAGGCGAAAAAGTCAGCATCCTCGGTACCGACCCGGCGCTCAACCGCGTGTTGCTCAATGGCCAAACCATTGCCTCCACCAGCTGGGGCGGCGACCCCAACGACCCGGACAGCCGCTCGTTCAACTACAGCACGCTGGCACCGGAGGTGGTGGGCCTGATGGAGGTCTACAAGACGCCGGAAGCGCGCATCGATGAAGGCTCGATCGGTGGCACCGTGATCGTGCACACGCGCAAGCCGCTGGAGCTGGAGCGCAACACGCTCACCGGCACCGTGAGCTACGGGTACAACGATCGTTCCGAAGAAGGCAAGCCCAATGCCTCCGCGTTGTATAGCTGGAAAAACCAGGATGAAACGCTCGGCGTGCTCACCTCGGTGATGCATTCGCAACGCGTGCTGCGCCGTGATGGTGTGGAGATCTTCGGTTACGACGATGTGGCAGGCGCCGGCTTTCCCGCTGCCGTGGTCGGCAACAATACCGGGGTGTTTCCCACCTCGATCAACACCGCCTTGTTTCAGCAGACGCGTAAGCGCGATGGCGTCAGTGCCGCACTGCAGTGGAAGCCGGATGCAGACTTCGAGCTCAACCTGACCGGCCTGTACGTCAAGGAAAGCTTCGACAACTACAACCAGAGCCGCTACGGCTACTGGGGCTCTACGCCTGGCGATGCGCAAGCGCTGGGGTTCGAAAACGGCATTGCCACCTCCGGCACCTTCGGCGACCAATCCACCACGTTCCTGGACGGTTACCTGCGCAACAGCGAGGTCAGTACCGGCAGCATCCATCTGCGCGCCGACTGGCATGGCGATGGCTGGAACGCCTCCAGCCAGGTGGGCTACACCAGCTCGCAAGGCGGCGCCGAGCGCATCTACGGCATCCAGTTTCGCAACCTGGCCGGCTATAGCTACAACATCGACGGGCGCAGCACCGCGATGGACTACAGCACCGACCCCACCAATGCGGCGGCGATGCAGCTCAACAACGCTTCGGCCAGCCATAGCCCGCAGTACGACAAGGAACGCTACCTGCAGCTGGACTTCGACCATGCGGTGGAGTGGGGCCCGTTCACGCAGATTCTTACCGGCATCAAGCTCACCAATCACGCCACCGGGCAGTCCTCGTACAGCCGTACCTGGAACCCGAACGATGGCAGCACGCTGGCCGCGTTCTCGCCGGGCACCACGCCCTCCGGCTATCTGGACGGGCTATCGACCAGTGCCGACATGCAGCGCTGGTCAACGATCAACAGTGGCGCCATCAGCCAGTACATCGGCGGGCTCGAAGGCGATGAAGGCTTGCCGATCAGCTATGCGGGCAACTACAGCATCGAAGAACAGAACCGCGCCTGGTTCCTGCAGGGCAATTTCTCCGGTGAGCGTTATCGCGGCAACATCGGCGTGCGCTATGTGCATACGCGCGACTCCACCGATGGCTATAGCTACGCACCGGGCGGCGGCTATACGCCGGTGAATTTCCTGAGCAGTTATGGCAAGTGGCTGCCGGCGTTCAACATCGCCTACGACCTGCGCGACGATCTGATCATGCGCTTTGCCGCCTCCAAGGTCATCGCGCGGCCGCGCTATACCAACATGACCCCGTACGTGGCGACCGACGACACCACGCTGACCGCCTCCACCGGCAACCCCGGCTTGAGCCCGTACGAGTCGACCAACCTGGGCGCATCGCTGGAGTGGTATTTCACCGACAGCAGCGTGCTCAGCGGCGAATTCTTCTCGCGTGACATCTCCAACTACATCCTCACCACCGTGCAGGACCGGGTGTTCTTCAACAATGCCACCGGCGGCTCCAGCACCTACCAGACCTCGGTACCGACCAATGCCGGCGATGCCAAGGTGCGCGGTGTGGCGGTCAATCTGCAGCACAACTTCGGCAATGGCTTCGGCGTGGTGGCCAACTACACCTATTCCGATTCCAACACCGATGGCGACTACAGCCTGCCGTACAACTCGCGCAATGCGTACAACATCAGCCCGTACTACGAGCAGGGCAAGTGGAGTGCACGCGTCAACCTGGGCTGGCGTTCGGAATACTTCACCCAGATCGGGCGGCTCAACGGGCAGCAGATGACCGATGCGTTTACCCAGGTGGATGCGTCGGTGGGCTATCAGGCCACCGAGCGGCTGCGCGTGGCGTTGGAAGCCACCAACCTGCTAGACGAAACCTACTTCAGCTACATCGGCAACAAGAACCAGCCGTACTACCTGTACAAGAACGGCCGCTCCTTCATGCTGAGCCTCAACTTCAAGCTGTAGCTGTACCACCTGGCGAACGCCGGCTGCATGCGGGCGTTCGCCAGGTGAGTGTTACCGATAGGGCTTGGCCTGCCGTGTGGCCGCGCGGCGCCCACACCGCGCGTCGATCCCGCGCTTACTGACGCAAGCTGCGCGCCTGTGCAATGGCGGCGATGCGCGCACTGGCCAATGCCTCGCCAATCTGCGGGCCCTGCAAACCGTCTGCCGCAAGATCACGCGCATTGATCGCCAGCGCCGCGGCGTGCACACGCTGCAGTTCCGGCCCTTGCGGGTATGCGGCTTCTTCGCTGCCCAACCGGCCGCGCTTGTCCGCCTCACAGACCAGCGCCAGTTGGGCGATGCGCTCCGGCCGACGGAAGCCGTCGCACCGCACCAGCAGCTCATGCACGGTGCGGTCGCGCAGTTCGGGCAAGCGATGCACGTTGAGATGTTCGCGGCAGGCGGTGACCGCAAGCTGGCGATAGTCCTGCGGCACTTTCAGCCGCTCGCACAGCGCCTGCAACGGGGCCACGCCGCGCTGCTCATGCATCACATGGCGCGGCCATTGCTCCGGCGGGGTCAGCGCCTTGCCCAGGTCATGGGTGAGCGCTGCAAATCCCACCAGCGCATCGCCGGGCGCAAGCCTTGCGGCCATGTCGCTGACCATCTCCTGGTGCACGCCGGTATCCACTTCCGGATGGAACTCGGCACGCTGCGGTACGCCGTACAACGCATCGAGCTCGGGCAGGATGGCGCGCAGCGCGCCGGTGTCGTGCAAGGTGCGCAGGAACGCGGAAGGCTGCGCACTGGCCAGCACGCGGCGCAGCTCCTGCCACACGCGTTCGGGCACCAGGCTGTCCAGTTCGCCGCTATCGGCCATCTCGCGCATCAGCGCGGCGGTTTCCGGCGCAATGCCAAACCCCAGCGGCGCCAACCGTGCCATGAAGCGCGCCGCACGCAGCACGCGCACCGGGTCTTCCACAAACGCCGGGCCCACATGCCGCAACACGCGTTGCTGCAGATCGCGTACGCCGCCATACGGGTCGAACACCTCGCCGCTGGCTTCGTCGCGTGCAATCGCATTGATGGTGAAGTCGCGGCGGAGCAGGTCTTCCTCCAGCGTCACCGACGGATCGGCGTCCACCACAAAACCACGGTAGCCACGCCCGGATTTGCGCTCGGTGCGTGCCAGCGCGTATTCCTCGCCACTGCGCGGGTGCAGGAATACGGGGAAATCCTTGCCCACCGGCTTGTAGCCCAGCGCCTGCATCTGCGCCTGGTCGGCGCCGACCACCACCCAGTCGCGGTCGCCGGCTGGCTGGCCGAGCAAGGCATCGCGGACTGCGCCGCCCACAAGATAGATCTTCATGCGCACATGATGCCCGATGCCCTGCGCACTGCCACGCACGGCAAGCGCGCGCGGCACTGCGCGGGCTGCGTCAGTCCTGTGCGGCGTTGGCCGCCGGGCCCGGCGAACACACCGGGCGCGTGCGCTTGTCCACCAGCCGGCCCATCAACCGGTCGCTCAACGGCAATGCATCGCCGTTGAGGCGCCAATCGTAGATCACGCTGAAGGCCAGCACGCGCGCAACGTACTCACGCGTTTCCTTGTAGCTGATGGTCTCGATCCAGAAATCCGGATCAAAGCCGGGCCGTTGCGCCTGCCAGCGCCCGGTCGGCCCAGGGCCGGCGTTGTAGGCGGCGATGGTGACGTAGGGCAGGCCGTAGCTGTTGAGTAGCTGGCGCAGGTAAGCCGTGCCGATCGCGATGTTGGTGTCTGGCTCGTACAGGCTGGCGGCGCCGCCGTAGTTGGGCAGGGCAATACCCTTGGCCACCGCCGCGCCGGTGCCCGGCAACACCTGCATCAGGCCCATTGCATTGGCCGGCGAGCGCGCGCGTGGGTTGAAGATGCTTTCTGCGCGAATCTCCGCGGCCACCCATGCCGGATCGATCGCATTCTTGGCTGCTTCTCGGCGGATGCTGTCGTCGTGGTGCAGCGGAAAGCGCAGCGCGTACAGGCGCTGTTCGTCGGGCTGCTTGCCGAGTGCGAACACCGCGCGGTCGAACCACCCGTTGTCGCTGGCGACCTCCACCGCGAGGCGGCGTTGGGTGTCGTCGAAGCGGCTGGCGGCATCGTTCCATTCGGCCACGGCCCAGCCGGGGCGGTCGATCTGGAACAGCGCGATGGCGCGCACCAATGCCGGGTCGCGTGCCACCGCGGCCTTGGCCTGCGGGCTGTCCTTGGGCTCCCACGGGCACAGCCGGTAGGGCTGCTGCAGGCGATCGGCAGCCAGGAAGCCGTGGAAGGTGGGCGACTGCGCGGCCGCGCGATACAGCGGCTGTGCCGCGGCGGCGGCGCCGGTCTTTTCGGCCAGCCGCGCTTCAAAATATTGCCAGCGCGAATCACTGCGCTGGGTAGCCGGCATCTTGCGGATGGCGGCCAGCGCCGCCGGCCAATCGCCACGCGACATCGCCTCACGCGCGCGCCATTCGTGCAGGCGTTCGTCATAGGACGCATCGGGCACTGCATTGAGCCGGCGCGCCGAATCGGGCAGATACGAGGCCACGGTCCACAACGCAATCTGGTACAGCACCTGCCCACGCTGCGCCTCGCTGAAGCCCAGCGCGGCGGCCAGTGCAGGCAGTTGCTGTTCGGCCGCGTCCGGGTCGCTCTTGGCCAGCTTGGCCAGGCCGTCCACGGCGATGTTGCGGCTGCGCTCGGTCCTGGGCCAGCTCGCCGCACGCGGATGCACCTTGTCCAGGAACGCCGCGTAGTCGGTGGCCAGGGCCAGATCGGCCGCCGGCAGCCCGCGTGCGGCTGTGCGCATCACCGCAGGCTGCTGCGCGTCGGCAGCGGCTTCCACGCGCTCCCAGCGCAAGGCCGGGGTGAGCTCGCCGCGCGACTCCAGCCCGGCAACCACCGCGTCGCAGGCATCGGGCAGGCCCTTGCCGGTGCGCCACAGCGTCAAGGCATCGCGGCTCCACTGCGCATCCGCCTTGCCGGTGGCCTGGCGCGCGCTCAGCTGCGCACAGCGCAGGCCCAGGTTGTCGGTGGGCTTCCAGTTGGCCAGCAGCGTGGTCCAGTCCTGACGCCGCGCCACGGCCGGCAACCAGGCGCCGCGGAAGCTCTCAGCCACCGGCTGGCCCGCATACCGCTGCAGAAAGCCCTGCGCCTGCGAGGTGGAGACGCTGTCAATGTTGCGCTTGAGCGCGGCGTATTCCAGCCAGCCGTACAGCGGATGCCGGCGCAGGGCGGTGAGCTGGCCGGCGTCGGCCTGGCCACGCTCGGCGGCGGCGATGGCATCGCGCATGGCGGTCAATTGCGGATCGAGCGATTGGGCATGCAGCGCAGTGCTGCCAAGGCAAAGCAGGCCGGCGAAAACAGCGGCGAAACGTGGGGAATAAGTCATCGCGCGACTATACCGAAGCGTGGCTGAGCACTTGAGTGAATGTGGCGCGGTGGCGCCGCGCATGTGCGCCTGTCGCGCGCTGTATAGGTGGGGCTGGCACTCGCCTCTTAAGGAGCACGAAGCAAGCGTGCCGATGCGATGACGGAGGCAGTGCTGCGTTGCCAGGTTGCGGTGCGTTAAGGTTTCGTTTAAAAGTCGGCATGGACCGCAGGGCACGGGGGCGTGCGGTGACATTTCCTGAAATCCTTCTGGAGAGAGAAAGGATGAAGCGTCTGAGTGGCTCCCGTCGGTCGTGCCTGGCCGTGCAGTTGTCGTTGTGTCTGATCCCTTCGCTGGCCTGGGCGCAGCAGCCCGAACCCGCCCCGAGTACGCGCACGCTCGACAGCGTGCAAGTCACCGGCACCCGCATCAAGACGGCCGAATTGCAGGGCCAGGTGCCGATCCAGACGCTCAACCGCGCCGATATCGAGCGCACCGGGCTCACCTCGATCGGCGAGGTGTTGCAGGAGCTCACTGCCTCCGGCTCGGCGCTCAATGCCAAGTTCAATTCGTCCGGCAACTTCGGCTTTCCACCCGACGGCAGCGGCGTGGGTGCCGGCTCGGCGCAGGTGGATTTACGCCATCTTGGTTCCAAGCGCGTGCTGGTGCTGGTGGATGGCATCCGTTGGGTCAATGAATCCTCCGCCTCGGGCGTGGGCTCGTCGACGGACCTCAACACCATTCCGCTGGCGATCGTGGAGCGCATCGAAGTGCTCGAAGACGGCGCCTCGTCGCTGTACGGCTCGGATGCGATCGCCGGTGTGGTCAACATCATTACGCGGCGCACGTTCGACGGCGCGCAGGTCACGCTCAATTACGGGCAATACGGCAAGGGCGATGGCACCAACCAGGGCATGGACCTGGCCTGGGGCACCAGTGGCGAGGATTTCAGCCTGTTTCTGGGCGCCAGCTACGTCAAGCAGGATCCGATCTATGCGCGCGACCGTGCCCAGGCACGCTTCCCCATTCCCGGCACCGGGCTGACCTTTGCCAGTTCGGCCACGCCTGATGGGCGCTTCCAGTTCGTCGACCCGAACACCGGCGTGCGTCAGAACCTCACCCCCAACGCGGGCGTGGGCACGCCGCAATACGACGGCAGTGGTGGCTGCACGCGCAGCGATGATTACCATTGCTTCGGCACCGCCGACCGCTACAACTTCGCCGAGCAGAACCTGCTGCTGACGCCGTCCGAGCGCAAGGGCGTGTTCGCGCAGTTCCGCTATTACTTCAACGACGACGTGCAGTGGTACGTCAAGGCGTTGGGCAACCGGCGCGAATCCACCAACCAGGCCGCGCCCGAGCCGATCTTCCTCGGCCCCGATGCCGGCACCGGCAATCCGCTGGCCGACAACATCGTGATTTCCGCGCTCAACCCGTTCAACCCGTTTGGCTTTGATCTGAACTCGGCCACCAACCTGATCCAGATCGGGCGGCGCCCGGTGGAAGGCGGCCCGCGGCGGTATGAGCAACAGGTGGACACGCAGTATTTCGGCACTGGCCTGGTCGGCACCTTCGAAGGCGCGTCGCGGACCTGGTTCTGGGACGTCAACGGCATGTACAGCAAGAACAAGGCCGAGCAGACCAACTACGGCAGCTACAACCTGTTCAACATCAACCTGGGGCTCGGCGACCCGGCCGCCTGCGCGGCGGTGGCCGGCTGCGTGCCACTGGATATCTTCAGCGGCGCCGGCAGCATCACGCCGGAGATGTTGCGCTGGATCCAGCCCGTGGTGCGCGACCGCAGCCAGAACGAGCTGAGCCTGTTCACCGCCAACCTGAGCAGCGAGCTGTTCCAGTTGCCCGGCGGTGCGGTGAGCTTTGCCACTGGCTACGAGTACCGCAAATACGAAGGCTCGTATCAGCCTGACCCGCTCACCGTGGCCGGCCGCTACAACGGCGTGCCGTCGTTGCCCACTTCCGGCAGCTACGACGTCAATGAGGCCTATCTCGAACTCAACATCCCGATCTTTGCCAACTCCACGTTGGGCGACAAACTCGATCTGAACATTGCGGGCCGCTATTCGGATTACTCCACGTTCGGCGGCGAGTTCACGCCCAAGTACGGCCTGCGTTGGCAGGTGAGCGACGAGTTCGTGCTGCGCACCAGTTATGCGGAAGGCTTCCGCGCGCCGACCATCGGCGAGTTGTTCGGTTCGGCGGCGCGTGCGGATCTGCAGTTGTCCGACCCGTGTTCCATCGGCCTGGGCGGGACCGCGCCGCGTGGCAGCGCCGCCAACTGCGCAACGCTGGGGGTGCCGCTGAACTACCAGCAGGCCAACCAGCAGATTTCGGTGACCACCGGCGGCAACGAGCAGCTGGAGCCGGAGCGCTCGCGTAGCTTCAGCGCCGGCTTCGTGTTCAGCCCGGGCTTTGGCAGCAACGCAAGTTGGTCCGACCGGCTTGATCTCGAGGTGACCTTCTACCGTCACCATGTGGATGGCGCGATCCAGGCGATCAACGCGCAGACCCAGCTCGATCTGTGCGTGGATACGCTGGACGCGCTGTACTGCGACGGCATCGGCCGCGCGTCCACCGGCGGCATCAATGCGTTCAACAATCGCCTGACCAACCTGGGCTCGATCAAGACCGATGGCTGGGACGTGGACCTGTTCTGGACCTTGCCGGAAACCGCGTTGGGCCGCTTCAAGCTGTCCTGGCAGAACACCTTCGTGGGCCGTTACGAGGCGCTGGGCGCCGCCGGGCAGCGGCAGCCGCAGGGGCCGGGCATCGAAGTGGTGGATAGTGCGATTCCCGAGTGGACCAGCAACGCGGTGCTGGACTGGTCGCTGGGCAACTGGACCGCATCGTGGACCGCGCGCCACATTTCCAAGCTCACCGAACAGTGCGGCGACGCAGTGGAATTTGCAGTGTGCTCGACGCCGGCAGAGGGCACCAATCAACTGGATGCCATCACCTATCACGATGCGCAGGTGGGCTACCGCTTCGACTGGTTGAAGGGCCTGCAACTGACCGCCGGCTTGAACAACGTGTTCGACAAGGATCCACCGATCTGCCTGTCGTGCTCACTCAACGGCTATGACGCGTCCACCTATGACATCCCCGGCGGCCGCTTCTGGTACGTGCGCGCGGACCTGAAGTTCTAGTTGGCAGGACGGCTGCCTGCCGCGCTTGATGCATGCGGCGGGCAGCACTCTGCTTGCAATGCAGATGTGCAGTGACGCACCGCGCATCGGCGTTGCACTTGTATCAGTCAGCGACCAGGACGGATGGCGCGGTGCCCTCACTGCGTCCGGGACCCTTGGCGGCATGGATGCCGCCAAGGGTCCTTATCTGTTTGGATTCACGGCGTGTCCCGGGGGCGGTGAGGGTATCGCGCGCTCGAGCTGCTGGCGTTGCGCGTCAGGCTGGCATCGCTGGTGTTTTCCCACTGCGAGTCGGTGCCTGAGATCCAATTGCTGGTCGCTCAGCGCTGTCTGTCAGGGATCAATGCGGCGATCAACGGCGTTGTGCAGTAAGGCCACAGGCACGTGTAGCGCATGCAGGGCCCTTGCGCGCCCGCCATCGCAGGACACGCCGCAAGTACGTCCCTGTAGGCTCTTTGGCGGCATCCATGCCGCCAAAGGTCCCGCGACGGCGGGCACGCAAGGACCAGGCGAGTTGGCTGGTTTGCGTGGATTTTCAAAACACCTCACGTGCTACATGCGATGTCTTCGCCGCCTGCCGAACCGCGGCGGGACAGATGCCGCACAAAGCCTTTATGAAAGGACGTCCCGCGTGTCACGCGAGCGGTGAGGGCGCTGCGCTTGGCTATCTAGATCAAACGCAAGTCGGCCGACAGCTCGCTTGGAAAGAAGTTTCAAACCATGCACTCGGTCGATCACACATCACCGGCGCACAGGTGCATCACCCGCCACGTAATAGTCGGCGGTGCTGCGCGGCAGCGGTGCACGCCCGCGCATCCGG
The DNA here is from genome assembly GCF_041520885.1 of Xanthomonas sp. NCPPB 2922. Classification (NCBI taxonomy): domain Bacteria; kingdom Pseudomonadati; phylum Pseudomonadota; class Gammaproteobacteria; order Lysobacterales; family Lysobacteraceae; genus Xanthomonas; species Xanthomonas sp. NCPPB 2922. Next base: position 8,948 of record NZ_JBGOFY010000014.1, on the reverse strand, counting down.
TCGGCGATCTTCTCGGCGATCATGATGGTGGTGGCGTTGAGGTTGCCGGTGATGATGCGCGGCATGATCGAGGCATCGATCACGCGCAACCCCTCCATGCCGTGGACGCGGCCTTGCCCATCCACCACCGCCATGTCGTCGGTGCCCATCGCACACGAGCACGAGGGGTGATACGCGGTTTCGGCGCATGCGCGCACGAACGCGTCCAGCTCGGCGTCGGTCTTGCAGTCTGCGCTGGGGCTGATCTCGCGCCCACGGTAAGGGTCGAGTGCGGGCTGGGCGATGATCTCGCGGGTGATGCGGATTGCGTCGCGAAATTCCTGCCAGTCCTGGTCGGTGGATTGGTAGTTGAACAGGATCGACGGATGCTGGCGCGGGTCGCGCGACTTGGCATGCACGCGGCCGCGGCTGGGCGTACGCATAGAGCCCACATGGGCCTGGAAGCCATGCTCTTTTACCGCGTTGCTGCCGTTGTAATTGATCGCCACCGGCAGGAAGTGGTACTGGATATTGGGCCAGTCGAACTCTTCGCGGGTGCGAATGAAACCGCCGGCCTCGAACTGGTTGCTGGCCCCGGTGCCGGTGCCCGCAAACAACCACTCGGCGCCAATGGCAGGCTGATTCCACCACTGCAGTGCCGGGTACAACGACACCGGCTTGGTGCATGCATATTGCATGTACACCTCCAGGTGGTCCTGCAGGTTCTGCCCCACGCCGGGCAGGTCGTGCACCAGTTGCACGTCGAGCGCGCGCAACAGGTCCGGCGCACCCACGCCTGAGCGTTGCAGCAACTGCGGCGAGGCAATCGCGCCCGCACAGACCAGCACTTCGCGGCGCGCGTGCGCATCGATGCCCTCGCTGCTGTTGCCCACCAGGTAATGCACGCCGACCGCGCGCTTGCCGGCAAACAGGATGCGGTCGGTGGTGGCATGGGTGACGATGTGCAGGCTGTCGCGCGGCTTGGCCATGTCCAGATAGCCGCGTGCGGTGCTGGCACGCCGCCCTTGCGGCGTCACGGTGCGGTCCATCGGCCCGAAGCCTTCCTGCTGATAGCCGTTGAGGTCGTCGGTGCGCGGGTAACCCGCCTGCACGCCGGCATCGACCATCGCCTGGAACAGCACGTTGTTGTCGTTCTTCGGCGTGGCCACGCTCACCGGGCCTTCGCCGCCGTGGTAATCGTTGGCGCCGATGTCGCGCGTTTCTGCCTTGCGGAAGTACGGCAACACATCGCGGTAGCTCCAGTCTTCCAGCCCCGGGCGCTTGGCCCAGTGATCGAAATCCAGTGCGTTGCCGCGGATGTAGCACATGCCGTTGATCAGCGATGAACCACCCAGCCCCTTGCCGCGCCCGCACTCCATGCGCCGGTTGTCCATGTGCGGTTCCGGCTCTGTCTCATAGGCCCAGTTGTAGCGGCGACCCTGCAACGGAAACGCCAATGCGGCGGGCATCTGGGTGCGGAAATCCAGCCGGTAATCCGGCCCGCCGGCTTCCAGCAGCAGCACACTGACACCCGGGTCTTCGGTGAGGCGCGCGGCCAGTACGTTGCCGGCCGAGCCTGCGCCAATGATGATGTAGTCGTATTCGCGTTGCATGGTGATCTCCTGATGCGTGGTCGGTAAGGCGTGCGGATCGGCACGCGTCTGCGCTCGTCTGAACAGCAGTACGCGCGCTATGAGCCGCGCCTAGAACACCGACGCGTAGCGTTCCAGTTCGACCTGGACAGACTTGGTGCGTGTGTAGGCCTGCAGCGTGGCCAGGCCGTTCTCGCGGCCCACACCCGATTGCTTATAGCCGCCCACCGGCATCGGCGCCGGCGATTCGCCCCAAGTGTTGATCCAGCAGATGCCGGCCTCCAGGCGATGGATCAGCCGATGCGCGCGTGACAGATCCGGTGTCACCACACCCGCCGCCAGCCCATAGCTGGTGGCGTTGGCGCGTGTGATTGCCTCGTCTTCGTCGTCGTAGGTGAGCAGGCTCAGCACCGGCCCGAAGATCTCTTCGCGCACGATGGTCATCACGTCGGTGCAATCGCTGAAGATGGTCGGCGCCACGTAGCAGCCCTGCGCCAGTGCACCATCGCGCAGCCGCTCGCCACCGAACAGCAGGCGCGCCCCTTCGGCCTTGCCTTGCTCGATGTGTTCCAGCACGCGCTGCATGTGCGCGGCACTGACCATCGGCCCGAACGTGGTGCGCTCATCGAGCGGGTCGCCGATATGGATGCGTTGCACGCGTGCCAGCAGGCGCGCTTCGAATGCAGTGCGCAGTGCACGCGGCACGAAGACGCGCGTGCCGTTGGTGCACACCTGTCCGGAGCTGTAGAAGTTGGCCATCATCGCGATGTCGGCCGCCAGGTCCAGGTCGGCATCTGCGCAGACAATCAGTGGCGACTTGCCGCCCAGTTCCATGGTCACGTCCTTCAACGACGAGCTGGAGGCGCTGGCCATCACCTTGCGGCCGGTTGCGGTGCCTCCGGTGAAGCTGATCTTTTCGATCTCCGGATGCTCGGTGAGTGCATGGCCCACGCTGGCGCCGTCGCCGGGCAGCACGTTGAACACGCCATCCGGCAGGCCGGCTTCGGTGAAAATTTCAGCCAGCTTGAGCGCGGTGAGCGGCGTCACCTCGCTGGGCTTGAAGATCATCGCGTTGCCGGCGGCCAGGGCCGGTGCGGCTTTCCAGAGCGCGATCTGGATCGGGTAATTCCACGCGCCGATAGCACCCACCACACCAAGCGGTTCGTGCCGCGTGTAGAAGAAACTGCCTTCGCGCAATGGCACCTGCACGCCCTGCAGCGCCTGCGCCACGCCGGCGTAGTACTCCAGCACGTCGGCACCGGTGACGATGTCGACGCTGCGCGTTTCGCTCAGCGGCTTGCCGGTGTTGAGCGTTTCCAGCTCCGCCAGGGCGTCGTTGCGCTCGCGCAGTAGCGCGACGGCACGCAGCAGGATGCGTGAGCGCTCCACCACCGTGAGTGCGGCCCAGCGCCGTTGGCCGGCCTTGGCGCTGTCCACGGCTGCATCCAGATCGTCGGCGCCGGCGTTGTGGACGTTGGCAAGGACTTCACCGGTGGCCGGGTTCACCACCTCGAACGTGTGGCCGCCGCGGGCGGGAACATAGCGGCCGCCGATGTACAGCAGCTGGTCGGGGAAACGTGGCATGACAAACCTCCTGTGGGACGCTCGCCGCAGCGACGACACCTCAGCGGGTGAGATGCAGGAACTGCAGGTGACGCTCGTATTGATCGATGATGTCGTTGATGATTTGTTCTCGGCTGTAGCCGACCAGGTCGTAGTCCTGGCTGCCTTCGAACAGATACACCTCGGCGCGGTAATAGCGCTGGTTGCGCAGGCGCTGCGCGGCGAACGACGGGGTGAGGTAGCCGCGCATCACCACCTGGTAACGGAAGCCTTGTTGTTCGCCATGGTCCACGCTGATCTCCATGTCGGCGTCGTCGAGCCGGCTGCTGACCTGCCAGCCTTCGTCCTGCAGCTGCGCGGCCACCGCTTCGATCGCCGGGCGAACCTGTTCGTGCATGAAGCGATAGACCTCATCGCGCGCGGCAAAATGCATCGCCTGGCCCAGGCGCTGACGCCAGCCGCGGTGATCGCGCGATTGCCCGATCAGCGGGCTGGGGCTGTAGAGCTGCGCACGCTTGCGCTGCGATTCCTCGCTGAGCGCGCGCGACAATCCCCACGCCATCAGCAGCAACACGGCCGAGAAGGGCAGCGACGCCAGCACCACTGCGGATTTCAGCGCGTCCATGCTGCCGGCCAGCAGCAAGCCCGCGGTAACCACGGCCGTGAGCACGCCCCAGAACACACGCAGCCAGCGTGGGCCGTCGTCATGCGGCTCGCCACCATGCGAGGACAACGTGGACAACACCACCGTGCCCGAGTCGGCCGAGGTGACGAAGAACACGAAGCTGATCGCCACCGTGATCGTGATGACCACGCGGCTCCACGGATAATCCTGCAGCAGCGAATACAGCACCGTTTGCGGCGCGTCGATGGCTTGCTGCGCCCAGGCGGCCTGCCCGTGGTGCAGCAATTGATCGAGCGCGCTGTTGCCGAAGATCGACAGCCAGGCCAGCGTGAATCCCAACGGGATCAACAACACGCCCAGCACGAATTCGCGGATGGTGCGGCCACGCGAGATGCGTGCAATGAAAAGCCCCACGAAGGGCGCCCAGCCAATCCACCACGCCCAATAGAACACCGTCCAGTTGCCGAGCCAGTCAGGCCGGCCGCCATAGGCGTACACGTCGAAACTCTTGCCGACCACGCTGCCCAGGTAGTCGCCCAGGTTCTGCATCAAGGCAGTGAGCAGATAGTGCGTGGGGCCTGCGAACAGCATGAACAACAGCAGCGCGATCGCCAGCAGCATGTTGATGTCCGACATCCAGCGCACGCCTTTTTCGACGCCGGACACCGCCACCAGGATGGCCGCACCCATCATGGCGACGATCAACGCCACCTGCACCCAATGCGTGTGCGGCACGTTGAACAAGGTGGCCAGGCCGGCGTTGAGATGCAGCACGCCAAAGCCCATGTCTGCGCCCAGGCCGAACACCGTGGCGACGATGCCCAGCGCATCGACGGTATAGCCGATTGGCCCGTTGATGCGTTTGCCGATCAACGGATACAACGCCGAGCGCAAGGCCAGCGGCAGATTGTGGCGAAATGCGAAATACGCCAGCGCCATCGCCGCCAACGCGAAAACGCCCCAGCCGTGCAGACCCCAGTGCAGGAACAGCAGCTGCATGGCCTGGCGTGCGGACGCCTCGCCGTTGCCGGTGCCGCCTTGCGGTGGCTGCAGATAGTGCGTGAGCGGTTCGGAAACACAGAAGAAGAACAGCGTGATGCTGATACCGGCGGCGAACAACATGCCGGCCCAGGAGAGATAGCTGAATTCCGGCTCGTCGTGATCGGCGCCAAGCTTGATGTTGCCGTAGCTGGACAGCGCCACACCCAACACGAACACCAGATACAGCGTCATTGCCAGCAGGTAGTACCAGCCCACATTGCGTGAGGCCCAGGTCTGCGCATCCAGCAAGATGCGCCCGGCATCGAGGGGGAACAGCGCCACCAGCAGCGCGAACGTACACACCACCGTCGCCGCCAACACGAACACCGGCCGAAGGGTGCGTACCGGTGCGAGCTGCGGCTCGGACACATTCATGCGCGGTGCGTCACGTGGCGTGCTCCAACGAAAAAACCGCCTGTGTTATGCCACAAGCGGTGTCTAGAGCACGTCATCGGTTGAGGTCGCCAGCGCAACCTGGCGCTGGCGTTCTACTGCGGGTTTAACGCAGCAATTGCAGCGGAACGCGCAGATCCATGCCCACTGCAAGGTGGTCGGAGAACGCTGCAGGAATCGCTTCGGTGTGTTCGATCACCAGACTGTCGCTGACCAGAATGTGATCGATCGCACGGTCGGGGCGCCAGCTCGGGAACGTGTGCACCACGCAGCTTGGCGGTTGCAGCCGGGTGTGCCGATACAAGGCCTGCATTTCCGGCCGATCGGCAACGCAATTGAAGTCGCCCATCAGCATCACATTCGGATGGTCGGACAATAATTCGGCGATGAAGGCCAGCTGCGCCATGCGCGAGTTGGCGCCCAGCGACAGATGCGCGACGGCCACCGCCAGGCCTTCGCGGCCTTGCCCGAACTTGGCCAGCAGGATGCCGCGCCCACCGATGCGGCCGGGCAGGGCATGGTCCTGAACTTCCAGCGGTTCCAGCTTGCTGAGCAGGCCGTTGGCGCTGGACGCCACCCCGCCCATGCGGCGGTTGGGCTGGTGGCTCCAGTAGTTGAAGCCGGCGCGCTCGGCCAGGTAGTGGGTCTGATTGGTGAAGCCCGAGCGCAGGCTGCCGGGGTCGCTTTCCTGCAGACCCACGATGTCGCGCTCGCCGGCCAGCTTGGCGATGCTGTCCAGGCTGGTGCGCTTGCTGCCCAGCGGCAGCGCATGCGACCAGCTGCGGGTCACGTAGTCACTGTAGCGGCGGGTGCTGGAGCCGGCCTGGATATTGGCGGTCAGCACCCGCAGGGTGCGCGAGTCCGAAGCGTTCACGACGTGGCGATCGCTCGGGTCACTTGGCCAGCGTGGCGCGTTCGCGCGCGATCAGGTGATCGGCGATGCGCAGCATGTCCGGGAAGCTCTGGCCCTTGACCAGGTACTTGCCGTTGACGATCAGCGACGGGGTGCCGGTGATCTTGCTGCGGGTGGCGAACTGCTTGGCGCGGTTGGTCTTGGCCGACACGCCGAAGCTGCTCATGGTGTCGATGAAGGTCTTCGAATCCACACCGTACTTGGCATAGAAACCGGCGATGTCCTGCACCGAATCCTTGCCGCGCTCGCCCTTCAGGCTCTGGTCGACGTGGATCGCCTTGTACAGCGCGTCGTGGGTCTTTTCCTGCACGCCCAGCGTTTCTGCGGCGTAGAAGGCGCGCGCGTAGTCATCCCACGGGCCGCCGAACATCGCCGGCACGTAGACGAAATGCACATCCGACGGCAGGCCGGCTTTCCACGGCCCGATCAGCGGCTGGAACGCGTTGCAGGCCGGGCAGACGTAGCCGAACACTTCCGCCACTTCGATCTTGCCGGCGGCCTGCTGGTACGGCTGGCCACCTTCGATATCCAGGTAATCGGTGCCGGCGACCGGCTCGGGGCCGTTCGGCGCACGCGGTGCCGGCGCTGGCGGCGCAGCGGCGGTGTCGGTGGCCGGCGCGTTGGCGCTCTCGCCCACGGCAGGCGGGGCAGCGGCATCAGTGGCCGGGGTGGCCGCAGGCGCCGTGGCGGTCTCGGCAGCCGGGGCAGGCGCCGGGGCGGTGTCGGACGAACCGTCCTGGGCCTTGCAGGCGACCAGGATCGGCAGCAGCGCCATCAGCGTCAGGGCGAAGCGGGTCTTCATCGGATTGGATCTCCAGCGTGGGGCGGAAGGGGAGGCCGCAGCGGCCGCGGGGCGCATGATGCCACGGGCCGTGCGTGATGGCGGTTATGCGGCTCAGCGCGCGGCCGGCGCGGCGTGCTCGCGGGCAATCAGATAATCGGCCACGCGCAGCATGTCGGTGTAGTCACGCGCGGTGATCAGATAGCGCCCGTTGACCACCAGGGCCGGCGTGCCGGGGATCTTGGCGCGCGTTGCAAATTCGCGCGCGGCCTTGACCTTGTCTTCCACCGCCGCGCTCTTGAGCGTGTCGATGAAACGTTGCTGCGGCACGCCGTAGGCGACGTAGAAGGCCGCCAGCTCTTCCGGGGCCACGTTCTGGGTGGGCACGGTGTGCTTTTCGTGGATGGCGTCGAACATGGCGCGGTGGCTGCGCTTGGCCACGCCCAGCGTGTCGGCGGCGAAGTAGGCACGCGCGAACGCATCCCAGAAGCCGCCAAAGGCCGCCGGTACCGGCGTGACCCGCACATAGGCCGGCTGCTTGGCGGTCCACGCTTCCAGCGTCGGCTCGAAGTGGGCGCAGTGCGGGCAGGTGTAGCCGAACACTTCCGCCACTTCGACCTTGCCCGCCAGGGGCGCATACGGCTGGCCGCCGTCGATCAGCACATAGTCCTCGCCTTCCACCGGCGGGGCCTTCTTGTCCGCGGCACAGGCGGCCAGCGGCAGCAGGATCAACAACAGCAGCGACAGACGGGAAAACAGGTTCATGCGGGCTCCGAGGGGGATGGATTGCAGTGATACGACGCGGTGAAACGACAACGCCGGCCCGAAGACCGGCGTTGCGAAGCGGATGGGCCGCCGCGGCACTCACCTCATGAGCGTGCGGGCGTCCCGGCGGGCAGTTGCGCGGCCGCGGCATCGTCGGCGCGGTCGTGCAGGCCTTGCAGATAGCTGGCCAGCGCCTGGATCTCCTGCTCGCTCAGCGGCTTGGCCACCTGCGCCATGATATTGAACAGCGCCGGATTGCGCTCCTGGGTGGTGCCGGCCTGGTATTCCTTGAGGCGGCGCGCCACGTACTCGGCGTGCTGGCCGCCCAGGCGCGGGTAGGCCGGCCCCGGGTTGCCGCTGCCGGAGGGCCCATGGCAGGCCATGCAGGCCGGCACGCCGCGGGCGATGTCGCCGCCGCGGTAGAGCTTCTCGCCGGCCTCGTAGAACTTCATGCCCTGGTAGGGGCCCTCGCTGATCACCGCATCGTCGGCGACGCCGGCGGCGGATTTCTGCGTGGCGAAGTAGGCGCCCAGATCGCGCATGTCCTGCGCGGTGAGGTCCTTGACGAAGGGCACCATCACCGCCGACATGCCGGTATTGCGCTCGCCGCTGGCAATCAGCGCCACCTGGTGCGCCACGTAGCGCTCGGTCTGGCCGGCGATGCGCGGGTACATCGGCACCGCCGGGTTGCCGTCTGGCCCATGGCAGGCCGCGCAGGCAGCGGCCTTGGCCTGGCCGGCCTTGGCATCGCCCCAGGTGGTCTTGGACAGGTCGACCTCCAGCGGCGCAACGCGGATGGGCGGCGGATCGGGGATCGGCGTGACCGCCGACTGGGCAAACGCCACCGCGGCAACGACCGGCACGGCAATGGCGGCAAGGACAAGCACACGAGCATGGCGCATCAGCTAAAGCTCCGTATGGACCCGGCCCGCGCGCGTGAGGTGCTGGCTGTGGCAGGCGTTCCCGATTATCGACACGCCTTCGCGCCAGGGTCAACGAACAGTGCAGCAAAATCGCCTGGGCCGCCGAACGTGCGATCCTAGGGGGATGTCGCTCCTTATCGAACAAGCCCGCTACCACCTGTCCGCCCATAACGCCCGGCAATTGCCCGACGATGGCGGCTACGAGGTCGCCTTCGCCGGCCGCTCCAACGCCGGAAAATCCAGCGCGCTCAATGCGTTGACCCGTCAAAATTCCCTGGCCCGCGTGTCCAAGACGCCCGGCCGCACCCAGCAGCTGGTGTTCTTCCAGATCCAGCCCGAGCGCTATCTGGTGGATCTGCCCGGCTACGGCTAT